>QIAH01000392.1:10139-15194 GCA_003225465.1 Acidobacteriota bacterium | reverse complement strand
TTCCAACAGACAACCAACCTTCAGTATCAATTCTCAGCGAAGGATTTGCGAGGACTTTGGCTTGGCTTGACCTGGCGTTTCGACAGCGGCCTGGTTGTGGTCAGCGTTCCGGATTACGCTACCGCCCTTACTCTAACCGGGGACGAGCAACAGGCGATGGGGTTGTATTGCGGCAGCATTTTTGCGACGGTCGAACAACCGCTCGCGACTTGCAATTCGCCACAGCGCGGCACCACCCTCATCCATATTGTCCCGGATGGAACCTACAACCCGGATACTAACCCGTCGCGGATTAGATCGAGGAATCTGTTCGCTGTTCTGCAGAGCGCCCTAAGCAATAGGCATGCAATCGTTGATCTGCGGAGCGCCCTTGGACGACAGCATAACTGTCAGCGGGGCATCGGCGGTTGGCGGCAGCTCAAAGGCTGTGGGGTATTCAATTCTCCAAGCCGAATCAATGGAGGCTGTAAAAGAATTATTGCAGGCCCCCCCATGGCCGGGTGCAAAATTTCACTGTTGAGATTTTTGAATGCCTGGCCATGCCGAGCGAGATCACCAACGCTGCGTGAGTGACTTAGGGGCGGCGACTCGATTTTTTGTGACTCATCGGTGAACAGCGGCTTTGCCTATGGGGACGGCAGCCTCTGTGTTGCTCTCCGCTGGCTTCGTCATGGCAAAACAGCACAAATCTTCGGCTGCCAGATCGCTACAACTATTCCTATCTGCGTAAAGGAACTCCGTGGTTTGTTATGCCTATCCTCGAATCTTGATCTTGTCCACAATCTTTCGGTCACCCGCATACGATTGAGCGATGCGGAGTGCTAGGTCGTGTTGCCTTTCCGTATCCAGCGACCCAGTGAGGGTTACCGACTTATCGGTCGTCTTGACTTCGACATTCGTGTTCGCTAACGCCGGTTCGGCAATCAATTTTTCCTGAATCTGCCGTTGAACTTGAGCAGTGGACAAGCTATCTGAAGGTGGTGGTGCTTTCGTGTCAGGCGGCATCTGCTGCCTAGGCGCCTTGTCCTGCGGGAATGTCGGAGGCGTTGTGTAGGGTGGGCCGATCGGCGGCTGCTGCTGCGCGAAAGCTGAAGTCACAAACACCAAAACCAAGCCCCAAAGCATGCGTTTCATATGCACCTCCTTGGAAGTGGCTCAAGGTCGTTAGATGCAAGGGGCAAGGCGAGCGGTCGTCGTCCCTCAATTGCAACCTGATTGTGACAATACATTGACTACTGTAGTTGCGATTTCTTCCCACGGGTGTAGGGTTGATTGAGAGACGGTAGTTGGCGACACTTAGGTCAAACCCTCCGGCGTCATCCCTGCTCAGATCGCGAAACACACTCGGGTTGTGGTGTCTTCATGAAAAGAGATCCAAAGTGAAACGCATGGATGAAGATCGGCACACGCAAACAATGGGTGGCACCCTTTGATCTTGAGGAATCACCGAGCTCGTTGATAGTCTCGCGTGGCACGCGCATACTGATCTGCCGATGAGCGTTTCCAGCTGTTTTCTTCACAACCTGTCAGATCGAGGAGCTCAAGTCGAACTGCGCACTTTTCTGAGCTATCACGCCATAAGCGGTTCTTGACGTTTTTCTAATCGAGGGCGGAATCCGAGTTCCGCCCTCTCTTCAAGCACGTTGCGAAGAATCACGTTCAACATGTTTTTTCTCTGGCAGCTAGAAATGTGCCAGCAACCGGTCGAGAAGTGGCTCTTTCTTCCTCTGCTCCTCGTCCTGCTCAGCCGACTCGATGTTCAGGACGGCCGAGACCTGCTCCGAGCCTGGGACAACGAGAACGTCAAGGATCACGCCACCCGGCAGATCGCCCAATGTAATTTGTTTGCCATCCGCGAACTCAAATATGTCCCGCTTTGGGTGTTTTAGCATTCTGAAAACCGCTCCGGCTTCTGGGCCGAAGGCCAGCAATGCTTGCTGATGTTCTGAAAACCGAACCATCACCTCGGTTCGGTCCATCAGGCAGACGGGGCAAGGCCGCGGGTTTTCGAGTTCGGTTTCACGCACCACCCAGTTGGAATCCCAGTTCATTTTCTTGATTCCAAGGCGCTGTCCCGCCTTGGCCTCTTCGATCTTGCTTGCATGCTCAGCCGAGAACCAACACATACATTCATCCTCCAGTCTTGGAAATTGAGCCGACCATCGAGGGGATGGCCCCCAAGTTCTGTTTTTTGGGACTTCAAGGCGTCTCCCCGCAGGTGGGAGTGAGGATGTCGTGGGGGTTCGGCGGATCTGATGCCTACTACGTGGCCCTTGAGGTCTGAGCAAGCGCTCGGGTCGGTCTTTCCATCGCCCTATCCTCCTCCCAGACTCGAGCTCACATTATCACCAGAGGCTCGCCGACGCAAGAGGACGCACCGGTGCACCATCGATTCGCGGGAACCTGAATTCCCCGTAAGAATCATGTGGATGGTACGGAAAGATGTCTCAGATCCGGTGCTCACGGCATTGCACGTTCCTGATCGGCCCGAATGCGCAAACGGGACACCCGTTTGGCGGCGGAGGAGACTCTTTGCGGCAGTTAGCATCTTCGAGCACTTGTGAATGGGACTTGCGGTCCGCGAGTCTTCGAGGACAGACTGGCCCGTGCTCTGTTGAGATCTTACAAATCCCACGAGCCATGGGATGTAGCTAGCACGCAGCAGTCCGTGTTGTAAGAGTCCTGCGATCAACTGACAATCCTTTGTGTCTGTCTTATGCCCAAGAACCGCTTTGATTTGTTATACGAGATCAATGCTTCTTTACTCTAGACAGCCTACGCTACCTGCCAGAAGAGAACCCTAGTCTTTGCACCTATCAGGGGGATTGCAGCGACCCTCGACAGCACAGACTGTCTATAAGCTAGCAATTGCAGGTGAGCAAGCCGGATTCAATCTCGAACAAATGATACAGATGCTGGACGCCGGGATCACCGTGGAGACTCTGCTCCAGTTGATCGAGTGGCGTCTTGGTGAGCTAGCCGCACGCGGTAGTCCAGGAAAATCCTTAGCTTTCTCCAGCAGCGCCAGTCAGCCGATGTTGCGGCGGACTAACAACGACTGCCTTCATAGTGTCGGCGCCTGACGGACGTCGCTCTCATCTGGAAATCCGGGTTAAGGGTATGCCACCGATGTCCAAGTCGAAGCCTAACTGCAGCCTTGCCGCCTCGGACATCAGGCCAGGATGCCAGGGCGGATCGAACACCACCTGCACATTCACCTCTTTCACTTCGGGAAGGCGCGACAACTTGCTCTCAACGTCGGCTCTCAGCACGTTGCCCATGCCGCAGCCTGGAGCGGTCATCGACATTCGGACATTAATCTTTTTCCCCCCATCTTCGCGTGCGGTAACTTCGCAGGAATAGATCAAGCCCAAATCGACAATGTTTACGGGAATTTCGGGATCGTACACGGTCTTGAGCTGATCCCAGACCATGGCCTCGCTGAAGACGCCGTGCGGAGTCTCTCGTTGTTCTTGAGCATCGGTGTTCGGAGGAAGCCCCAGCGCGTCTGCGTCTTTTGCATCAATTCGACACATGTAGCCGATCTCGCTGACCACCGTGTAGCTACTGCCCAAGACCTGTGAGATTCTCAGCATCGTGCCCGCTGGAATCACGCGGCGAATGCCACTCGGAATCGCGATTGCTTCGCACTCGCGTTTTAGCTCGATTAATTGGCCCATGCTCATAAAATTGCTCCCGCTACTCGGTTGAAACAGATTCTTGCTTTCCCTCCAAGGCAGCCTGCAAAGTATGCCAGGCGAGGGTCGCGCATTTTACGCGGGTCGGGAACTGTGAAACACCCGAGAACACTGCGAGCTTGCCCAGATCAACCGGGTTTCCATTTCCGGTTGTCTGTCCCGTTACGGTCTGCCGAAAGTCTTCGAAGAGCGTTCTCGCTTGATCCGTTGTTTTTCCTTTCAGGCTTTGGGTCATCATTGACGCCGAGGCTCTGGAAATAGCGCACCCCGATCCCTGAAAAGTAATGTCGCGAATCAGATCTCCCTGCATCTGTACATAGACCGTGAGGCGATCGCCGCAGAGCGGATTGAACCCCTCTGCCCTATGATCAGCTCCCTTCAGTTCTCGGTAGTTTCTCGGAGCCTTGCTATGCTCCAGGATGACCTCCTGGTAGAGGTCGCGCAAATCTGCCATTATCCGAAGACCTCCCGCACCTTTTGGATGCCGCGCACCAGCAGGTCGATTTCGTCCTTTGTGTTGTAAAGGGCAAACGAAGCTCGGGCAGTTGCATCCACGCCAAAGCGTTCCATGACGGGCTGAGCGCAATGGTGTCCGGTGCGAATCGCTATGCCCTCCTGGTCAAGTATTGTTCCGATATCGTGCGGATGGATGTCCTCCATCACGAACGAGAGCACGCCAGCCTTCTCGCGTGCCGTTCCAACCAAGCGAACGCCGGGTAGATTGGAGACGGTTTCCGTGGCGTAGGTCAGCAACTCATGCTCGTAGGACGCGATATTTTTCATTCCAATGTGGTTCAGATATTCGATTGCTGCCCGCAAGCCGACAGCGCCCGACATGTCAGGTGTACCCGCCTCGAATTTGTGCGGAACCTTGTTGTAGATCGTCTTCTCGAAGGTGACCGAACTGATCATGTCCCCGCCGCCCTGATATGGCGGCATGGCTTCCAGCAGGGAAGCCTTTCCGTACAAGACACCGATTCCGGTCGGTCCGTATGCCTTGTGCCCGGAGAAAGCGTAGAAATCGCAGTCAATCTCTTGTACATTGATAGGCAAACGCGGGGCCGCTTGAGCACCATCGACCAGCACGGGTATATTTCTCGCGTGCGCTATCTCTGCGATTGTCGCGACAGGATTCAGGCTGCCTAATGCATTCGAGACATGGCCGACGGCAACGATTCTAGTTCGCGGGCTGAGAAGGCGTTCGAATTCGTCAAGAATCAGCTCGCCATGGTCGTTGATTGGCGCGACTCGCAGTTTCGCGTGCTTTTCTTCGCAAAGCAGTTGCCACGGGACGATGTTTGAGTGATGCTCCATCGCCGTGATCAACACGTCATCGCCGGACCCGACATGCGTCCGG
>QIAH01000392.1:0-9998 GCA_003225465.1 Acidobacteriota bacterium | reverse complement strand
TTCGTAATAGCGGACAATGGCGTCAATCACCAGCTTTGGCTTCTGGGATGTGGCGGCGTTATCTAGATACACGAGCTGGTGACCGCGAATTTTTTCCTGAAGTATCGGAAAATCGGCGCGAATACGTTCTACATCGAAACGCGGGATCTCGTGAAGTAATGTCTCGCTCACATTCGCAGGCAATCCAGCAGCGGTACTCATCCAACCTCCTCCCAACTTCGTTCTGCGACCGGTTCGCCGTGGCTTACATCGTTCTGGCCTGGTGAACGACTCGCAATCGACAGTAAATGGCCACGGATCAGGCGCTCCGCGTGGTCGCGCGCGGGGCCAGGTTTCATGCGTTCCAGGCATTCGCCAGAAAAGGCAAGGAGCAGAATCCTCCGGGCAGACATCTCGTCGATGCCCCGTGATTGCAAATAGAAAAGTGCATCGGCGTCGATCTGGCCGATGGTTGCTCCGTGCGTGCACTTCACGTCGTCGGCATAAATTTCTAACTGGGGCTTGGTGTCGATCTGCGCATCGTCAGAGAGCAGCAGATTACGATTCGTCTGTTTGGCGTCGGTCTTCTGCGCTGCCTTATGCACGACGATCCGTCCGTGAAAAACGCCATGGGCACGGCCGTCAAGAATCCCGTTGTAGAATTGTCGGCTGCTGCAGTGCGGACTCGCATGCTCGACATACATGTAGTTGTCGAGATGCTGTCCGCCGTCGCCTATAAACAGGCCGCTGATCAGGCACTCTCCACCTTCGCCGGCCAGCACGGGATGGACGTTGTTCCGAACCAACCCGCCTCCCAACAGAAGCGAGTGCGAGGCAACGTTGGCGCTTCTATGCTGTTGAATCTGTAACGTAGAAATGTTGAACGCCTCCGTATGCTCTCGCTCGATCATGTAGTGGGAAGCCGTCGCGCTATCGCCGGCGATCAACTCTGTCGCGCTATTGCACAGCATTGTGCTGCTCCCCAGGGACACATACTCCTCAATGACCGTGGCCTGGCTCTCTTCTTCAAAGAGAAGTAGATTTCGCGGATGAATCATAGTCGGGACGCTGTAGGCACGAGAAACAAACAGCAGGTGGATCGGCTTTTCCAATATGGCTCCGCGCCCGACGTGCACGAATGCACCGTCATCGGCGAATGCGGTGTTCAGGGCAGAGAAAGGGTCGCGCCGAATATCGAGATAACGCCCGAGGTGGGGCTCGAGCTGTTCGGGGTGCTTTACGAGCGTTTCTTCTAAACCGGAAACAAATATGCTCCGCTGCGCGTTGTCGAGCATCGATAATTCAGGCGCAAACTGTCCGTCGATAAAGACGAGCTCGACTGCGGCTTCTTCCATGCGCCAAGGTTGCAGGTCAGCTCCGGAGATCTGAACCGCACCTATTGGCGGCAACACAAATTGCGTGCGTGCAATCGGCGCGACATTCGTAAAGCGCCAGTCTTCATCGTGCGTGGTCGGAAAACCTGTCGCACAGAAGCGTGCGAATGCATCCTCACGAAGTCTATGAAGCCAAGGTAAGTGTTCAATGCGTGTTCGGCTCTGAAATTCCGTGAACCTTTCCAGATATGTCCCGACGTTCTGAATTGCTGTCGTCACCTTGACCTTCCTCTAGTAGCCGGAAACCGACACGGCTTGTCGCGCTTCACCCTCGATCCAGCCATAGCCTTTCTCTTCAAGTTCGAGCGCTAGGTTGGGGCCGCCCGATCGTACGATCCTGCCGTCTACGAGCACATGAACGAAATCCGGAACGATATGGTTCAAAAGCCGCTGGTAATGCGTGACCACAAGCATGGCGCGGTCCGGACTGCGCATGGCATTCACTCCTTTGGCGACAATCCTCAGAGCATCAATGTCGAGGCCGGAGTCGGTCTCGTCCAGGATCGCGAGCTTTGGCTCGAGCACCGCCATCTGCAGGATCTCGTTGCGTTTTTTCTCCCCACCTGAGAATCCCTCGTTGACCGAACGGTTCATGAGCTTTTCGTCCATCTCGAGGAGCTTGAGTTTCTCGCGAAACATCGGCAGGAAGTCGATGGCATCCACCTCGTCGTCGCCATGATATTTGCGGATCGCATTTAGAGCTGAGCGGAGAAAGTACGTGTTGCCGATCCCAGGAATCTCCACGGGATACTGAAAGGCCATAAAAACGCCCTCGCAGGCTGCTTCCTCAGGTTTCATCACCAAAAGATCTTTGCCGTTGAAGCGGACTTCTCCTTCAGTGACCTTATAGGCTTCCCGGCGCGACAAGACTTGCGCGAGCGTGCTTTTCCCCGAGCCATTGGGGCCCATGATGGAGTGTACTTCGCCGGGATTCACTCGAAGGTCGATGCCTTTGAGGATTTCATCCCCACCGATCGCGACATGCAGATTCCTGATTTCGAGCAAGCTCATTGGTTCCTTTCCTGTTGTTTCTCTTCTTTATTTGTCTCTTCTTTCTCTCGTTTTCGTTACCCAACACTGCCTTCTAGGCTGACGCCCAAGAGTTTCTGTGCCTCGACCGCAAACTCCATCGGCAGCTCTCGAAGTACCTGCTTGCAAAAGCCATTCACGATCATCGACACCGCGTCTTCGGTCTTCAGTCCCCGCTGCTGCAAGTAAAAGAGTTGATCCTCGCCGATCTTCGAGGTGGAAGCTTCGTGCTCCATCCGCGCGGTGGAGTTTTTCACTTCGATGTACGGGAAGGTGTGGGCGCCACATTTGTCCCCGATCAGCAGGGAATCGCATTGCGTATAGTTGCGGGCTCCGGTAGCGCCTTTGAGGATCTTCACCATGCCACGGTAGGTATTCTGGCCGTGTCCGGCGGAGATGCCCTTCGAAACGATCGTGCTGCTCGTATTCTTTCCCAGGTGAATCATCTTGGTGCCGGTATCGGCCTGCTGATAGTTGTTGGTCAGAGCTACGGAATAAAACTCTCCGACAGAGTTGTCGCCCTGCAGAATGCAGCTTGGATACTTCCAAGTGATGGCCGAGCCGGTCTCCACCTGTGTCCAGGAAATCTTTGAGTTCACACCTTGGCATTTCCCGCGCTTGGTGACGAAGTTGTAGATTCCTCCCCGTCCTTGCTTGTCGCCCGGATACCAGTTCTGCACGGTCGAGTACTTGATCTGCGCGTTGTCGAGGGCCACCAACTCGACGACCGCCGCGTGCAATTGGTGTTTGTCACGGATCGGCGCAGTGCAGCCTTCGAGATAGCTGACGTAGGCGCCTTCATCGGCAACGATAAGCGTGCGTTCAAACTGGCCGGTCTCAGCCGCATTGATTCGGAAGTAGGTTGACAACTCCAAGGGACAGCGAACGCCCTTCGGGACGTAGACGAAGGATCCGTCGGTGAATACGGCGGCATTTAGGGCGGCGAAGAAATTGTCGGTGTGGGGCACGACAGAGCCGAGATATTTCTGGACCAATTCAGGATGCCTCTGCACAGCCTCTGAGAATGAACAGAAGATTACTCCGAGTTCCGCCAGCTTTTCCTTAAAGGTTGTCGCAACGGAAACGCTGTCGAAAACCGCATCCACTGCGACCCCCGCCAGCATCTTTTGCTCTGCAAGTGGAATGCCCAGCTTCTCGTAGGTACGGAGGATTTCGGGATCGAGTTCGTCGAGGCTCTTCAACTCCGGCTTCTGCTTGGGTGCCGAATAGTAGACGATATCCTGATAATCGATCGGTCCGTATTTGATGTTCGCCCACTTCGGTTCCGCTTGCGCTTTTTCGAGCGAGCCCCAGTGGCGATAGGCTTTCAGTCTCCAGTCGAGCATGAACTCGGGCTCGCACTTCTTCGCGGAGATGACGCGGATGATCTCTTCGTTGAGGCCCTTCGGAACCCGCTCATCTTCGATGTCGGTGACAAAGCCCCACTTGTAATCGTGCTCGGCAAGATCGCGAATTGTATCTACGTTTATGTTCATTGCATGCTCCCGGGTACAACTCTCACTGTCGGCACCAGATTTCCTCGACCGTCTCGGATTGCTGTGAGTCGCATGGGCCTGATCAGGTCGGAGAGCGTCACTCTTTCAAGTGCTCCACGGACAACCTGGTTGATGATTCTCTGGTTATCTTTGATGGGACAAGACGACTCCAGTTCGCAGAGCCCTGCGATGTCTAGGCTGCATTCCGTCAGAGCCAGCGGTCCTTCCAGAGCCGCAATGACCGCCGCAATACTGATCAAATGCGGCTCTCGCGCCAGCGTGTATCCGCCTTTCATGCCGCGATGTGAGTCCACCAGTCCCCCCTGGAGCAAGGCTTTCAAGATCTTGCTGACGGTTGGAACCGGGAGGTGGCATTGCACCGCGAGATCGCGAGCAGTGTGCAACCGCTCCACAGGCGAACGCGCAATGTGGCTCATCAAGACCAGCCCATAGTCAGTCAATTTCCCTAGTCGAATCACCGGTAACCTGCTTTAAAATCAGCGTGTTGTGCAAATCCGGTATAAATAGTACCAACTCGGTACACTTTTATTGTACGGCGAGCTATTGCTGCAGGCAAGGTAGCGTTCATGGGGAAATGTGCAAAGGGGTTGTGAGTGCAGATCACGAGAAGAGCCGTGTATGGCCTGATGGCAATGAAGTACGTGGCTGAACGTGGAGTCGCTGGGGCGATTAGCTCTTCAGAACTTGCGGGGGCGTATGGGTTGCCTCAAGAAACGCTTGCCAAAGTTCTTCAGCATCTGGCAGACGCCGGATTGCTGGTAGCGCACCACGGGGTCAGAGGAGGCTACACCTTGGGACTCAACCCAGACAATATTTCTTTGCTCGACGTGATACGTGCGAGCGGGAACTCGGTCCCGAGTCCTCTGAGATTGAATTCTCGACCACTTACCACGGTGGATCGCACAATTGAGAACGTATTAAACGGTATGACAATGGTTGATATCCTTGAACACAACGAAGATGGGGGCTCGCAGCGAGAGTGTAAGGCGTCTCGGTTCCTTGCACACCTTCCTTGCCAAAGGTAGAAGCCTGCCGAGCGCCTATGTTGTGGGTTCTCTCACCTCGCGCTCGCTTGTTCCAGATACAGCTGCAAGCCTCTGCTCTGCGAGGGTGACTTTGTTCGAGCATCAGCAGGTAATGTGCAAGATTGCATTTGTCTGTGCCGGGTCCTTTTCCACGACCTTAATCGCCTGTGCAGTGGGCTGAATGATCAACTCGACGCCGCGCCGCTGCGCCTCGCGTTTCACCTCTTCCATAACGGGCAGCCGACCGTAGGCCCCGGTTCCGATAACAAGACGTCGGCATTTCCATGGAATCGACTCTTCGATCGAGAGTGGCGTATGCCCGAAATCGTCGCGGAACTTTTTGGACGGTTTTTTCTTCCGCTTGCGAATGCTACCGCGATCGATGGTTACATCGTGATCGTACGTGACGCGGCCAATCCGAATGGATCCGAAGGCGAAGTTCTCGAACTGCATAGTGGCCTCCGCGCTGACTGTCCTGGAGAAATTGTAGTTCTCATGGCGGAGCCGTCTCAAGAAGGTCTTATGCGGCGGCGACCGTTGAAGAAGCCTCGACCGGTAGCCGCGCCACTATAATTGTTGGTACTGCTTTCTGATCGCGAGCGGAACAAGATTAATTCACATGGCCAGATCATTGGAACATCAACCAATTGCAAGGGGGTGCAATACGTCTTTCTGTGGGAGAACGGGGGCCCTAATGGTTGACCTGCGATCCCTGCTCATTCAAGACACCGGAATCATGTTGACGGAGCTCAGTTTCATTAATGATCGAGGAGACATCGCAGGCAATGGGATTCTCCCGAATGGCGACAACCATGAAATCCTGCTAGTTCCGTGTGATGAAGACCACCGTGACAACGAAGGGTGCGATTTTGAGACGGTCGAAAAGATCGCAACGGCTGGGCAGATCGCAACGGCTGGGCTTGACTCGGCGCAGGTGGCTCAAGCACCATCAGCGATTGTGAGCGAGGCTAAAGTGTCCACCAGCGAAATGATCGAGCAAATTATTTCCTTGAGGGCGAAACGCATTCGCCGGCTCGGTAGCTTGCCACAGAAGTAGCCCAGCGAAGGTGTCAGAATTCGGCAGGGCGCGTCGCGTAGCACACGGTCCTGCCCATCCTCGCCCAGTCCCCGCCCGCTCGCCCCGCCCGCGCCCTCACGTCCTCCACTCTCCGCATGTTCCCCGCTTTGCCTCGCTTGTCCCCCAGTTCCCCCAGGGAATTGGGGCCAGGGGGTGAATTTTCCCTATCACCATTTGTTTTTTTGATGGAGATATTACGGTCTGAGTTGCGGCGCATGGAGAAAAATACACAATGAACGCCTATCCCCAAAACCAAAACGCGGCTGTTGGCACAAGAAAATGAAGACATCTGGTCAAAGCGCATGCCTAGCCGATATTGTTCACGAGAACGCACGATAGGCGTGGGCAGTCCAATTCCGAAATTTCAACAGTAGCAGTTGTCCAAACTCCAGGGTGAGGACCAAGCCGATTCGGGATTGCTCACGCTCTGGCACACCGGGATGTGATCCTGCGCAAAGACTTCCCCATGCAGAGTTGAGAGCGGACCTTTCATCCGCTGTAAGGAAACTGATTTCTGTCAGGTAATCGATTCGACTGGTGGTCCCTTCCGGTAGTTTCGTTGAATATGTTCCGTGTTTGTCTGTCTCGACGCTGATCGCGTCTATCAGGGCCTGTATCAGACTTTTGGACGCATTCAGTGATGAAGCGTATTTCCCATCTAGATAAAAGAAATGGGCATCCCTTACGTGCATCAACACTGCGGGAATGTCGGGTATGCCGCTTTGCTGCACTAATCGAGTCAGCATGTCCTCTTCTTCGCGCGCACTCACCGGGCCTTCTAAGGGCACGAGCCTCAGTTTCTCCCCATCAACAGCAAATCCATCTAACTGAAGTGAGCGGAGGACAGACTCCGTCGGGAGGGTGGTTTGTGTTGCTAATGCTGCCAATCTTTGGATGAACAGTTCACCCCAACGCATCGCTTCAGCTGCGGAAAGGCATCCACCTGTGATGGTGTGGCTGTCTGACGCGGGGCTGCCTTGTGAGAAGAAGAAGCGCCCATCTCTTAACTCGAATAGTATGCGCTGCCAATTCCAGTGATAATAGTTCTCAGCATGAGCCACGAACCAGAGAGGGAAATCGTGCGCGTATAGCAGTTCCGTGTAGTGAACGGGTACCTCTGAGCCTTGCGTATTTCCAGCCAACTCCCGAAGGGCACACATCAGCTCAACGATGGTCTTTTGTGAGATCGATTTGCCGGCTGCCGCAGTTGCCTCGGCTGCAATTTCTGGGGACCAACTCACGACATCACCCACGTCAGGGAGCGTTGCGCATCCGCCTAAAACAATATCCCGCTTCGGAGATTGTGATGAAGCCAGTTCCAGTAAGAGACCAGCTTTCTTGGGGGCTCGGCAAGCGGGCTACCGAAGAATGCTTCCCCTTCCGTTGAGCTCAACGGTAGTGCGGGGTTCCTTTAAAAGTGCGGGGTTCCTTTAAAGGCAATACAGCGAAGTCATCAGACCGGCATCCCGGGCCGTTGAGTTTGCCATGCCGAGCGAGCGGGGTGTAGGGGTGTTCAACTGATCAGGTTAAGCCAATGCGTATGCCCGCTGCCAAGATCAGGAGAATTCTCGATAGCCAAAAGGTGTCGTAAGAGGACAACGGAAATCGCATTTCCTCACCGGCAGTACTCGAACCGGTCTCATAGTGCGCCCCAACGGCGCAGATCACCAGCGGGGGAAGGACCCGCCCAGACAGATGTTGGTTAGGTCTGGTAGCTAGCGAGCATTGAGGCTGGGAAACCGGCTGCGATGAAGCCTCGTGACTAAGCCCACACATGGTGGGCGAGCAACTTTGCAGGCCGTAACGTGAGTGAAGCTCGAGCAGGCCTCGAAAGTACAGTCGTGGACGCCGACCCGCCTATGAGACGGGGAAGGCTGTATGGACAGGGAAGAAACCAACGCGTGCACCTGATCCAGTCCACCGGGGTATTGAGCACGGCATGCAAAGAAGGCGATCTGGGTAATTGGGGGAGACCCGGGGCGGGTGGAGGTCGCGCTTCCAACATCGGCAGAAAAGGCATCACCGGGAAGAGCAAGGTATTCCGCGCTCAGGTGGTCACGTATGCGGACGATTTCGTGATTCTCAGCCGCGGACATGCGGCAGAGGCACTGGATTGGACGCGCAGCGTGATGACGAGGCTCGGTCTTACTCTGAACGAAGCGAAGACCAACATCAAGGCAGCACGCAAGGAAAGCTTTCATTTCCTGGGTTATACGTTCGGGCCGCATCGCTACAAGCCGGATGGTCATTGGTATCTGGGAGCCAGTCCATCCAAGAAGAGTCGGCAACGCGTCAAGCAGAAGGTGGGAGACCTATTGATACCCGGAAACGTAGGAGGTTGGGAGGAAGTGCGCGACCGCCTCAACCAGATTTTGCGAGGTTGGTCGGCATACTTTTCCTACGGCTCCCGCGCCACGGCGTATCGAGAAGTCAACAATTACGTCTCTGAACGTGTACGGCATTTCCTGAGACGCCGCCATAAAGTGCAGTCGCGCGGCACCGAACGCTATGGCGATGAGCGGGTCTTCGGCGAGCTAAGAGTTCTACGGCTTGGCCCGCCCCCGCGAATTGCGTGAGCCTTGCGGTGAACTCCATCGGAAAGCCGGATGCTCGAAACGGGCCTGTCCGGTTTGATGAGCGGGGACGGGAAACGGGACGGCGCTTTGCCGTCAGCACCCGCGCTCGTCCTCGACTCTACAACAACTCTTCGCAGAAGCTACATAAGGATTAGCAGTCCAACTCTCGTTGCGATCAGCCGCTTGACGAAGATGTGGTCTCTTGATTGACTAATCACCTCGGAGTGTCAGATCCCAGAGCGGGCGCTTTCCCGGCGATTTGTCGTAGGTCTACTACAATTACGTCCTGTAGGATGTCCGAGTTCAATCGGGTTGCTTTGCCGTATCCGAAGGAGCGGTCGAAGAACTCCACAACGATTGCGGCGATTACAGCATGAGCCTTGATTGGGTCGCTCGGTGCTTTGGCACGTTGCTCGGGATCCAGGAGCGGTAGGTCGTCAAAGCTGTTGTGTTTCGTTCCTCGAATAACGAATACCTCCGGAGCTACCCAGGCCGCCAAGTATCGTTGAGCTAGGGTTTGAGAAATGATTGAAGTTCCCCAGGTCGAGTTTATAAGGAGCAAGAACGGTTTTCTGCTCGGCTTTGGCCGCAAGTAAAAAAATGGGTTAAGTCCATCAAGGCACGCACACGCTTTGAATACGACGTATTCCAGGCAGGCCCGTGTCGCTGCTTGTCCACCCATCGAGTGGCCAACGACACCGACACGTGATAGATCCAAGTCCCCACCAGCAGCCTGCGCACCATCGTGTCGCCGGCTTTGCTGATTCCTAACTGCGGCTGGCTCTCCCCGGAGTCCTCCTGCTTCGGCACTAATCCCAGATACGGTCCCACATCTCGACTCTTCGCGAATCGCTCTGGATTCTCCAAGGTCAATACATAGGCCAGCGCCGTGATCGGCCCACCCCTTCACCTGCCGCAATAACGCCGTATGCCCATACTTCTCGCTGAGAGAGTTCAACAAGGAGCCTCCAATCACTTGGGAATTTAGCCGAGAGGCATTCCACCGAGTAAAGCTTGCGGCTGAGCGCCGCCTAAGCCTTGGCGAACGCATTGCAGGCAACTCAATCGCGCCAGTGATCCGTTCCTGTCACGAGATTATTTGTGAACTGCTTAATGCCTTCCGGCCGTGGGTCTATCGATGGGAAGACAAACCCACACAAGCAGCGCATCGGGACTTACGTTACGGAATTAGGCCGATTTTGTACTCCATCTTGAGAATGGAATATTTTCGGCCCGGGAGCGTAGCTATCTGCGCAAACACCCAATGTCTTGAAGCATTCGCAATCGATCGCGGCGGGCAACGATTCTGCACGACGGAATGTTCGCGGCATCAACGCCAGCGAGAATATTGGGCAACCCACGGTAAGAGATTGAGGAGGCGTCGCCTTCGATCGGGAAAG
>QIAH01000256.1 GCA_003225465.1 Acidobacteriota bacterium | reverse complement strand
GGCGGATCACCGACCTCGAGGAATTGCGAGAGATCTTCGACGGAGGTGTAGTACAGACCGGCACCCACTCGGATGCTGGTACGGCCAGGTCCGCCGAACAGCTTACCGAGCACTCCTGAAGACGAGTTCGGCGAATAGGCCAACCCGAGACGAGGCGAGAAGTTATTCCAGCGCGTGGGTCCCAGTGTTCGGGGCACGCCGGGATCGCCTGCCATCACGTAACCCATCGGTGCGCCGGGGAACTTGACCGACTGCTTGCCAGGGATGATGGTCTCGATTTTATTTTGCGTATCGTACCAGGGCATGCTGGCTTCCCAGCGCAGGCCGTAGTTGAAGACCAGGTTAGAGGTGACGCGCCAACTGTCCTGGGCATAGAGGGAGTAATACTTGCTGCGCGAATCGAGCAGTTGCGGGCTGGCCTGGGTCAGACTGTCGGGAGAACCGATCAGGAAATCAGCGAAATCAATTCCGGTTTCGCTGCCTGAGAACCCATATTGGCCGTTTTCCGCTGCGAGATTTCTTTCGTTGATCTGGTCGTAGTGAAACGAGCCGCCAAAACGGATGGAGTGCGTTCCGATGACCTTGGAGAAATTGTCGAGCACCTGGAAGGAATTGTTGTACTGGCGCGTGCTGACCTGAGGGACGCCGATCTGAAAATCATTGAACACCATGTAGGGCACGCCTTCAAGCGAAGGCTGGATGGGACTGATGCCACCCGCCGCGCCCCAAGGCGTCACAAATCCCAGGTTGCTCAGACTGAAGTTCGAGCCTACACCTCCCTGAGGAGTGGCTAACACTAGTGCGTTACGAACGTAGCTAAACCGAAATTCGTTAACTGCGAAGGCGCCGAAGTTCTTGGTATAATTGATCATTTGCGCACGACCCGCAGTCACAGCGTTATAGGCAAAATTTTGGGCTGGAACGGTAGCCCCACCGTTGGGGAACGGAGAGTTCAGCAGGTAATCATCGACAAAGTAATAGCCGAAGAGCGTACCAAATCGCGTGTTCTGGTCAATGCGGATACCGGCCTTATCGTCTCGAAGTTTCTGTGCGTACGCGGAGGTGATGAACAGGTTGTCAGGCGAACTGGTCTGTGGAAATAGACCCAGGCCAAGCATTTTCGTTGCTACCGGAGACCACGCGTTCTGGGGAATGACCGCGTTGGGAAAAACGCACTGCGTTTGGTCCGCGCAGCCGGCGAAATAGTAGGGCTCGCCATCCGTAATCGTTCCCGCGGGCAGGTTCATTCTGGCGTTGAGAACATCGGCGAAGCCTTGACCGTTGACGCCGAAAGGATTTCCTTGGGAATCGGCAAATGATCCCGCTGAATCCGTGAAGTCTCCTCCAAAATTCGCGAGTGACGGCAGTGTCGCCGTTTGCGTAGGGGCCTGCGTCTGCCGAGTGCCCTGATAGTCGATGAAGAAGAAGGTCTTATTCTTAACGAGCGGGCCTCCGAACGTTCCGCCAAACTGATTCTGGCGGAACACCGGGGTGGGGTCGCCTGGGTTGGAGAAGTAATTCTTGGCATCCAGGGCAGTGTTGCGCAGAAATTCGAACCCGCTTCCGTGGAAGTTGTTCGAGCCCGACTTGGTCACGACATTGATCTGACCGCCGCTGTAGTTTCCGTATTCCGCGTCGAAGTTATTGGTGATGATGCGGAATTCGGCAATCGAATCCAGATTGGGAATGATCGCCGCACCGTTCGTCTTGCCTTCCTCAACGTTCGAACCGTTCACCATGAATCCATTGGCGGCCTCGCGTTGACCGTTGACAGACTGGCTGCCGGAATTCAGTCCACCGTCCACTGGGCGATCGTTGATACCGGCCATGCCGGTGTCGGTGGAGGTGTACGGCGAAACGCCCGGTTGCAGGGCCAACAGGTCGGTGAAAGCGCGGCCATTCAGAGGAACCGCGGTCATGGTCTTACCGCTGATAACCTCGCCCATCTGCGTGCTTTCCGTTTCGACGTGAACCGAATCGGTAGAGACCTCAATCTTCTCGCTCGCCGTGCCGACGGTGAGGGTGGCGTCGGCGCGAAGGGCCGAGTTGGTGTCAATCACTAACCCGGTCTGGCGGAAGGTCTTGAATCCCACCTGGCTGATTTCGAGGTCGTAGGTGCCAACCGGCAGAGACGGAAAACTGTAGAAACCTTTAGCGTCGGTAGTTACGCTCGTTCGGATACCGGTCTGCGTGTCGATCGCGACCACTTGGGCGTTGGCGATCACGGCTCCGCTGGAATCGGTGACCACTCCCGAAACGCTCCCCGTAATGCTCGCCCAGGTGAATGTGGACACAAAGATCAGGAAAGCCAGAGTTGTGAGGCGAATATGGATAGAAGCGCGCATGCCAGACCCCCGCCAGAAACGATTCAATACACGATGCCGCACATTGTAAGCCCGAATGGGGTCCAGCGACAGTGACAATCTGGATTTAAATGGGCTTCAATGTAAGCTCTTGGGACTCAGCCAGTCCGTAAGCGACCGGGTGGGTGGTGTTTGTTATGGATATTTTGGAGGAAGAAGATTTTCCTCAAGATCTGATGAGGTTCTCGCCTAGGCCCTGAACCAAGTCATCAACCGCTCCAGTGTGGCTCGTCGATGGTTTTAAGAGTTGCTCGCCTTCCGGTAGGTTTGCGGTCTCGACGTCACGCGGCTATGATTTCGGGGCGAAAAGCGGGAGGCTTTATGCGCTTGTTTAGAAACAGCCTTGTATTTGCCGCGCTGCTTACGGTTTCTCTCGTCTCTCTGCCTGCCCAGGAAAAATTTACAACCCCGCTCATTCCTCGGGAAGTGCTATTCGGAAATCCGGAGCGTGCCGACCCGCAGATTTCCCCGGACGGCACCCAACTGGGATATCTGGCGCCCGTCAATGGCGTCCTGAATGTCTGGATTCGCACGCTGGGAAAGACGGATGATCGCGCCGTTACTGACGACAAACACCGCGGTATCCGCAATTTTCTCTGGCAGTATGACAACAAACACATACTGTACGTTCAAGACGTTGGCGGCGATGAAAACTGGCGTCTCTACCAGACCGACATCGCTTCGAAGCAGACCAAGGATCTGACGCCATTCGAGAAAGTTCGCGTCGACATTGTGTCCTACGAATGGAAGTTTCCCGACACCATCCTGGTCCAGATGAACAAGCGGGATCCAAAGCTGTTCGACGTCCATCGCATCGATCTGAACACGGCAAAGGTTGACCTCGATACCGAGAACCCGGGCGACGTGCAGGGCTGGCAAGCTGATAACGCGCTCCAGATTCGCGCCGCGCAGGCACAGACCGAAAACGGCGGGACCATTGTGCGTGTGCGCAATGACGGGAAGTCGGCTTGGCGCGAACTGATTAAGTGGGGCCCAGACGAAACTTTCGGCAACATCGACGGCTTTTCACCCGATAACAAGTCGCTCTGGGTGACTACCAGTCTCGATGTAAACGCGGCGCGGCTGCTTGAAATCGACGTGGCCACCGGCAAGCAGAAGGTCGTAACAGAAGATCCGCAGTTCGATGTTTCGGGCACCATCCACAATCCGAAGACGAACGCCCTCGAAGCCGTCCGCTATACAAAGCAGCGCAGAGAATATGTGATCGTCGATCCGGAAGTGAAGGCCGATTTCGATGTTCTTCACCAGGTCCGCGATGGCGATATTGACGATCTTTCACAAAGCCTTGACGACAAGAAGTGGATTGTCGGCTACGTGAGCGATGACGCGCCCGAGTACTGGTATTTGTTTGACCGCGCGACCAAACACACCACGCTGCTGTTCAGCAATCGCCCGCAACTTGAGAAATATGCCCTGTCGAAGATGAGGCCCATCGAGTTCACCGCCCGGGACAGCATGAAACTGTACGGCTACTTGACGATTCCCGCGGGCATGGAACCCAAGAACTTGCCGATGGTGCTTTTCGTCCACGGAGGCCCCTGGGGTCGCGACGAGTGGGGCTTCAATCGCTATCCGCAATGGCTGGCCAATCGAGGCTATGCGGTTTTGCAAATCAATTTCCGCGGCTCTACCGGATATGGCAAGAAATATGTAAATGCCGGCGACCGCCAGTGGGCCGGCGCAATGCACACCGACTTGCTGGATGGCAAGGACTGGGCTGTCAAACAGGGCATCGCCGACGCGGGCAAGGTCTGCATCATGGGCGGCAGCTACGGCGGCTACGCGACGCTCGCCGGGGTTGCATTCTCCCCGGACGCATTCGCCTGCGGCGTAGATATTGTGGGACCATCCAACCTTAATACTCTGCTGAAAACGATCCCACCTTATTGGTCGACCATCCTGACCGTCTTTCATAAACGGATGGGCGATTCGGAACAGGTGCTGAAGGATCAATCCCCCCTGTTCAAGGCGGACCAGATCAAATCGCCGCTTCTGATTGGCCAGGGTGCGAACGATCCCCGTGTCAACAAGGCGGAAAGTGACCAGATCGTGGCTGCGATGCGAAAGAACAAAAAGCCCGTCGAGTATTACGTATTTCCTGACGAAGGACACGGCTTCGCCCGGCCGGTCAACAATATGGCCTTCAATGCCGTCAGCGAAGAATTTCTCGCCAAATATCTGGGAGGAAGGTTCGAACCGGCGACCACCGAAGAAAACAAATTACTGGCAACTATCAAGCAGTGAGGAGAGCTGTTTTGGCTCTTGGCTCTTGGCTCTAGGCTCTAGCAAAATCTCAGCAGGCTAGAGCCTGGCGCCTAAAGCCTGATTTTAGGGCTGCACAATTACTTTTCCCGTCATCTTCGGGTGCATGCGGCAGAAAAATGGATACTCTCCCGGCTCAGAAAACTTGAACTCGAACTTTTCGTCGGTATCGAGCGCTGCCGATTTGAACTTGCCCTGCGAACTGTCCACCGTGTGCGGGATATCGTCCTTGTTGATCCAGATTATTTGCGTGCCCGCCTTGACCGTAATGACTGCAGGATTGAAGGCAAAATTGTCAATCTTGACTTCCGTGCCTGTGGCCGCAGGTTCGCCTGCAGCCGCACTTGGCGGATTTCCAGCGACTCGTGCTGGGTAGGCTGCCACCGCGCAAAACATCACCGCTGACATGACACCGGCAAATGCCAATGCCTTCGATCTAACCACAACACTTTTGATCATTCCAATCGTTCTCATCATTCACCTCCGAAGCGCATTTCCTGCGCTGAAATTTATCGTTTGTATTGTTCATCCGCTGCGCCGGCTGGCTCGATCTTCTACTTGTTCAGTTCCCGCTCTTTCCAGAAGCCGAAGCACTCGAGCCATCCAGCGGCGAATCGATCACGGCGAGACTCTTCCCGCTCACCATGTAGTTCACATCCGTAATCCCCAGCACTTTCTGCAGTTGTTCAGCCGGCACTTTCATGGGTCCCGCGGAAGGAGCGGTTCCGGGCGCAGGCTGAGGAAACGCGGTCGACATCGCCGTGTGAAACGAAAGCTTTCCCTCGACCTTCTGCATCACCTGGTGAATATGCCCGTTGAGCACGGTCACCGAGCCGAAGCGCTTTACATAAGACAAAGCCTGCTCGCTGTCATCAGTCCCCCAACCCCAATCCGGATAAATCGTCCACAGAGGAATGTGTGCAAAGAGCACGATGGGAGTACTTGCTGAGCGCCCCTTCAGATCGTCTTCCAGCCATTCCAGTTGATCGTGCCCCAGCGAGCCCAGGCCCCCAGCTTTCAGGTTGACGACATTCACCAGGCCGACGAAATGCACTCCTTTCTGGTCAAAGCTGTACCAACCCGCTCCCTTGGTGCCCTTGCCATAGCGCTGCAGATATTGCTCGCCGTTGTCGGTGAGCATGTCGTGTTCACCGGGAACAAAGTAGATTTGTTTCGGATTGGCGGACTTCAACGTCTGGTCGAGCGTATCGAACTCACTCGGCTTCGAAAGCTGGCTGAGATCGCCGGTGTGAATGATAAAGTCCGGCGAATGGGGTAACGCGTTAATCCTCGAGATGGCCGTCTGCAGCGTGGCTGTGACGTCCGGGTTTGCCGGCTTGTTAAAACCAATGTGGCTATCGCTGATCTGGACAAAACTGAAATCGGCGCCTTTCACCGCATTCTTCTCAGGGCTCCTGCCGAATGCACGCGATATCGGAATGCCGCCACTCAATGTCCAGACCAGCCCTGTGCCGGCCCATGCCATGCACTTCAGGAACCCTCGCCGATCTACGCCATCGTTGTTGAGATCCTGTAGTTTCTGATCGATAAAATCCTGTTTCTTGTCGGGCATATTGTCCTCTCTTGTGCCGCTACCGTGGATAACTGCAAGAAGCGGCATTTAATCCCTGCCGCTGGAAAAATCTTTTCGCGACAGCGTGGGCCTGGGATGGGAAGTTCTATCCGGGGCCGTTGACTCCACTCAAAAAGCCACCCAGATGCCCGGTCAGCGCGATCACACCGACAGCCACCAACTCGATTGTCAGGCGGTAGATCGGCAAAGGCGTTTTCTGGCGGCGCGCGCGGAAATGAATCCACCACACCAGCCAGATCAGGACGCTCGAAACCACCGCCAGGACCAGATGGAGCAGCAGAATGCCTTTCAGCTTTTGCCCTTCGAGCTGAAACTGCCATGCCAGCAGGCCCGTGGCCAGGACGGGCGCCGTCGAAACTGCTGCCACCAGCAGATTGTCGTAAGCCGTCTGGGCAAGGCCAGGTCGCTTCCTCCATTGCCCGAGCAGGTCGAATAGCACCGCGACCATAAAAAGGGCGATCGGAAAGTGGATAAGCACCACGTGCTGAGAATGCTTCGCCAAGAGTACGGTCTTGAGATCGAAAGGATGCAACGCGCGCTCCGTTCCCGTGCGGGTCCAGTCACTTGTTCATCGATAAAACTGAGAGGATTGCGGAATATTCCACGAATGGAGAGGCTGGCGGCGTCGCCCGTCCTTACGCACAGGTAGTCAGGTGAGCGGCAGCTCAGGTTGGTGCAGATGTGCCTGAGCCCAGGTTAGCGTCCAAAGAACGGACGCGAACCTGGGGCACCTCGGTTTTCCTTGCACCCTGTAGCGGATATATCATTTTGGAAAGCGG
>QIAH01000345.1 GCA_003225465.1 Acidobacteriota bacterium | reverse complement strand
ATTGATCGCCGATAAAGCATCGCTGAGTTGGCGCGCGTTCTTTACGACGTAATCGCGGCCGCCAGTCGCTACAGCGAGATCACGAAGCACCGCGTCCCCACGTGCGCTTTTTTTTGGATCGTGCGCCGCTACCGTATAAATCGCGACGCCGCGACGCTCGGCCCTTGCAATTGCATCCGGAAGTCCGCGAACGCTCAAATCATCTTCACCATCCGAGAACAGAATCATGGCCGAGCGATGCGGCTCTCGTTCGTCGCTGAATACCGGTTCATCGCACGCATGGTACACGGTATCGTAGAGGGCTGTGAGTCCGCCCGTGGCAGGGTGCGCGAGAATCTCTCCCAATTGAACTGGATCGCTGACAGTCCGCTCCAACTCGATCTTGCTGTTGAAGGCGAGAACAAGCAGCTGATCGTTCGGCCGCATCACCTGCTGCAGCGATCGAACCAGCGCACTCCCGACGGAAGCCCACGACTTCACCGTCGAATCGCTCAGATCCAGCACCACGCCGATCCTTAAAGGCAGATCGGCCGCGGAGCGAAGTTCAAAACGCGGGATGGGCCGCCCATCTTCCAGAACCATAATGTCGGTCGGTGAGAGATGCAGCCGGGGACGGCCGTTTGGATCGGTTGCGACCAACGTGAATTGCACCTCGCTGACACGCTTGCGAACCAGGAAGGTCGATTCCGCGGCGAAGCTGAGCAGAGATCCCGAAATCAGGAGGAGCAGACAAAGCATGTGCTTCATCCCTAGGTAATCGGCACGGAATACTGAAGCTCTTCGTGCGCACACAAACTCTGGTAATGAAATGCCGTGGCCCCACGCCGTAGATGTGGGATTTTCCCGTATATGCAGGGCCCGCAAGCCCGCGCCAAAAAACCCGCGGACTGGGGCGTATGCCGCGCCGGCAAGCGTGCCCAGACGGACTCCGGCCCGCAACATTCCGCAATTGCCTGACAACAAAGGAGAATCCCCGCCCCCAGATTGCGCCCATTTTGGCACAGAAGGTGCTTTTCGGAAAGGGGCTGCAGCCCTACGTCTGGGAGCCGAACGGTCATGACCTCTCAATCCAAGAATTCCGGGCCCGCCCTCTGGCAACCGAAACTGGTTTACGGAATGGCTTCCGTCTGCCTGCTATTGGGCCTGTCGGTCGGGTACCTGTTACGCGGATCGGAATCGCCGGCGGCGGCTGCGAGCACACTCGACGCCCCGGCGCAGAGCGAAACTGGGCATATGCCAACCCTGGAGCAAATGAAGGCAATGGCCGATAAAAAGGCCGAACCTCTCCTTGAGCAACTCAAGAAAGATCCCAAGAACAAGGATCTCCTGCTCCGGGTCGGCTACTTTTACAAGTCGGCTCATCAATTCAAGGATGCGGCGCGTTACTTCGAACAAGGGCTGCTGCTCGATCCGCAGAATGTAGCCGTGCGCACCGAGAGAGCCTCGTGCCTGTACTACGACGGAGACATCGACGGCGCTCTCGCTGAATTACAGCAATCTTTGAAGATCAGCCCCACCGACGCGAATTCGCTTTTCAACCTGGGCATGATCCGCCTGAATGGTAAGCAGGATTCGGCAGGAGCCATTGCCGCCTGGCAGGACCTGCTGAAAACCCATCCGAGCCCCGATAAGAAAGCGATCGTTGAGCAGATGATCGCCGAAGCCCGGCAGCAAAAGAATTCCCCAATATCTTCCGGAATCCCCGGAGCACCCAAGGAGTAGACATGTCGAAGATCGAGAGCACATCCCCCGCAACTCAATGGACCAGCGTCCAAGCCTACGCGCTTTCCGTAATCTGCCTCTTGGTCGGGCTGGCGGGTGGATGGTTTATTCGCGGATCACAAGGTTCCTCCGCAGTCCCAGCGGCCACGGCTTCCCAGGCGCCGAACGACGCGGGCGCCCAGCCATCGCCTGAGCAGATGAAGCGCATGGCCGAAAAACAAGCTGGGCCTCTGCTCGCGCAGCTGAAGACGGACCCGGAGAATCCCGATCTGTTAGCCAAGATCGGAAATATTTTCTACGACACCCAGCAGTTTCCAACGGCAATCGAATACTACCAGCGCTCTCTGAAGGCGAAGCCCAGCGATGCCTCTGTGCGCACCGATATGGCGACTGCATACTGGTACGCGGGAAATCCTGACACGGCGATTGCCGAATTCAAGCGTGTCCTTGCCGACGAACCCAACAAGCCGAACACGCTGTTCAACCTGGGCGTAGTCCAATGGCAAGGCAAAATGGATGTTAAGGGTGCTCTGGCAACCTGGCAGAAATTGCTGGACACGAATCCCAACTACGAAGGCAAAGACAAAATTGTCGAGCTGATGGCGCAGGTAAAAAAGCATGCCGGCATCAAGCCCGGCACACCGGCAAAAGCAATGGCGGAGTAAGGGCAGTCGCTAGTCGTTCAGTCGTCAGTCTCAAGCAAGAGCGCTAGCAGCTTGAGGCGACGATTGGCGACTCACGACTCGACTAGGTTTTGCCGGCAACCAAGCAGCAACGACGAATTAGCCTTTGCTGACGACCGACGACTGATGGCTGACGACTTGCGTTTCCGGAAGACTGACGACTAGTCTTCGCAGAACCCACGCAAGCATCCCTAAACCCGCGATCCACACCGCAAATGCGATCCGCACCGCCCAGAGCGGAGCCTCGCCCACTCTGCGCAAGACAAACGGAAGAAAGTTCCACGTCGTGATGTGGACGTAGTCCCACGGATCTGTGGTCATGTCATCGTTGGTTAGGCCCCAGGCATCCATTTTTCCGAGAGCAAACGCAACGATGTTTTTGAAGCGCAGCCACACAACGAACGTCGGATGTCCGAGCGTGGTCATCTGGTAAAGCTCCAGTGACAGCCAGAATGCGACCGAGGCCAGTTGTACTGCGGCGCTGACAGCAATCAGCCCCAGGCCCATCCTCCACAGCATGCCCCCAAGTTGCTCGCGATGGCGCAACAGCAATGGAACGGAGATGAATGCAACGAATTGAGCCGCGCTCGCCACATAGCGGTCCCCCCACGCGGAATCGCCGCTCCACACCGTGTAGCGCGCATAAAAGCTGACGTAAATGAGCAGCAAGAAAAAGCCAGTGACCAGGAATGCCTTTATTTCCGGAGCGAATCGCTTCCACCCGACCACGACGATGAGGACTGTCAAAATCAGCAGCGGGTCGAACAGGAAGATGGATTTCTCAGGCGCAAACAACGCCCCCAGAAAACCTACGGGAAATGGTGTTTCGAAAGGATAGTTCGCTGGCAACGAGGGATTGAGCATTCGCTGTTGCTCCCCAAACACCGTCACATAGGTGTTCAGGAACGAACCGAAGCGATAGTACTGGTAGGTGCGGTCTATCAGCAGAAACACCGCGTAGATCGGGAGCGCGACCTCCGCATATGTCCGCAGCCGCGTCCATAGAGCCTTCCCTCCCTCGCGACGAAACACCAGCACCAGCAGTAAAAACATGGCTCCGGCGAACACATCCATGGCAACCGTGAGTCGCGTCAGCAGGTTCAATCCGAATGCCGCCGACCCAATCGCCAGCGCTCGCCTTGCACCCGTCAGCAGCCATTCGTACTGATAGGTGAAACCCGCCAAGGTCAAAAACAGGATGTAGTTGTTCTCCATCATGTTCTGTGTGTAGTGCAGGTGGGTGGTGCACAACAACAAGGCGAGAACCCCGGCCCCTGCCTCCTGCATGGTGAATTTCAGAAGAATCAGAAAGCGAAAGCACACCAGCGCGGTAAGCACATTGAGGAGAATGTTGGTCGAATAGCTGACCACGATGTGCCGCACGCTCGGGTCATTGCCGTTGTACTCAGCGAAGATTGGGAGTTTCGCAAGAGCAGTTCCAACCATGTCGGCCGGCAACATGAGCAGCGACTGCCCTATGCCATACCAGGCGTAGATCTTTCCGCCGCGTCCTCGCAGCCCGAATTCCGGATAATCTCCGGGCAGTACCGGCGGCGCCGACGTCCAGAAAGAATGCGTGGTCTGCAGCCGCCGCGCCGTGTCGGCGGAATCGACGTCACCCGACTGCACCACGAACGCGATCAGGCCGGCCGGCAGCCCCAGCAGGAATAAGGGATTCCGCATCTGTCGGCGAAGTTTTACGAACATTGTTCGTGATACTAACTGACTCCCTCGGGGCGCTCAAAACTGCACATTCTCCGCCCAGCCCCGCCTTCTGTGCTTCGGAGCTTCCGCGGGGACGGGCTTTTTCCTCGTGTGATTTCGATCACATGCGCTTGTGACATGGACTGCTGCTCCCCCCTGCTCTCCTCTTTAACTTAGAGGGAGTGGGAAGTGTGCATCTGTCCCGCTTGCGCGGACATCCATCGCAACGAACTTTTGAAATTCCAAATCTCCCGGAGGGAACCAATCACCGATGAGTGTGGCTCAGGAATTGCGGACTCTCTTTCGGCTACGCATCCTTCAGCTTGCCACTCTGGGTTCGCTTTTCGCGTTTGTGCTGTGGCGCAGCCTCGCGCTGAAGCTTACGGTCCGCGATCTGGATAACTGGTGGCATTTGAAGGTGGGTGACTGGATTCTCCAGAATCATTCCTTCCCCCATACCGGCATATTTTCTGCGACCGCCGCGAACCGCCCCTGGGCCGCCTACAGCTGGGGCTACGAGATTCTGCTGTCCCTGTCATACAAATGGCAGGACATCCTGGGCATGAGCATCTTCGGGACAGTCCTTACTCTCATGGTCGCGGCCAGCGTCTATCGAATGACGCGCCGCCTTTCCGGGCGTTTTTGGATGGCTTGCCTGATTGCCACGGCGGCGTGCTCCGTCTTCCTGTTCACCGTCTGTCCACGGCCTGTCTACTTCAGCATGATGCTGTTTACGGCGGAACTCACCCTGATCCTCGAAGCAAATCGCAGCGGCCGAATGCAAACGCTGTATTGGCTGCCCCTGGTCTTCTTTTTCTGGGCGAACCTGCACATCCAGTTCGTTTACGGATTAGCCGCCATTGGATTGCTGGCCGGCGTGAACCTGGCGCAAAGACTGGCTGCGAAGGCAGGCTGGGAACCGGAATATCTATCCGCGCCCACTCTTCCTCTCGGCCCATTGTTTGCGATTGCCGTTAGCTGCGTTCTCGTAGCCTGCATCAGCCCGTACTCGTACCATCTCTATGAAATCGTCTACGGCTATGCCAGCGCCAGGATTCCATACAAGATGATTCGCGAATTGCAGCCCATCGCGTTTCAGTCTCCCAGTCAGTACCTGCAGCTTCTTCTCACGGGAGTAGCGTTTTTTGCGGTCGGCCGGAAAAAGCATATTGACCTCTTCAAGCTCGCTCTTCTGATACTCGCGGCCGTGATTGGCTACCGAATGATGCGCGATGCTTGGTTCATCTGCATCGCCGCGGCTGCCTGCATGGCAGATTTCCCCGCGAGGGAGGAAGACACACAGCCTGCCGAAACTTGGTATGAATGGTCCGCCCTGGCCGTCGTTCTTGTCGTGGCGGGATTGCTGTTCGCTCGCGATACGAGCTTTCATCGTGCGGGTCTCGATGCCCAGATCAGCCGCCTGTTTCCCGTCAAGGCGGCCAACTACCTGCGCCAGCATCCCGAGCCAGGCCCGCTGTACAACGCTTTCGACTGGGGTGGCTTTCTGATCTGGTACGCGCCCGACTACCCGGTCGCCATCGACGGCCGTGCGGATCTCTACGGAGATGAACTGAACGGCCGCTTCTACGCCACCGCGAATGGCGACGATTCCTATGCGAGCGATCCTTATCTGGAGCGAGCCGGAGTTGTTCTCTTATTCCGCGACATGCCGCTGTCTTCGCTCCTATCCAGCGACCCACGATTTCAAAAGATCTACGAGGACAACCTGGCGGTCATGTTTGTAAGGCAGCCACATCCCGGTACCGCGGCTGAGTAAACGGAGGGCCAGTCTTTCAGGGAGCGATGCACTCAATCATGGAACACTTTTGCAAGGTAGCGCCGGCGTCTCGCCGGCTAATTCCGAGGGCGGGACGCCCTCCAGACAGCCGGCAGGATGCCGGCGCTACAAATCTCGTGCTTTTCCGCAAGCTCTTCAGACGTGCCGTAAACCTCGCAAATTGGAGGCAGCTTTAGGCGCGGGCTATCGAAACGCACCAACCCGCCCGAGCGATTCCGTCACTTCCTCGCCACGCTCCCAGTCCCGAGAAGGGTCACAGTTCCATTCGGATTATGCGCGGCATTGTGACAGGTCAGCGTGCAGGTGTTCGGTCCCTGGTTGTAGGAGATCGGGACTCCTGCATTCGGAGCCACGACGTTCGCATCGAAGCTGATCAGTCTCTGGCCTGTCGGATTGGCGCTGCTATTCCCAGCTCCGTGCCCGGTGTGGCAGGTCGAGCAACTGAACCCCGCCTTGATGTGCTGGGCATGCTTCGCAAAACTCGCATTCTGCAGCACATTGGAAAGGTTGTGGCACTTCGCGCACATCGCATAAGGACCATTCGCGCTGAGATCAGGATTCGGAAACAAGTTGGTGATCGGCTGCCCGGGCGACATCGCCTGGCTCAATTCATAACGCCGCTCCAGAATGTGTCCCCACTTCGATCCGTGCGGCCCCGTCGGTCCCGTGCCTCCGAATTCGCGATTGTCGTCGCTGTTGTGACAATCCGTGCAATAGATCTGGGTGCCCATCGCCCGACCCTGGGTGACGCCGTCCAGGTTCAGCATGTTCGGAAGCAGACTCGGCTGTGGCAACGAACTTGTCCGCGGATGAAACACCGGGTGGCTGGAACCGGCAGTTGCCCCGAACTGTGGAATGACATTCTGACGCTCAGACGCCGAAGCCATCCGCACCGGCTCATATCCATATTTGGAGGCTCTGGCAAAACTCTTCGCATTGGCGCCGTGGCAGCGCAGGCAAGTCTGGAATTGGTATTGCGCCGGCCGAACGATCGTCACGCCATCGGTTTCACTGACGCCCCACACTTCCTTCTGCGACGCTCGCACGAGCGGCGCGGCGACGAGGGCGCTTCCGCCTGACCCTATCGCATGTGGTTCGTGGCAATCGGTACATCCAGTTTGACCGGCGACATTGGGAGCGGCAGTGACTGCCTTCCGGTTGTGCGCCGAAGCTTGCACTTTGGGTTGGGTCGACCCGGTCGATACCGGATGCCCCACCTTGGCGTACTCGGATGCGACATTCAGACTGGACATCGCCTTTACGGGACCAACCAGGCCAGGAGGCGTCGCAATAGTGCGCATGAACGGATTTGCACTCGCCACGGTCACGGCTCCGCTCATTCCCCCGGCGTGGCAGTTCAAGCACACTTGGTCGCCTGCTCCGCGCAGCAGCCAACTCGCCCCGGCGGCATTGTGATCCGTGTGACAAGAAAAGCACGCGTTCGTACTCAGGGTCGTATAAGGCAGGTTCTGCACAGTCGCGCCGTTGGTCGCGTGAATACTCGTGGTCCATCCCGCCAGCGGATTGGTCTGATTCTGCGCCACGCGATTCGGATCGTGACAGGCCAGGCACATCGCACCGTTCACGCTATTCTTAGCAAGAAAGTTTTTGGCGCTGGGATCGGTAGCCTCCACGTGCGGGTTGTGGCAGGACGTGCACTCGATGTTGCCATTCACCAGTTTGATCGCGCCGGTTGGATCCGCAGTCTGGCCATTCGCCGCCAGCGTGGCCACCAGGCTGGGCCCGTCTTTCAAAGGAGTCAGCACACTGATGGGATGCGAGGATTGAAGATTATTCGCGAATACATCGGTGGCATACATCTTGCCCATCGTCGCCACCTGGCCTGAAACTAGCGTCTGACCCACCGCAACCGTGCCGTCATGGCAGCTAAGACACAAATTGCTATCAGCCCCCAGCGTCGGCTGTTCTCCCACCTGATTATAGGTGGTGCTGGTGTACAGGTTATAGACCTGGCGAGTCAGCGTTTGGTTCCACAGCGCCTTGCCGGAAGCGAGGCCTGAATGTGGGGCATGGCAATAAGTACAGGAGCCGGGGCGTGCGCCCACGATCGGAGACGTGCTGCCGGGAGAGAGATCGTGCATGCCGATCACGTCCCCTGTAATCTGCGCGAATAATGTTGCGCTGGCCAACACGACGCAGGCGAACAGGAGTTTTAATTTCACTGGCTTCCTCCCGCGCGAGACCACTTGCCCGTACCGTAATAATGAAAAATCTGGATTCGGCGGTTAAACGAATCGACCACAAAGATCCGGTCCTGCGAATCGATCGAGAGCCCGGTGGGCAACTGGAACTCGCCCGCTTCCGTGCCCTTCCCTCCGAAGTAGTAAAGCAGGTCGCCCTGGCGATTGAAGACTTGCACCATGCCCCACAGTCCGTCCACTACGTACAGGTCGCCTTCGGAATCGACTCCGACGCCTTTTGGCCGGAACATCGTGCCGCTGCTGTCGCCAATCCCACCAATCGCGAATCGGAACTGTCCCGAGCGGTCGAGCACCTGCACGCGAAAATTCATGGCATCAACCACGATCAGGTTGTCACCGTCCAGGCGCAGTTCGGTGGGATAGTTGAATTCGCCCTCTCCCCGCCCGTTCTTCCCGAACGTCTGCAGGACCGATCCCTCCATGTCGAGCATGAAAATCTTGTCCCGCAGAGTGTCGGTGACGTAGATCCGCTGCGCCTTTGAGTCCACCGCGATCCCGGTGGGCCGCTTGAAGTAGCCTTCGCCGCCTTTCAAGCTGCCAATGACGCGCTGGTACTTTCCGTTGGCGTCGAACACGAAAACCTTGCCGGCTTCCGAATCCGTCACATAAATGCTGTCGTTCGCGTCGACGGCCACACACTGGGGCGCGAGCATGGGATTTTTTGTGTCGTCCGCGCGCGAAAGGAATTTGTACTTCTTGCCCGCAAAATCAAAAACATGAACGCCAATCGCGCCCGGGTCACTCACAATCACCCGGCCGCGGGAGTCAGTCACCACGCTGTAGGGCCGGATCATGCTGTGAAAGTCCGGTTCGCCCGCGACGATATCTACCAGCCGCGACCAGAAACCGCGTTTGGGCTTCACTTCGTTCTCTGAACTGAAGCTTCGTTCGTAGGTCAGCTTGCGGCCACCTTCGAGTTGCAGGTCCGGCGGAGCCTGCGTTCTGGCAACTGGCTTGGTGGGCTTGAATGCCGCCGCCAGAACTACGATCAGCACCAAGGTTACGATTTGCAGACTCTTACGCAATACAAGCTCCATCTTTAAAAGAAATTGAACGAACGCGAGAAGCCTACGAAAAACGAATTCACGTTGGCTGCAGGCAGTCCGGACGCGCTGAAACCTTGGATAAGGCGTCCGTATCCGGCTGAGAATGTCAGCTTTCTGAGCTGGTAATTGAGGTTAGCATTGACTTGCTCGTTATCGTTCCAGGAAGCCACCCCGCCCGTCGAGGTATTGCTTCGAGCCTTTGAGAAACTCGCACCCAGGGAGAGTCTGCGAACCGGACTTGCGCCCAGCGAGAAAGAGTAGCTGCGACCTCCATACAGAAGGATCCACTCGGGAGGTATCACACTCGGGGGAAGACCGGGAGGCAGCGGGTTCAATCCACCCAGGCCTAACAACCCGAAGCCACTGGATTTCGCATAACTGCCGGCGAGAGTGTAGTGACGTAATCCCAAGCTCGTGGAGTAGCTCTGGCTGCTGTTCCCCGTGTTAGGCTGTGCGGTCAACGCGCTTCGCGAACCCGCAGCACTCGCGCTCCACACCATGCGTCCGTTTAACAAACGGCGCCGGACATTGCCCGTATAGACGTAGAAGGAATTCGTATAGGTGATCAGGTACGCTTGCACGTTTTGCGCGTAGGTGAAATCACCACTCACATTCCACTGCTGAATGGCTCGACTGAATGCCAGATTCGTCGAGAAGCCGATGGAATTCCCATTGGTGTAATCGCCATTACTGTCGTTCACGCTCGCCGAGGCGCTCAAGAACCCACCCAACACCCCAGTAGAGTAGGTAAGGCCACCACCGAAGGTATTCGCTCCGTAACTGGTTCCCAGGTAGGTCTGCTGCCGACGTTGCGCGTCAGCTTCCACCTGCACGCCGTGACCTACCACGTAATTAGTAATCCCGCTGATCGAAAGCGCATTGGAACTCATATTCGACTGGTACACGCCGTTGACGGGAGATACTGCACTCCCGCTCGCGCCAGGCAGCAGCGATTGATACAACGAGCCCGTGAGGCTGTCGGTATAGGACATACCGGCTGAGAAATTCAGTTTTTGGGTCGGATTAACGCCGGCGTTCGCATTCAGCGTGTTGACGGTTCCGTGGTCGCCGGAACCGAGATAGTTGGAATCGATATATGAACGGCTGAACGAAGATCCAAACGAGCCGTGCATCGGCAGCAGATGCGAGGCGCTGAACGTGAACGAGTTATTATCTGAGTTAACATGCTCCACCGTCTGGGGCCCAAACACCACCGGAATATTCGATTCGGAATTGCCGATGTTGTAACCCGCGCTCAGATTGAAGCCGGCAATCATATATCCGGATCGCAAGGCCAGGTTGTGATAGGTATTATTCCCATTCAGATCCGTTCCGGGGACCGAATAGTCGCCGTGACCATCACTGAACGTGGCGGTCAGGCTCGGCCAATCCGGCACAAAAGCGCCCCATCCAATGTTGAAACCTTGACCGCTGCTGCGAGTGGTGTAGTTTTGGAGCCCCGGCAGATTGAGAATCCCCTCGCTGTTCCATGATTTCGAAAATCCAACAGACCCCGGAAAGTGACTGCCGCCGAAGAGATTGCTGGTGAAATCGAAACCACCATCGTTGAAGAGGGAGCGCGAATCGGAATTCTGACGCGACTGGTTGTAGTAGGGCGACAAATTGAAAGTGAGAAAATTAGGATCGTAATAAGAGCCTGATAAAGTTCCGTTTCCACCGACGCTTAGGCCGTGGCTTGAGTTGATCTGATTTCCATAAACGCCATTGTACCCAGCGGACATGAGGCCGTTCAGATTCAGGCTGAGATTGTCACCCACTTGCACCTGAGCTGCCGCGGAGAGGGCCAGCAAGAGCAGCAGTCCAAAAACGCTGCATCCTCGATATCGAAATTGACTTGCCATCATGTACCAGCTTCCGGCTGTATTCACAGCACTTCGATCTTGGCTTTCTGTTTCAGTTTCTTATCTAGACTGGCGCGGATCTGGTTCGTCTTGGTTTTCTCCAACCGCTGGATTAACTGCCCTTTGACTTCTTCGAACTTCTTCTTGCCGCCGGGGACGTGTTTGTTCAGCCGGACGATGGTGCAGATGTTTTCAACCTGAAGGACGTCGCTCACTTGACCGGGCTGGAGATTCAAGAGTGCCTGCACAACCACCGGCGCCAGTTGATTGCGCGCCAGAGGCTTGTGATCGCCCATCATGACGCGGTAGTCGTCTTCCGATACTTTTTCAGCCAGCAATCCAAACTCTTCGTAAGTCTTGGTGGCTTTCGCCTTAGGCAAGGTCTCTTCCGCCCGCTTGCGGGCTTCCTGCACCTGGCTGGCTGTGGCCTTCTCGGGCGGCACAAACGAAATGGTTTGAATCGAGAAAGTTTCTGCGTATTCGAACATCCTGGGATTCTTGTCGTAATAAGCCTTCGCTTCCGCCATCGAAACCGTCGATTTGCCGTCTACTTCCTGCTTCAGAAGTTGCTCGATCAGGAGAGAGCGGCGAATCTTCTCCCGCATGGCTTGGGGCGATCCCTTGAACTCGACTTCCAGAAAATTCTTGTACTCCTCCGCGGTCACAAACTGCTTGCGGAAGTCAGCTTCCGCGTGGCTCATGCGCGCAGAAGGAATCGTCATCTTCCGGCGTTGCGCTTCCTGGTACACCAACTCTTCGAAGATGATCATCTGCAGTGCGCCTTTGCGGATCTCGGGCTCGAGTTCCTTGGGCACCGTGCCGCCATGCTGGCGCGCGTACGGAAATATCGTGAAGATTTCACGTTGCAGATCACGATCTGTCAAAACTGCACCGTTCACCCGCGCAACCGGCTGTACCGTGGACTGGATTGATACCGGCGCTGCGCTGACTGCTGCCGTCGGTGCGTGCGACGCCACCTGGGCAAACGTTGCGACGCTCACCAGGAGCACTGTACCGATCAGGAGGGCGGATTTCATAGCTACGTTCCTTCCAACTTCTAAAATGAGGGGAGAGATCAGCTCTCTCCCCTTCCGAGTTGAGGTAATTAGAACGTCGTTCCAGCGGTGCTGCCGTTCATCTCGTTGGCTTCGCCACCATGACACTGGCGGCAGAACTGTGCCGTCTGGTTGGAGTTCGGCGTCGTGCTGCCCGGGTTGTAAGGACCACGCACGAAGAACATCGTGGCGTAGCTGCCCGCCGGTAGACCAGAGCTCGCTCCGGTCTTAACCACCGACACGTTCATCACGTGCTGGTGATGGCACGAAGTGCAAGTCACGACCGGGCTTCCGTTGTAAGCGCTGGTCCTGACAAAGAAACCATAGTTCTGAACGAACTGGTACATTTTGGTTCCAGCGGGATAGGTGATCGCACCGTTCACAATGGTGCAATCCCAGTCATAGGTTCCGCCGCAGCTTACCTTGGCGTTCAGCCCTACGGGGTGATCGTTCAGGTAGTTGCCGGTCGAACTGCCATCGGCGCCCAGCAGGGTTGGAATGGAGTTGTACTTCCCGTATGAGCTCGGCAGTGTCTCAAACACCGCGTTCTTCATCATGGCGCCTTTCGCGAGGTTGCCGTCGTGGCAGCTCAGGCACTCGGTGATGTTGGTGTCGGGCGTGGTCGCGTCCAGACCCGGCAGTGTCTCGGTCCATCCGCCGCTAGCATCGCCAAACTGCAACGATTGCCCAACCAGCGAACCAAGGTCCTGGCCCCAGAGGGCATGGACGCCGGCATTGGCATAAGCGGTCTTGGCAGCGCCGTTGCCATAGGCGCCGCTGTGCGGAGCATGGCACGCCGCGCAGCCGCGGCCGTAGTTGAGGTGCGCACCGAGAACGTCGGTGCTCGTCGTTGTGATCTGCGCCATTGCGAAACCTGCCACGGCGAAGATCGCGAGCAGAACAAAGAGCGCTTTCTTCATATAGATAAGACCTCCTGATGTGTTCGAACACTTCATATCTGTTGCCTTGCTGCTTTCTACAATTGCTGCTTTCAGGTAAGGGCGCTACCGGCAGCGTCCTGTCCCTTTCCGGCGTCCAAAACGGAGGGCGCCAAGAACTTTGCTCTACTGCGCCTGCGGCGCCGGCGAACTCAGCCGCGAGGTGTCTTTCGGATTCCCCTGGCCCTGACTTTTGTCTTTCTGCGCGTCTTGCTGCTTTCCGACGCCTGCCTTCTCGCGGTCGGCTTTCATCGTGGCTGATTCGGCATCCGTGATGTAACGGAATTGCTGGACCCGTCCCCAGGGATACTGCTCGGAGACGAACACCCGATTGTTCTTATCGATCGCGATCCCCATTGGGGCATTGAACCGGCCCAGGCTGCGCCCTGGCCCGCCTATATAGGCGAGCAGTTCGCCATCGCGATTGAAAATCTCGACCAGCGCAAGATTGCTGTCCACCACCCAGATGTGCCCGTCGCTGTCCACCGCGATCCCCTTCGGCCGCTCGAAGCAGCCGATGGCGTCGCAGTGCTGACCGAACTGGCTCAGGAAGTTTCCTTCGGCATCGAAAATCTCGACCCGGAAGTTCAGTGAATCGGTCACGTACACGTTGCCATCCTGGTCGAGTGCAATATTGGTGGGCAGGGAAAACTCTCCCGGGCCCGTCAGGGTATGGTTTTTGCCCGGTTTGCCGATTTTGCGCAGCGGCTTCAGGCTGTCGGCGTCGTACACGAACACTACGTCCTGCTTGGTATCCACCACGTACAGCAGACGGCGCTCCGTGTCGATCGCCAGACCGAGTGGATCCACCAGGCCTTCGTTGATCTGGCCGGCAATCTTGTGATTAGCATCGAACACCAGGACCTTGGCCAGCTTCCCATCGGAGATGAACACGCGATCGTCGTCGTCCACGGCAATGGCGTTGATCATGGCGAAGTGTGCTTCGAAGCCGTTGCGGATCAACTCCGTGTCCCGGGTCTCGGTGTTGAACACGAACACCGCCCCCACCTTCTGGTCGGCCACATACAGCCGGTTCTTTGAATCAACAGCCATGCCATAGGGTCCAAGCATCTGATATGGAAACTTTTTGCTGCTGAGTTTTTCGTCTTGGGTTTGTCCACCCGCCAGGCGATCCATCCAGCTCTGCTTGGGCTTCTTGTCCTCGGTCGTGTACTCGAGCTTCATTCCCGCGAAATAACTCGTGTAACGAATGCGCGGAAGACTTGGCGGTTCCGGCCACACCAGCTTGCTGGTGTCGACCTGCACCTTCAGCTCTTCTTTTGTCGTCTTGGCCGGAACGGGCTTCTTCTTCTTTGCGTGCAGCGATACCGGCGAAAGCACCGACAGCACCAGAATCGCGATCAGCGCCGTAACCGTTCTGCAAACGTGCTGGGAAGTTCGATAAACGGGAAACATGGTTACTTCGCCTCCACAATTTGTGTCATATCCAGACGGTTCTGGTGGCAGTTGTCGCAGAAAGCCATGTTGTTCTGCTGATCTTTCACTAACAGCCGGGGCTGGCCGCCGGCATGCGGCTGATGGCAGCGCACACAACTGAGTGTGTTCTTCACCTTGTGGATGTTTGTCGGATCCATCACATTGGCCACGGGATGCTGGGCTACCGGATGGCCGAGGTTGTAGCGCAAGGGCAGCACGTACGCTTTGTTCTTGTCGAAGTAGTCTTCCGGCAGCCGCACCTTGCCGTCGAATATCGTGATCAGGTGCTGAGCCTCCAGCCTCTGCGGCACGGTGTCCTTGCCGTGGCACTCCAGGCAAAGCGCGTTGCCTTCGGCCCGCAGCAGCTTCGCGCGGGCACTCCCGTGAGGCTCGTGACAGACCGCACAACCTTGCCCAAACGCGGGCTGGTGGTGAACGGGTTTCTTCTCGAGATCGGCCACATCCGTGTGGCAACCAAGGCAAATGCTTACCGGATCCGTCTTCGGCAGTCCGGGGCTTTTGCTGGCGTGCGGATTGTGGCAATCCGTGCAATCCCCAGCAGCGCCCGGATGTTGTACCTTGGCAGTCTCGATCAGCTTCGCTTTATCGTCGTGACAGGTGACACAAAGCGCCTTCACGTCAGTCTGCGTCAGGACCACCTTCCCGTCCTTCGCCGCTTCGTGGCAAACTTCGCAGGTCTTCTCTCCGAATGGCGGGTGGACGAACTTCGCCATCAGCTTGGGCGCCGCCGACTGATGGGGATCGTGGCAAGTCAGGCAATTGGCAGTGCTGAAAGGCTGATTGCGGTGCGCCTTCTGCAAGCTCGCGTCCTTGGCATCGTGACAATCGAGGCAAAGCGCCGGCGCCGCTTTGGTCAGGTGGAAATCGAATTCTGGTTTCCCTTTTTCTCCGGTTTTGTGCGTCACATGGCAGGTCTCGCATCCCATGTCGAGCGCCGCGTGACGACTGCCTTTTTCTGGAACGTTCAGCCCGATCTGGTGACAGCTGAGGCAGAGATTCTGTTTCTCTCCACCGGCACTCGCCTTCAGCAACTGGTTCTTGTTGTCGCTCGAGTGCGGATCATGGCACTTCAGGCAATCGCGGACCGCCGGGCTATGAACTGTACCTTTGAGATCGGCAGCGTTTTTGTCGGCATGGCAGGTGAGGCACAGGGCCGCAGGCGTTGCAGTGATCAGCTTGACGCGGGTAACGTCCTTGTTGATCCGGATCTCGTGGCAACTCATGCAGCCTGTGGCCATGGCCGAGTGAATCGCTTTGCCTTGCTGCTTATCCGAATGACATTCCAGACACTTTGCCGCATCTGTGTTCTTGTCGAGAGGAACAGGGTGGGTGGCCGCAAACGCCGGAAGCGCAGCCAAGAACAGCACCACAAGCACTTGCAACACCCCATCGCGAACCGTTTCGAACCGCCACCGATTTTGTCTTGCTACCGACACGTTCCGCGTACCTCCGACAAGTGCTAATGCACGACCCTCGCCTTTGAGCGTCACTTTGTGGCGTTTTGCCTCGCCTTGTGTAAACCCTTGTAGCGGAAGAGCTTTCGAGCGGCATTTTGAAGGCTTTGAGATTCTCGAACAGCGAATTGCAACACTCCATGGGCCTTCTCCCGCACTGGCATTGGTGAAATGCCCCAAGTAACCATGGCGTGGAAATGCAACTTTCGGCCTGCCCTTCGAGTTGAGAAAAGTCGCAGACATTTGCTGGGCTGTTGAAACATTCAACGCGACCCCTGGATGCCTCGGTAGTACGCACAGCACTCCCACAAGTGATCCAGCACACACTCTCATGTGACTGCGCGAAATCCCGCGCACTCCCTCTGTTTTGTGTGATTTGGCCCATCCGGACCTGGTGACCTCCGTCTTTCCGGAATGCAAATCGCTGAAATGAAATGACTTAAATAAAAGGGTAGGACGGCGAGCTAGTTGCTTTTTCTGCAGTGGAGATGAGGACGATATGGCTGTCCATATACGCAGTTTGCGAAGGAAGATCTGGCAGGCTCTGAGTTCGATTAAGACTGGGGTTGTCCTGTTGATCACCGTGGTGGTGCTGTCCGCGGCGGGCACGATCGTTTTGCAGCGGCCAGTTACGGATCCGGACGAAATGCAACGCGCCTATTCGCCCCAGGTGCTGCGAATTCTCGATGCGGTCGGCCTCACAGACGTTTTCCACGCCTGGTGGTTCGTGGCCTTAATGATCCTGGTCAGTCTCTGCATCATCGCCGCTTCCATCGAGCGTTTCCCCAATGCGTGGCGCTACTACGCCCGCCCCTACAAGTCCCCGGACAAGACCTTCCGTAGAGCGCTCCCGATACAGAAGCAGATCCCCATTGCTGACGAGGAAACGGGCCTGGTGGCCGCCGAGCGCTCACTGCACGAATTGGGATTTAAGCCGGAACGCGTAGTGCAGAGCAATCATTTCTCGCTCTTTGCCGAGCGCAATCGCATTTCGGAGATGGCCGTGTACATCGTGCACGCCAGCCTTCTCCTTATTTTCTTTGGCGGCATCGTGGACGCCCTCTGGGGCTGGCGCGGCTTTGTGAAGCTCACCCAGGGTCAGCAGTCCAGCCTGGTTGAACTTCGCGACGGCAAACAGAAGTCTCTGCCCTTCGCGGTTCGGTGCGACGGCGCCGGCCAGGAGAACTATGCTGACGGCACACCGAAGAAGTGGTGGTCGCAACTGGCAGTCGTTCGCAACGGCCAAGACCTGCAGCGCAAGGAAATCGTCGTAAACGATCCGCTGGTGTACGGCGGCGTTCGTTTCTACCAGGCGAGTTACGGACCTACCGGCAAGCTCGAGAAACTGCTGCTGACGGCCAGGGCCTCGAGCGGCCCGGGCGAGAAGAAGGATCTTGCCCTGGGACTGAATGAGATCGCATCCCTCGATCCCGACACCACGGTCCAGTTGGCAGAGTTCATTCCTGATTATGTGGTGAGCGATGGTCAGGTCTATACGCGCTCGACCTCAGTGCAGAATCCTGCCGCGCACCTGCTTGTTACTTCGCGCAAAAGTGGCAAGCACGTCAACTTTTGGCTCCCCGCGTTGGAAGGCTTTGCGGAAAACGCCCAGTCGCCTTATGAATTCGAGGCGGTCGATTTAAAAATGGGCTACTTCACGGGGCTCGAGGTTTCTCACGAACCCGGACAGTGGGCGGTGTGGGCGGGCGTAATTTGCATGGGGATCGGCCTGACCTTCGTCTTTTATGTGGCACACACGCGTTTCTGGGCGGTTCCGGTTCGCGAAGCGAATGGCAAATACACACTCTGGGTCGGGGGTCTGGCCAATCGCAACCGGGAGGCATTTGAAGAACGTTTTCGCGAACTGGTCAGCAAAATCGAAGCGGAACTGAAGACACAGGCGGAAGTACCCGCACGCACGCGGGTTCCTTCCATCGCATAAGGGGCAACACCTGCATCGGAGGAGAATAATGGCGCGCGCACGAGTAGAACAGCAGCCTGCGGCAACCGGAACCACGCTCATCGTGATGGTTGGACTGGGCATCGCGTTCCTGCTGTTCATGGCATTCCTGAACGTGGTGAAGAGCGGCAACTTGCTCAACGAATCAAACCTGCTCTATGCAGCGTTGATCTTCTACGCCGGGGCTGGTGCTCTCTACCTTGGATTTGGTGTAACCGGCACAGATTCCTACGTACGCTTCGCCTCGCTCGCGACCTGGGCCGGCCTCGCCGCCAACACCGGCGCGGTCGCGCATCGCTGGTATGAGGCGGGGCACCCGCCCTTCGCCAGCATCTACGAAATGCTCCTGAGCTTCGTCTGGACGCTTGCCGTTCTGACTCTCATCGCGGAAAAGAAATTCGGCGTGAAGGTAATTGGGACCGTCACCATGCCGGTGGCGATCGTCGGCGTCGTCTTGATGCAATTGCTTCGTACGGATGTTCATCCGTTGGTGCCCGCGCTTCAATCCACCTGGCTGCACGTGCATGTGACCCTGGCCATGCTCGCCTATGCCGCCTGCGCCCTCAGCTTCGCCCTCGCTTTAATGTTCCTGATCCAGGACAAAATGCAGAACGAAACGTTCCTCGCGACCACCAGCCTCTTCGGGATCGGTGTCTATCTGGGAATCCTGACTCGCTTCGAAAACTGGGGAGGCTTGAGCGTAGTCGGCTGGAACGCGCAGGAAAAATCCGAAATGTTTCTGCAGCGCGGCGTCCGGCTGTTCGTGGTTATCCCAGACTTGGGATGGCTCATGCTGCTGGTGCTGCTCGTAGTGGCTGCACCGTTCGCTCTCTATATCGTGGGCCGCGTGCGCAAGAACGAGGCGCTGTTTACACTCGCCAACCGCGCGGTCTTCGTCAGCATCCTGCTGCAGATTGTGGCGCTGCTCGTGTTCCTGCTGCGCGCTCGCGCCGGCCAGTATCCCTCCCTCGATGCGGAAGGGCTCTATGCCACCAGCCTGGCGGCGAGCCCTTTCATTCTCTCCGGCCTGGTAAGCGGAATCTTTAGTTCTCTGCTATATCTTCTCTTGCTGTGGCGCCGGCCCGATCTCGAACGCCTGTTGCCCACAGCCGAAGCTCTCGACCGCATTACCTACAAAACAATCTGTATTGCTTTTCCATTGCTCACCCTGATGATTGCAGCCGGTGCATATTGGGCAAACCGCACCTGGGGCTCTTACTGGAGCTGGGATCCCAAAGAAACGTGGGCGGCCATTACGTGGCTGGTTTACGCCGGCTACCTTCATATGCGAATCACCCGCGGTTGGCGCGGACGTCGCGCAGCTTACTTCGCTATTCTTGGATTCGTAGTGGTGATGTTCACGTTCTTTGGCGTGACTTACTTGCTGCCCGGACTCCATGCCTATGCATGAGTTTCCGCTCACGCCAGGGCTCTGTACCCAGAGGGGGAAATAGTGCAATCACCGGTCAGCTTCCGCCGCGAAGACGCAGGCATGCCGTCGGTACGCGTGAATTGGCAGGTCAAGACCGTGCTCCCGGTCGCCTTCGTGTTGCTGAACGGCCTCTTGCTCTTCCTGATGGCCACCGTTTCCTTGCGGGATCCCGAGCGCCATCAGGTGCTGATCGTAGCCGGTTGCGGCGCCGTCGCTATCTGTGCGGCGGTGATGATCGCCCTGGCCTATCTCATCCAGCGTCCTATGGTCGAGCTGCAGGACAAGATTGCGCGCGTGGGCGAAGGAGACTTGGACGTTTCCGTCAAATTTGCCAAGCGAAACGACGAGATTGGTGACCTGGGTCGCAACTTCAATCACATGGTCCAGCAACTTCGCGAGAGCCGCGAAGAGATCGACCGCCTGCATCGCACCCAGATGTCGCGCGCGGAGCACCTGGCCACCCTGGGAGAGCTCGCCACCGGGCTCGCACATGAGATCCGCAATCCGCTCGCAGGTATCGCCGGTGTCATCGAGATAGTAGGCCGCGACCTGCCCACCACAAGCCCCGCGCGCGCGGTGATCAAAGATGTGCGTTTGGAGGTTGCACAGATCAACCGCATTCTCACTGACCTGCTGCAAGCGGCGCGTCCGCACCCGCCTGATGTTCGCGCCAGTGATCTCAATACTACGGTGGAGCACGCGGTCATGCTCGCGCGCCAGCAGGTGCTCTCGAAACCCATCAAGATCGAGCTCGAAAAAAATCCCCAGCTCCCCAATGTCGAACACGACTCCGACCAGATGCACCAGGTTGTCCTCAACCTCCTGCTGAACTCAGTGCAGGCAATCGAAGGCGCTGGCACCATCCGGGTCGTCGTCGCCGCAAAAAAGGATAAAGCCCTGATCTCTGTCACCGATAGTGGCCGTGGTATTTCGCCCGAGCACCTTCCCTTCATCTTCCGCCCGTTTTACACAACCAAGGGCAACGGCACGGGGCTGGGTCTGTCGCTGGCCCGCCGCATCGTCGAGGACCATCGGGGCCGGATCGACGTTGAAAGCGAACTCGGCAGAGGCACGGAATTCCTGATCACCCTCCCCATCCATCACTCACAGGTTCATGCCGAAGATGCCGAGGCTGCGGTCTCTTGAGCAGGTGCGCCGTGATGCAATTCTTGCTTTGGCCGTGCAAGAACTTCCTTAATTAATGGGCTCTTGCGGTCTTCCCCGCCAACCTAAGTACCTCATTTCCCTTACGTAACTTGCCCCTTCGTCCTCGGGAGCACAACATGCATGTTGAAAGCATGCCGCCCATGGACGGTTACCGGCGGTAACCAGGATTGACGCGTTACCAGGTGGTGTGGGGCCATCCTGGTATGCAAGCGACGCGTTCCCAAGCACAAAAATTTCATCGGAGTTTCCAACACTCATGAAGCGACATTCTGTCCTCGCGGTGGTCGTTCTAGTTGTTCTCCTGTCAGCCGGTGCAATGGCGCAGTCTGGCCCGAAGCCGGCCGCAGAGGCATCGACCGGCTTCACCTCTTACGTTGAATTCGACGGTAGTGCCAACAGCGAAGGCCAGATCTACGAGCTCACCACGAGTGTTGGCTACGACTTCACGCCGCACTTCGGTGTCGACGCGGGCGTGCCCATCTACTTTGTTCGACCTTCCAGTTCCACCGGGGCGACGTCCACCAACGGATTGGGCAATCCTTCCGTCGATGTGCATGTGAGATACGCGCTTCCCATCGTGAACTTCGGTTCCGTGCTAACCGGATTCGCCCCCGTGGGCGACAGCAAGAAGGGCCTGAGCACGGGACGCGGCACTTTCGATTGGACCAATCACTTCGATCATTCGTTCTCCGACCTGAAACCCTTCGTCAATGTGGGCATCGCTAACACTATCGTGAGCACACGTCTGTTTGTCCGGCCTTACACCACGCTGGGGTTCAACACCCATTTTGAAGGCGGCGCGACCTACGACGTTTGGAAGTTCTTCAGCGTGGGCGCATCGGGTTACGACATTCTTCCCAGCGGCCAGCAGACGGTCTTCAGCCAGGTGGCTCATGGCGCCTCCGGGCAGCACGGTCGGATCTTCGAAAGCGGCCAGCAGACCACCGGCAGCGCTGACATCGCCAAGGACGACGGCTTTTCGACCTGGGTCGACGCCAACCCTTGGCGAGGGGTTGATCTCACGCTGGGTTTTACCCGGAGCATGCACTACGAATTGAATTCAGTCTCATTTGCGCTCGGCTTCAATTTGAAGCAGTTGTATGGAAAGCACGTGCAGTAGAACGCAGCCTCAAAGAAATCTCATCCGCGAAGGAGGAGCAAAACCAATGAAATCCATTCACATTTTTGTAATCGCCCTGGCTCTCGCAGTCTGCTGTGCACCGGCACTGGCCCAGCACGGACATCCCGGAGACATGGGGAGCGGGATGGGTGGCGGCGCCAGCATGAACCACGGTGCGAGTGACCATGCCGCGAATGCGCGGAATAACATGAGCGCGTCTCATGGTCAGACAATGAACGATATCCTCACCCGGAATACGCAACTGGCCGGCAAAATTCAGCACCTGACCGGGATGAGCGCACAGCAGGCTTGCACCGGCTTCAAGAACCTGGGTCAGTGCGTCGCCGCGGCTCACGTCAGCAAGAATCTGGGCATCAGTTTCTCCTGCCTCCAGGCCGATATGACTGGCACCGCGCTCAAATCGAGCACGGCGTGCCCGGCCGGCACCGGAAGCAAGTCGATGAGCCTCGGCAAAGCCATTCAGACTCTGCGCCCAACCTCTGACAGCAAGACGGAAGCTAAGAAAGCATCCAAGCAAGCGGATGAGGACATTAAGGAATCGAATAGTTAACCAGGGCTTCGTTCGCGGCTGGTTGCGAAAGTTGCCATTCGCCTGATCACGGAGTTCCAAGCTCAGCAGGTGACTTCTGCCATGCTGGCTGGACTCCGTCAGGCTTTTTGCGTTCTCCGCCTCCATCGCTCCGAATAATAGGTTGTCAACTATAGGCATCCCCGCCCGGTTTCCCATACAATCACGCCGAAACTCCCCCGAAAACAGTCGTAGTAAGCTATAGGGAATGCCTTCCGAGAAGATCCTGATTGTCGATGACGAGCGCCTGGTGCGCTGGTCCCTGCGCCAGAAGTGTGAAGAATGGGGCTACCACGTCGTGGAGGCCGAGGCCGGCGAGCCGGGCCTGAAAGTCGCACAGCACGAGTCTCCCGACCTCGTCCTGCTAGACGTTCGTATGCCCGACATAAGCGGCCTGGAGGTTCTCGACCAGCTCAAAAAGAACGGCGATGCCCGCGCCGTCATCATGATCACCGCCGACCCGCAACTGGACGACGTCAAGGCCGCACTGAAGCTCGGCGCCTACGACTTCGTCGGCAAGCCGCTCGATTTCGACGAACTCCACGTCACCATCAAGAATGCCCTGGAGACCACCCGTCTGCGCACCGAAGTGCAATCCTTGCGCGGCGAAGTCCACCGCCGCGCGGGCTATCACAATGTGGTCGGCACTTCCGGCAAGATGACCGAGTTGATGAATTTCGTCCGCAAAGTAGCCGCCAGCGAAGCCACCACCATCCTGATTCAGGGCGAGAGCGGCACCGGTAAGGACCTGATCGCCAAAGCCATCCATTATGAGAGCACACGCGCCGACAAGGCCTTCGTCGCCATCAATTGCTCCGCCATCCCCGAGACCTTGATGGAAGCCGAACTGTTCGGCCACGAGAAAGGCGCCTTCACTGACGCCAAGCAGATGAAGAAGGGGCTGTTCGAAATGGCGGACGGCGGCACGCTTTTCCTGGACGAGATCGGCGAACTCTCGCCGCTCTTGCAAGCCAAGCTGCTGCGCGTCCTCGAGGACCAGGTCATCCGGCGCGTGGGCGGCGTGCGCGACATGCAGGTCGACGTTCGCGTCATCGCAGCCTCAAATCGCGATCTGGAAAAGGCAGTGCGCGAAGCCCAATTTCGGCAGGATCTGTATTACCGGCTCGCCATCATCGCGATATTTATTCCACCCTTGCGCGACCGCAAGGAAGACATTCTTCCCCTGGTCGATTCCTTCATCGACCGCTACAACCGAAGGTTTCGGAAGTCGATCCGCGGCATCACCGATGAAACCCGGAAAATGCTTCTGAACCACACCTGGCCCGGCAACGTCCGCGAATTGAAGAACACCATCGAGCGCGCGATGATCCTGGAAGACGAGCAGTACCTGCGCCCGGTGTACTTGCCTTTTTCGGTAGCCGAAACCGGTGGCCGCACTGTGTTCGAACGCAGCGCCGCGCCCGAGAACGGTCAAATGCTTGCCAACGGACGCATGCTTCCCCGCCTCTATATCCCCGAAGGGGGAACGTCCCTGGAGGAAGTCGAGCGCGCCATGGTGGAGTTGGCGCTGCGGCAGTCCACCGGCAACCAGACACAAGCCGCCAAGCTGCTCGACATCAGCCGCGACGCCTTGCGTTACAAGCTTAAAAAATTCGGCCTGATGCATGGCGAGGAAGAAGAGGGCGCACCGCAATCCGACCCGTCCAACACACGTTAAGCCAGGTCAACACGGAAGTCAGGCCAACACGTTAAGTCAGGCTAGCGCTCCGCTCCCAGTCGCGGAGCGACGGCAGAGACTAGCCCCACACGTAAGTGCGGGGGGTTAAGCCGGAAAGATGGCTGAGTCCCCTTCCGGGGACGGCACTGAAAATCGCACCGTCGTCAGACTTTGCTGCTTCTCAAACGCGTCGTCGGCTGCCCAAAGCGTTGCGTCGCATAACCGATAATCGTTCCCACAATTCCTCCCGGCAACATGATCGCGAAATAATAGTGCTGCCCCGGAGGCTGCATAGCGGCTACTCCATATGCCAGCAATAATCCAATACCCAAACCAAACAAAGCGCCAAGCGGCAGCGACTTCACCTTGCCGAAAATGCGTTCCCTTCCCATCTGCTTCACACTCCCTCCGCAACCGGTCCACGGCGAGTCCGAATAGGCTTCGGGCGAATTCATGCGCGAACATCTCTTCCGGATTTCCTGGCGGAGAAACTTGCGTCTTCGACAACTCACCTTCGGCAGATTCGAAGTCCAAAGCCAAAAATGCAACCTCCCCACCACGCTTCAAGCGCTGCGAAGATTTGTCTGTATTCATGACCAGACCGTCAATGCAGACGCGCAGATAGGTGCGGAGGCGTGCGCGACCGGGGTCGAAACGATCCAGCAATTGCTTCTCCAGCAGTCGAGCGAAGAAATCCTGGGTCAGATCCTGCGCGTCTTCATTCTCCTTATTCCAGTGGAGCCGGATGTATTTGTATACCGGCTTCCAGTAGGCAGAGACCAGCACGCCGAGCGCGCGCTGACGCTCCTCCGTATGCACGCTGCGGGCACCTTCGATCACCGACCAGCGGGTGGAAGGAAACCGCCCACTGTCACCCATATTGCTGTCGTAAGCCACGCACGAGTCCCTTAGACGCAGCGAAGTGTACGACAATTTCCGAACAGACGAAAAGAAAGGGAAGACCCGGCCGGGTCTTCCCTGGGGCGCCCTGAGTATGAGCGGATGAGGGTGGCGCCAATCCTTCAAATGCTGGTGCCGGCAAGTGCCTTTTCGGCCTTTTCCAGATGGAACAGTCGCTGCACCGCTACCGTCATTTGCTCCTGTTCCGTCTTTTCTGGAACTTCCTTGAGTTCGCGGGCCAGCGAACCGGCGATTCTACGAGTAATGCGACCTGCCACATCTCCCAACAACGCGTCTTCATCTTTCGAAAACGGCCCGCACTCCTGCTTGAAGGACTCCAGTTCTTGCCGGCAAATCTCGTCCAGACGGCTGCGTAACGCAACAATGGTGGGCACTACATACTCCGCCAGAAGTTTGCGCCGGAATCCGCGCGCTTCCTCTTCCACGATCTTCTGTGCTTCGAGTGCCGCGGCTTCGCGCTCTCCTGCATTGTGCTGCACCACTTTTTCCAGATCGTCCAGATCGTATAAGAAAATTCCTTCCACTTCCCGCACCGAGGGATCGATATCCCTTGGCAAGGCGACATCCACCACGACCAGCGGACGTTTCCCGCGTTTGGTCATGATCGCGACCGCCTCGTCGCAATTCAACACAGTGTGCGGGCAAGAAGTGGAACTAATCACGATGTCCACTTCTGCCATGTGCTGCCAGCGCTCTTCGAAAGGCGCAGCACTGCCGCCAAGATTTTTTGCCAGTTCTACGGCGTGTTCGTAGGTGCGATTGATCAAGCATACCGATCTGGCCCCCTGGCTGACCAGGTAGCGCGCCGACAGTTCGCTCATTTTGCCGGCTCCGAGAACCAGTACTCGCTTGTTTTCGAGTGTCCCCAGAACCTGTCGCGCCAGCTCCACTGCCGCGCGCGGAACCGAGACCGCCGAATTCCCAATCGCGGTCTCATTTCGCACTCGCTTCGAAACCGTCAGCGCTTTCTGCAGCACTGCATCCAAAAAACGGCCCGTGCTGCCCACCTTCTGGGCCTGCTGCCAGGCCCCTTTCACCTGCGAGACGATCTGCGGCTCGCCCAGCACCATCGAATCGAGGCTTGAGGTCACCTGGAAAATGTGCAGCAGAGCCTTCTCATCCAGCAGGCGATAGAAGTGTTTCCATTCGCAAAGCTTGAGCCCATATTGGGACGAGAGTAAACGCAACACGGAATTGGCTGCCAAGCCGGGATCGCTCGCCCAGAGCAAAAACTCGGTGCGGTTACAGGTCGCCAGCACGATCACTTCTTCGACGCCCTCGGCTTGGACCAGTTCCTGTAGCGCTTCCAACCTTCGGCTCTCGCTGATCCAGAAACGTTCGCGTACCGCCACCGGCGCCGTTCGGTGGTTCAGGCCGATTACCATCAAGCTGGGGTCCACTGCGGGTCTCCCGAGAAAAACTTCGAACCCGATAAGCGCATCCCGGCTTCCAAATGCAACGAGCGCCTTCAACGCCACTTTCTATTCATATTTTCATGGACTTAGTTGCGTTGAGAATCGCGGGACCGAATCGGGAACACGCCCTCTTGCGGGTTTCCACCCCAGCTGCGTGTTTTTTGACCCTTGTAAAACTCGCTTCGCCCTTGCCCGCTCCCAGCTATATCCTTACACTTCACCCACATATGCATACCCACACTTCTGGCACGATGCGTGCCAATCACTAACCTCGGAGGGATTTTTGTGCCCTCGTCACCTGATCAGGAGAAGAAAGCATGAAAAACATTTTCCGGGCTTCATTGGTTGTTTTGACGGTCGCGTTTGCATTGTCGACCTGTTTCGCGGATGCCGCAGCTGACTACAAAGCGAAGTGCGCCACCTGTCACGGACCTGACGGCAAGGGCGACACCGCCATGGGCAAGACCATGAAGGTGAAAGATCTCGGCTCTGCGGAAGTCCAAAAGCAATCTGACGCCGACCTCACCACCATTATCGAGAAAGGCAAGAAACCCATGCCCGGCTACGAGGGCAAGCTGACCAAAGAGCAGATTGATGGCCTGGTGAAGTACGTCCGCTCATTAAAGAAATAACTCAAAACCAGTTTCGTCTTCACGACTTCGAGATAAAGCCGGCGCTAGTGCGATTCCGAGGGCCGGCTTTTCCATGTTTTTCAATAATCGTGACTTGCTAAGAACTTAGCTAAAATGAAGGGATGGAAGTCAATATCCATCATGCCAAAATCCATCTGTCCAGGCTGTTAGAGAAGGTCGCACTGGGCGAAGAAGTGGTGATTGCAAAAGCAGGAAAACCCATAGCCAAGTTGGTCCCTGTCCGCACAAGCGCGCAAGCCCGTAAGCTCGGGAGTGCCAAGGGAATCTTTATTGTGCCCAAGGACTTCAATGCTCCTCTTCCAAAGAACATCGAAGACAGTTTCCGGAAATGAAAGTCCTGCTCGACACGCACGCTTTAGGCGATCACCGAAGATGCCCAAATGTCTCTTCGCGCTCGCGAGATTTTCACGGCTCGTACGAGCGAACTTTTCCTTAGTGTCGCCAGTATTTGGGAAATACCCATCAAAGTTCAGCTGAAAAAGCTGCCGTTCGCGAAACCAGTCGTACCCTTCTTGCGCGAGCAACTCGCAAATAACAATATTGACGTGCTCCCCATCGTCCTGGATCATGTTGCTCGGCTGGAAGACTTGCCAGTGCACCACCGCGATCCTTTCGACCGCATTCTGGTCGCTCAGAGCCTGGAAGAGGGTTGGCCGCTGCTTTCGGCCGATCCTCTCCTGGCTCGCTATCCAGCAGAACTGATCTGGTAGCCTCGCGGCCCTCACGATTGCTTCGAAAGTTGTATACTTTTTCCCCTACAAGTTTCCCCGTTCAACGTTGTAGCTGCGTATATCTCTTTTTCGCCTCCCCATTTGAATAAGGGCAGGCGCAACCCGGCACTGGCGCCGGTACCATTCGCCATGCGGAGGACAGGGATGCATGATGACGAGTCTGTTCTAAAAACTCCCGAAGAACCCATGGAAGAACGCTCCGGTGTTTCCCGGCGGGACTTCCTGAAGATCTCGACTATCGCTGCCGCTGTTCCAGTCGTCTCCGGACCGAAGATGGTGCTAGCCGCAGGCGAGCAGGTTCCCGTGCGTGGGCCTGGCAAGGTCCCTATGACTTTCAACGTCAACGGCAAGGCCTACAAGGCCAGCCTGGAACCACGGGTTACGCTGCTCGACGCCCTGCGCGATTCGCTCGACATCACCGGCGCCAAGCGCGTCTGCGACAAAGCTGAGTGCGGCGCCTGCACGGTCCTGCTCGACGACAAGCCCGTCTACGCTTGCTCGATGCTCGCCATCGAGGGCCAAGGAAAAAAGATCACGACCGTCGAAGCCTTGATGGAAAACGGCAAGCTGCATCCCATCCAGCAAGCCTTTGTCGACAACGACGCATCTCAATGCGGCTTCTGCACTCCCGGCTTCGTCGTGGCCTGCAAGGCGATGCTCGACAAGCACCCTGATCCCACTCCCGACGATCTCCTTCACGAACTCAGCGGCAACATTTGCCGCTGCGGCACCTATGCCGGAATTCGCGGCGCGATCGCGCAAGCCGCGCGGAAGGGAGCCTAGCCATGCCCGACTATCAATGGCCTGATCCCGCACACCGGACCCTTATCGGCAAACGAACCCCGCGAGTGGATTCGCCCGAGAAAGTCTCCGGCCAGGCCCGCTATACCTACGACGTCAAGCGGCCCGGTATGCTCTACGGCAAAATGGTGCGCTCTCCGTACGCGCACTGCAAAATCGTCAGCATCGACACCAGTGCGGCGGAGAAGATGCCGGGTGTAAAGGCGATCGAAATTGTGCAGAAGCCCGGCGCGACCATCCCATGGGCCGGCGACGAAGTCGTCGGGGTCGCAGCCATTGACGAAGCCACCGCCGAAGATGCCGCCCGTGCTATTCAAGTGAAGTATCAAAAACTCCCGCATCTGGTGAGCGACGCCGAGCCTCCAGCGGGAGCCGCGGAAAACCAGGGCCCGCTCAGCCTGGACGATTTGGGCGACATGCTCCAAAACCAGGTCCCCGAACGGCAGATTGTGGCCCTCATCCAGGAGTACGGCATCAGCTTCAAGCCCACCGAAGAGGACATCAAGGAAGCCAAGGACGAGGGCGTGCCCGATTCAGTCATCGAGGCGGCACGCAACGCGACCGTGCATCCCGAGGCCGCCAACAAAACCAAGTCCAACTATATAAAAGCAGCGACCCAATCTCAGGGGGACGTCGACAAGGCATTCGCCGAGGCCGATGCCGCTTCCGAAGGCTTCTATGGTGCTCCCGTCATCGTGCATTGCTGTATGGAAGCTCATGGTTCCACCTCCGAGTGGACCGATCCCGACCACCTCTTCGTGCATATGTCCACGCAGAATGTCTCCGGAATTGCCGGTCAGATGGCCGAACCGTTGAAATTGCCCGCCGCCAACATCCGCGTGCACCAGGATCACGTGGGCGGTGGCTTCGGCAGCAAGTTCAGTCCGGACCGCTGGGGCATCGTGACCGCGCAGCTCTCCAAGAAAGCCGACGGCAAGCCCGTGCGCATGATGCTGGAGCGCGATTCGGAACTCGAGGTCGCGGGCGCGCGTCCCTCCGCCTATGCACGCGTGAAAGTTGGCGCGAAAAAAGACGGCACGCTCGTCGCCTGGCAGTCCCATTCCTGGGGGACCGGCGGGCCCGGAGGCGGCGGCATGCCTCCGATTCCTTACTGTTTCAGCATCCCGAACCAGCACAAAGAGCACACCGCCATTCGCAACAACATCGGCCCCGCGCGTGCCTGGCGAGCGCCCAACCATCCCCAGGCCTGTGTTCTGACCATGTCCGCGCTCGACGACCTCGCCGCCAAGCTCAACATGGATCCCTACGAGTTCTTCCTGAAGAACCTCGAACTCACGCGCCTCTCGAAGATCTATCGCGACGAGTTCCCTATCGCCGCAGAAATGATGGGCTGGAAGGAGAAGTGGCATCCGCGCGGACAGAACATTTCCGGAAACATCGCGCGCGGAGTGGGTCTCTCGCTTCACACCTGGGGTGGACGCGGCCACGCCAGCGACTGCGATCTCTCCATCCATCCCGATGGCTCGGTCGATATCAAGATGGGCACGCAGGACATCGGGACCGGCACACGCACCTGCATCGCCGTGGTCGCGGCTGATGCGCTGGGCCTGCAAGCCACCGATATCAAGCTCTACATCGGAGACACACTCTATCCGCCCTCCGGCGGATCCGGTGGTTCGACTACGCCCGGAGGCGTCAGCTCCTCCACCCGCCGCGCGGTTGTCGATGCGCGCGATGCTCTGTTCGCAAAAGTCGCGCCCGCTCTCAATGTGCAGCCCGATGACCTCGAAGCCAGGGATGGCAGCGTGCGCGTAAAATCCGATCCGAGCCGCTCGCTCAGTTGGAAAGAAGCTTGTTCCAAGATCGGCGCGACGCCGATCACCTCCCACGGCCATAACGATCAGGCCGCTGCCAAGAACAAGCCCGACCTCACCAACAGCGGTGTGGGCGGAGTGCAGATGGCGGAAGTTGCAGTCGACACCGAAACCGGCATCGTCAAGGTCACCAAGATGGTGGCCGTCCAGGATTGCGGACTCGTCATCGACCCGAAGATGGCGGAGAGCAGCGTGCTAGGCGCCCTCGTCATGGGCATCAGCTATTCGCTGTTCGAAGAAAAAATCATGGACCCCACCACCGGACGCATGCTGAATGCCGACATGGAGTTCTACCGCCTCGCCGGCCTCAACGACATCCCGGAACTCAAGGTCCATATGATGACCGGCCCGGGCTACGACGAACGCGGTGTGATTGGACTCGGCGAGCCCCCCGTGATCTCCAGCGGCGCCGCCATCTCCAACGCAGTCGCGAACGCCATCGGCGTGCGCGTCGGCGTTATTCCTCTGACCCCCGCCAAGGTCCTGGCAGCACTGAATCAGACCCAGAAAGCAGGTGCATGATGCGAGCGTTCGACTATGTCAGTCCGACAAGCACCCGGCAAGCGGCAAACTTGCTGAGCTCAACTTGGGGAAACACAGAGATCCTCGCGGGCGGCACTGATCTGCTTGCGTTGATGAAAGAGGATGTGGTCACTCCCAAGCGCCTGGTTAATATTAAGGAGATCGCGGATCTTCGCGGAGTAAAGTCTGACTCTTCTGGATTGCGAATCGGGTCGCTCACGACCCTGGCAGAAGTCGCGGAGGACGCGGGCGTTCGAGAGAAATACCCGGCATTTGCCGAAGCTGTCCGCGAAGCCGCCAGCCCGCAGATTCGCAACATGGCCACGGTGGGCGGAAATCTCTGCCAACGCCCCCGCTGCTGGTATTTCCGCAACGGCCTTGGCCTTCTTCCGAAAGACGAGTCGGGCAAGGAACTCGTGGAAGAGGGCGATAACCGCTATCATGCGATTCTCGGCAATGATGGTCCTGCCAGGTTCGTCAGCCCATCGACGATTGTGCCTGTACTGATCGCCTACGGCGCCAAGGTTCGCCTCGAAGGTCCCAAAGGCAAGCGCGAGCTTCCGCTCGAGAAGTTCTACGTCATCCCGAAGACGGACCGCGATCGCGAGCACGACCTCCTGCCCAACGAGATCGTCACCGAGGTGGTCATCCCGGCAGCCAACGGGTGGAAAGTCGCGCATTACGAGATTCGGCAGAAAGCTGCCTTCGACTGGCCGTTGGCTGTGGCCGCCGTCGCGCTGAAAATGGATGGTTCGAGCGTGCAAGCCGCGCGCGTTGTCCTCGGCCACGTAGCCCCCACGCCTTGGCCCTCGCCGCAAGCCGAAGCCGCACTGAAGGGTCAGCCCGCTAATGAAGACTCAGCGAAGAAGGCCGCCGATGCCGCCCTCGCGAACGCCAAACCCCTCAGCCAGAATGCATATAAAGTTCAACTGGCGCGCGTCGCCGTGAAGCGAGCCATATTGAAAGCCGCCGGAGGTGCCGCATGATTCGCAACCGCGATCGCTTCAACACCAGTCACCCGAATCTGTGCTCCGCGTTGCGCTGGAAAGGTCAGTTCATCCTTTCAGAGCCCGACCCCAATGTACAAAGCTCCAACGATGGCCTGTTCTGGTGCATGCACACGCAAACCTGCATCGGGCCAGACGGCGAAGTAGCCGAACCGGGCAACTGCACCTCAAAAACGCGCGCCTGCCACGGCACCGGAAAATGTGAGTAGATTCTCGTGCGGCGCGGGCACCTCGCCCGTGCTTCACGGCTGAGGATCGTGGATAATGGAGGCAATCATCCGCGATCCCTGCTTCGCGGTTCTTCATGTGGAGTTTCCAATGAAAAGCAGAGCGATTTCTCTTTTAGCGCTTCCCTGCTCAGCGCTCTTCGTGCTTTTGGCGGCCGCAAGTCCGCTATCCGCGCAGGATTACAAGTTCACGATTCCCACGACGCAGCCCTGGACCGACACCGGCGTCGACGTGCCGACGGGAGCCGTGGTCGCCATCACTGCGTCAGCGAACCACCCTTCAGGTGGAAGCGCCTGTGATCCCGCCGGCGTCTCCTCCGCCAGCATCTCGCCCAATCTTCCTGTAGCCAGCGCGCTTCCCGGCGCTCTGATCGCGCGTACGCAGGAGAATGGCGCTCCTACCTTGGTTGGAGCGAGTCAAGAGGTTCGCGTACCGCAGGCCGGACATCTTTATCTCGGCATCAATGCCGAGGGCGCTCCACCCTGCCAGGGCAGCTTCGCGGTGAAGGTGCACATAACGCCCGCAGGAGGAGCAGATGCTTCCGCGGCGCCGGCCAGCTCCGAGTCTCTCACCGACAAAGCATCCGCTGCCAAGCCCGCCACCGGAACGCAGCCATCCGCGGGGACACAAACCGCGGGGGGCGAGAAAGAAGTGAAAGATATCAAGGGCGCGCTCTCAACCGCCGCTCAGACGTGGTTAACCGGACAGTTCGGTACCAGTACGGCCGCGAGTGCGCCGGGCGCTCCGACTTCCGCCGCAACCCCGGGCGGCGCCGCCGCACCTTCCAGTGCCGCGGTAGCAACAGCGCAGACTCTCAAAATTTCCAATGTGCCGCTCGATTTACAATTCCGCAGCAAAATCGACGACCTGCCGCGGCGCGTAAATGACGAGTTTCAGCATCCCGGCGACATGGTGAACTTCGTGATCGTCGGCAATCTGAAAAAAGTGCAGGAGGCGCTCACTGCGGCCGATTGGCATCCTGCCGATACCGATGTAAAAGAATCTGTCCTGAAGGCCGCGCTCGAAACTTATCAGAAGAAGGCATACCTGGCGATGCCGATGAGCCAGCTCTACCTGTTTGGCCGCGTGCAGGACTATGGCTACGAGCAGGCCGAGCCCTACGCCGTGGTCGCAAGCCGTCATCATTTCCGGATCTGGAAGGCTCCTTTCCAGTGGAATGGACAGGATGTGTGGGTCGGCGCCGGCACGCACGACATCGGCTTCGAGAAAGATCAGCGCAACGGGAAAGTCACTCATAAAATCGATCCCGCGATTGACGGCGAGCGCGACAACATCGGCGCGACTTTACAGAAGACCGACAAGGCCAAAAACCTGACCTACTATTTGCCGCCAAATCCGGTGCAGGACGCGCGCAATGCGACGGGAGGCGGCTACCATTCCGACGGCCGCATCCTGGTGGTCGTGTTGCAATGAGTCGGGAAAGAGCCAACGACCAACTACTACTCTTGAAGAGCCGACGAGCGACGACTTGGTCATCATTGCACGCTGGCGTATTCAGCCTTCGCCTGTCGCAGCAAAGGCACATCCGGATCGGCGTCTTTCCATAACGCCAGAAAATCCTGATAGGCCAGGCGGCTGTTCACTTTGTCGCCTTGCATGGCATAGGCCCGCGCCAAGCCCAGTTTTGCCAGTGATACCAGTGGATCGCAGTTGAAGCTGCGCGCATCCATGAGTCTCTTAAATTCCTGGGCCGCCTGCGCACCCTGCTTCATTGCCAGATAGGCCATGCCCCGGGCGTACAGCACGCCAAGATTCGATCGCCCGTATACCATCGCTCCGTCCAGCAGATCGATCGCCTTGGCCGGTTGCGCATGATTGAGAGCAACCACCGCCTTGATGCTGGGGATGGTGACGAACTGGACCAGCGTGTCAAAGGGGCGCTCCAGGGCGGCGCTTTCGGCAATCTTCAGCGGGCGATCATCTTCCCGCACCAGCGCCAGCGCGAGGGCGGCATTGAGCGCCGCACGGTTTGGCGCATCGCCCTTCAGCACCTGGGTCGCCGCTTGTTGCGCCATCGGCCGAAACCCGCCCAGCGCTTCCCAGATGGCCCGCTGCGCATCCGCCGCGGCGGCCGCTTCCTGCAGATTGTTCCGGTTCGCAGTTTCTTCGATTTGTTTCGTGAGCAGTCGCATTTGCTTGAATTGCCCACGGCCCGCCGCCAACGCGACGCGGATGTCCAAGGCTAACAACTGACCATCGGCCCCGCTGCCTTCGGTAGCCGCAATTTCCTGCTCCATCGTGGCGGAATCATTCTGATGCCATGCAATTCCTGCCAGAATTCCGTGCAAGCCGCTGTTCTTGGGCGCATGCTTCAAGGCCTCGACCACGGTTGCCTTGGCCTCGTCGATACGATTCAGCCCCGCATAGGCCATCGCCAGGTTCTCATATCCGCTAATAGAGTCGGGTTCCAGCTCAACTGCTTTGCGACTTTTGTCGAGCGCGTTTTCATACTGCCCGAGCTGGTTGTAGATGTTCCCCAGATTGTTGGCCGGGGTAGAGTCGCGGGGATAGGTCTGTTCGTAAAGTTCCAGCGCCGTGATGCCCTTGTCGTACTGCCCGCTGTCGGCATAGTAGTGCGACATGATATAGAGCTTCTCGCGCTCGCTGGCCCGGTCGCGCAACTCGAACGCCTTCTTCCGATTTTCTTCCGAGAGCACACTCTGCCCAAGATTTACGTAAGCCGTTCCGAGCCGTGCATACGCCGTTGCGAAGTTCGGATCGAGTTGGATGGCTCGCTGATATTCCGGAACCGCGGCCAACTCATCGCCCGCCGCATGCTTGGCATCGCCGCGAGTAAATGCGTTCAGCGCGTCGAGCGAGGGCGTCGTCGCCTGCGACAGCATCACATCATATTTTTGGACCGATGCGAGCGATTCGCCCAGGCTCCCGCGCAGTTGCGAATCGGCTTTGTGCAAGGCGTACAGCACATCATTTCGATTCGCAGCCTGCGCTTCCGACCGCGCCAGAATGTCCCCGTTCGCCGCATTGATTGCTTGCAGCGTGATCGCGTACCGGTCGCCCACGTTCGCGATGCTGCCCGTTAGCATGGCCTTGATCCCTGCCCGCTTGCAGATCTCCAGGCCCGTGTCGGTATTGATGCGATCATCCGCTGGCCGCCCCATGAACTGCAACGTCTGACGCGCCTTCCCTTCCGGAAACACATTCAGATAAGGCGACTGCTCCAGGTCCACCGCCACGGCTTTCTTGAGGGTCACGTCCCACACCGGGTCGGCCGTGGTGTTCACAAAATCCGTCAGCAGGATGGCATCTTTCTCTGTAAGCCCGCGCTCGCGCTTCATGTACAGAAACGCGCCTCCGGCGCACACGGCCGCCAACAGCGCCAGCACCGAAACATATTTACCCAGTCTGCCCGATGGAGTAGGCCGCAGAGGCGGACTGATCGTTGACCCTGTCAACGAATGATCGGGGGCTGGCGCAGTTAGACGCTTGAGCCGTTGAAGATCTGCTCGAACTTCCGCTGCGCCCTGGTAACGCGCGTCGCGTTTCTTTTCGAGCAGCCGGTAAATGATCTCCTGCAGTCGCTCAGGAATTCCGGGATTCAATCTGGAGGGCGCCACCGGGGTGCGATTGAGAATCGCTTCGAACACAATCGCGGGCGTGTCTCCGCGAAAAGGCAGCATGCCGGTCGCCATCTCGTAGAGCACCGCCCCAAACGAGAATAAATCGGTGCGCGTATCCAGTGGCTTGCCGCGCGCCTGCTCGGGCGAAATGTACGCGACCGCTGCAAGTCTGGACCCAGTGCTCGTTAGCCCATCGCCCTGAACGGTCGCGGTCGTGCCCCGGGTCGTATCGCCGAGAGCCGTACCCTTATCGGCACTCTGCCGCGCCAGTCCAAAGTCGAGAATCTTGGCCTGCTCCTGCCGGGTAACAAAAATGTTTCCTGGCCGGATGTCGCGATGAATGATGCCCTTGCCATGCGCTGCCGCGAGCGCACTCGCGATCTGGATTGCGAGTTCCAGAACCGACTCCAACTGCACCGGCTGGCCAGAAATCTTCGCCCTCAGGCTCTCGCCCTCCAGCAACTCCATGGCGACGAAGTGCCGTCCATCTGCCGCACCAATCTCGTACACTTTGCAGATGTTGGGATGATCGAGCGCCGAAGCCGCCAGAGACTCTCGTTCGAAGCTCGCGCGCGCCTCCGCGTCCCGTTCCAGGTCCGGCGGAAGCCATTTCAGCGCCACCAGTCGGCCCGTGTTCAGATCCTCCGCTTCGTACAGCACACCGTCGCCCTTGCCTCCCAACTGCGACAAGACGCGGTAATGCGAAATGGTTTCGGTGATCATGAAGAAGAATTTCGTGCGGGTTAAATTGATGGTAGGCTGCGCCCGGAAACAAGTCAACGCGGGCAGGCCGGCGCTCGAATCTTCATCCGCGACCCGTGATTTTCCCGCTTCCATTCCGCTGCATCCGGGTCGAAAATAGAAGCATCCTATCCAGGGGTGAGGTGTGTTATGCGTTTTAGCCTGCCGGTGCTCATTGCTCTCCTTGTAACCTTCTTGTCGGTCGCGCTTTCGGCGCAGCAAATCCGGGGCGACTACATTGAAACCCGTAGTGCCGATGTGTACACCGGCCAGTGCTTCGCCAATGGAGAAGTCAACCTTGCCGGCAAGGAAGCCATTCTCGCCTGGCACGTGCAGAATGGCAGTTGGGATGGCGTTACCCTCGATGGGCTAACCATCGCGGCTGCGGTCCGCGCGCGCGCCACTCTCGGCGATCCCTACGGCGATCCGTATCCCGCCGAAGCTGTCCTGCTGGTCGACGAGCAGGCGAACCCACAACAACGCGCTGCGCTTGTACATTTCGCCCAGCATATGGGCGGCGAGTTGCTGAAGAATGTGGAAGAGACTCTGCCCGCGCAGATGGAGATGATCGTCAATCACGAGCGGCATGGCGTGGCCTTGTTGCGCGCTGGACGATTCGCGACCGTGCAAACCCGTTCCCTCGGCGACCACGATCATGTGTGCGGCAATGAAGTCACGTTCTATCCGCCACTGACCGAGGTCTCGCACTCCATGCCTGCCGTCGCCGTCACTGACGCATACCGCGGGCCGGGCCTTGGCGAGTCGTGGGATTCGCATGGCCGCCGCAGTGCGTTTGTAGGAACATTCGCGCGCTAGAATCCGAGGATGTCATTTTCCGTTCACCGCTGGTGTTGGCGTGTGCCCGTACCGAACTGCGGCATTCTCGCCGCGATCCTCCTTATTTCTTCGTACGGCACTGCGCAGGCTGGCAAGTCCGAGACCCCCGGAGCGCTAAACAACCCCGCCGTCCCTGAGGCGATTCGCCAGGCGCTCGCACCCAAGGGCTACCGCATTCTGCCCGACATCAACAGTCCCGCCATACAGGTCTGGTACCGCAAAGAAGTACCCGCTCAACCGAAAAATGCTTCGGCAGACGCGATTTACGACCGGCTGGCGGAATCAACTCTGCTCGGTGTCATTTATTTCTCAAAACCTGCGCAGGACTATCGCGATCAAACCGTTCCTGCCGGCTTTTACACTCTCCGCTACGCGCTCATGCCCAATGATGGCAACCATCTTGGCGTCGCGCCCAGCCGTGATTTCCTGCTGCTGATTCCTGCAAGCGCTGATCCCGGTCCGGACAAGATGCTCAAGTTTCAAGAGTTGGTCGCCCTCAGCCGGCAGGCTTCCGGCACAAAACACCCTGCGCCGCTCAGCCTCGTCCAGGCCGAAGGCGGCGCCACTCCCGCTACTTCGAAAGACGACGAGGGTCACGTCATCTTTACGACGCAGGTGCACTTGTCCTCAGGAGAGGAAATGCCGCTCGCTCTCGTGGTGAAGGGCACCGCCCCGCAGTGACACCGATCCGAAATGCAGCTCTAAAAAACGTTTAATTCTCTTTCATCTTGAACGCAGTGAGGCGCTAGCCGAACGGATCTCTCACAATTTTGATCCCTGTCATCTTGAGCGCAGTGAGGCGCCAGCCGAACGGAGTCGAAAGACCCCCTTGCTGTGTGGATCTCCTGAAAAGTAGATATGCACTTACACCACGAACAGAAAGCCACGTCAGGCGCAGACGTCTGCACTCGCATTCCTCCGCCTCTGCTGTTGCGTCTCGCATCTTTCCCCTGTTGCCATTCACATCGCTGCGTCCTTCGCCGCGAAAACGATGATTGCAGAGCGCTTCCGCGAGTTGCCGCCGCAACTGCACAGAAAATCACCTTGTCCTATGTTGCGATTCTCATCGCCTCACTGATGCGTTCATTCGCGGATGAGCAGATGCATTTCCCCTCACCACTCTGCCAACTCGCTGATTCCATTCCCTGAAAAACCTCGCCACATGATCCATTGAGAAACTCGCCAGCTTTGGCGAGGGGATTGCCTTTAGGAGAAGCGGCGAGCGGCCCGGAAACGCAACAGACACGAAACGACGGCCCCTTCCGAACGAGGTGATGTATGACAGTCCTACTGGTTCTCTTAACGTTCGTGACTTTCCTGCTGATCGATCATTTTCACAGCCGCAAGCAGGTCGTCGTTCAGCCGGCGTTGCAAGCCGCAAAACATCCCGCGTCCCCTCGGCTAGCCCCGAGCCTCGTAGGCGGGTTCCAGGTTCCCGAAAAACTGCGTTTCCATCCGGGCCATACCTGGGCTTTGAGTGAGAGTCCCAGCCTGGTGCGCATCGGCATGGACGAGTTTGCGTCCAAGCTCACCGGCAAAGTCGAGCGCATCGCCCTCCCCCAGCGCGGCCAGTGGATTCGCCAGGGACAAAAAGTGTGGACGCTGCATCGCGATGGCACCTCCGTCGATATGCTCTCCCCCATCGAGGGCAGTGTGGCCGACATCAACGAGGCCGTCATTCAGAATCCCGAACTGGCGCGCAAAGATCCTTACGGCGAAGGCTGGCTGGTGACCGTCCAGTCCCCCGATGCCAAGACCAATTTCCGCAACTTGCTCGGCGGTGCGCTGGCTCGCTGGTGGACAGAGGAATCCGCCGGCCGCTTGCAGCGGCGCATGCCGATGGCTCTGGGCGCGCTCGCGCAAGACGGCGGGGCGGCCATCGATAACCTGGCCGCACAGATTCCCGACAAAGATTGGGCCTCGTTGGCCAGAGAGTTCTTCCTGTCGTAAACGGCAATCGACGAAAGCGCCACTCTCGGGGACAGGCAGGGCTTCTACTTCGATGAACCAGCTACGGCTCTCAATGGATCTATGACCTGTAAACATTGCGGCCACCGAAGCCAACGCTCCGGCGGCCGTACTTCGTCCTGACCTGCGCTCTGCAACCTCTTTCCTGCTCGCACCTCCACGACCATGGTGTCGTCAGGGGTACTCAACGGCCGCTCTAAATACAGGATGGAGATTCTCGATTTTCGCCGATCGTTTGGGAATTTCCTTACCTTCCCGGGCGCGAGGAAGGTCAGTCATCGTTCCCGATCACCTCCACATGGAGGAATCCGCTGTTCGCCAGATCCCAACCGCCCTCAGAACCCGCCTCCCCGCTGGGGGGATTGTTCAGAAGAAGGCTTCCGCCTTCAAGATCTTGCAAGAATAGGTCACCTTTGCTTGTATGGAGGCCGCGCGGGGCGGGACCTGCACACACCCCCAGGTTACCGGGAAAGTAATCCTGCAGAGTGCTCGAACCAATGGTATAGACGCCTGCGCAGGTATGCGCTGTGCCCGTAAGAAGTGTGTTTCGAGACAACGACTGCGGAAGCGCCGCGACGCCCGCGGAGGGTTCGACAGGGTAACTGAGCTGGGCTAGAATTCCTTCCCTGAAGATATGGAACTCGCCTGCATTGAGATAGTTCCATGTATTCCCTTGAAGGCAGTCCACCGTGTAGCTGCTATCGGAAGGGTAGGCTGCATCCGAACAGTTGAGTGCGATGGGATAAGTGGGGCTAATTCGCGAACCGAAGCCCGCTACGCCTGCGCCCGTATCGTAACGGACAAATACCTCTCCTCGTTGAAATTCCGCGTTGATTACTTGCCCGCCATCGTCGACAGTAATCGTTGCGTGGCCGACTCGGTTTTCGTACATCGGCCTGGTTGCATCGACGGGACTCGGTTGTGACGTTACCGACTCTCGGTCGCTAATCATCTGAAAGGTCACGAGCGCCTGCTGGAACAGATGCCCACCGAGCGAACCATCGGCAACTGTTTGCAACGTGTACACGACGCGCGAACCATGAGCGCTTTCTGAACCGCCCAGAGGCGCAAGGGTGCGGCGTGTTTGCGGGCGGACAAGGAACGCACCACGATTCGTGCTACCGGCGTGGTTAGTGGCTATCGCCGGCGCCCCCTCGTATTCGAAATAAGGCTGGTATACGAAGATGTCGCCGATGTTCGACTTGAGCGGATAGGTATCCGGTGGAATGCAATTACCGTCCGGGGTCCCAGGCAGGGGATCGACGGGCAGCGGCGGATAGCCAATGCATGACCAGGCAGATCCGGTCGTGCTGAGAGCACCCACTAAGGGACTGAAATAGTTGATTGCAGCATATTCGGCAGTCCCCAGAGTAAAGCCAAGTGGATAAGCGGGCTCCAGGCCATTGGGGCCTATGAACGATCCGAACCCGATCCCCCCACTACATGGATCCACAGCAACGAAGACCTGACCGTCTTGGAGTCTTGCCCTGTGGCTCCGCCCTTGGAATTCGATCTCCATACGGGCCACGCCCTTCGCCAGGTAATAGAACGGAGTTCCGCCGCACTCTGCACTAGGGACCGAGAACGAGAGAATATCGTTCGTATCGCCCTCGAACGTTATCTTCAGCGAGGCGTTGTGCATCAAAGTCGTCCCCACACGTACATCCGTAACCACGAGTCCGGTGTATACCATGGGCGCCGCCGGAAGATTCCCTGCCAAGGCAAACACTGAAATCATTGCCAGAAAGCACCGGCCCAGAGCGGCCTGCGTCGCGCGACTGAGGCGAATCATAGACGTTCTCCCTCGGATGCGATCACTGACCCGGCAAGAGTCGCGATGGTCGCAAACACCGTTCGAAGTGAAATGCACACGAAGAACCCGGCTGTATCGACGGGTTTCCCGCGAACGATTAAAGCCAACGTGAGAGGTCTGAGAAGATTTAAAGGGGGCCCTGGGGGAGAGACGAAGAACGCCTCCAGTTCTAGCGAAACCGGTACTACATGTCAACCTTGATTTCTACTTCCAAACGGAAAGCTCGGGCCGACTCTCTTCCCGCTGTTCAATCACGAATGTTTGCTGTGTATAGCAGCTTCTCACACGCTGCGTCGAGCTCGATGTGATTCATAGAAAGTGACAGGTGAATGCCAAGGCCCATTCGTTTGCCCTGCTTGCTGATGTGTCCCAACCGTCGTCGATCCCCGCTAGACTCTTCCGACGAAACAGTCCTGCATAGCTGGCCACTTGTTTGCCACAGTGGAAACGCTCTGGAGTTCCAATCACCAACTTGAAGGCGAGCGCCGTCAGTGGACCGACGCCGGGATGCGTCATCGGCCCCGTGTCGCCGCCTCCTGATGCTGACGATTTCGGCCGCACCGTCTTATTCGATTCCAGGGCAAAACAGCCCGGATCCCAAAGACGATGCCGCCAAGATTTTCTTGCAGGGCCTCCCGCCTAACGGCGCATTCAGAGAAAAGCAGCCCGGAACTCCCGCGGGATGCGATCCCGCCAACCGGCTATCGGCCTGCCCACCAACCGACTGGTCGGTGCAAGCTCTTGGTTTTTAAGGCCCTAACACGTGATCTGGATCACACCTGCAAGTGCGACGAGTCACGGATTGGATCCGTCCGGAAGCACACACTGGAAACTGGAGGGGAAGGGAGGATTCGGTCATGATGCTGGCCTACCGACTCGTCCGTCTGATCGAAACCCATTCGGACGGACTCGCTGCCGGCCTTCTCAAGAAGGTTCAGCAATCGGAACTCGCCCAGGACTATGCCAAGGTCCCTGCGCAGGACCTGGAGCGGCGCGTCTACGAGATTTACCGCCATCTGGGCGACTGGCTTCTGGGCAAAAGCGAGTTCGATATCAAGGAGCGCTACCGGGAAATCGGCGCGCGTCGCGCCGAGCAGCAGGTTCCTCTCAGCCAGCTGATCTGGGTCATCGTGCTGACCAAAGAAAATCTGTGGGACTACCTGAAGCACGAGGCCGGCATGGAGCGTCCGGCGGAAGTTTTCGGCGAGTTGGAAATGCTGCAACTGCTCGATCAGTTCTTTGATCGCGCCATCTTCTACGCCTCCCAGGGGTACGAGGAAGCGTGCATGAGGGCGCGAGCCGCGCGTGCTGCATTAGAAGTTTCTGGGGGATAAGCAAGGAGAAAGCCAGCAATGTCTTGGGAGATCGATTACAAGAAAAAATTGCGCACACCGGATGAGGCGCTGCGTTGCGTGCAATCGGGGATGCGCGTGTACATTCAGCCGGGCTGCGCCGAGCCGGAAACTCTGGTCGATGCGCTCATTCAGCGTGCCCCGCACGTGCAGGACGTCGAGATTGTGCACATGATGACCATGGGGCGAGCTCCGTATGTCGCGCCCGAGATGGCTGGCCACTTCCGGCACAACGCGGTTTTCATCGGCGGCAACGTACGCGAAGCCGTCAACGAAGGCCGCGCCGATTACACGCCTGTCTACCTCAGCGAGATTGAGGAGTTATTCGAAAGCGGCGCCATGCCGATCGATGTCGCGCTCATCGAGGTCTCCCCACCCGACTCGCACGGCTTCTGCAGCTTCGGCGTCGGCGTCGACACTACTTTGACGGCCGCCCGCCTGGCCCGCTACGTGGTCGCGCAGGTGAACGACCAGATGCCGCGCACCTACGGCGACAGTTTCATTCACGTCAGCAAAATCGACGCGATTGTGGAATCCTCGCGTCCGCTTTGTGCGATGAAGAAGCCCGAGATCACCGACATGCAGGCGGCCATCGCCCGCAACGTCGCGGGCCTGATTGAAGACGGCGCGGTGCTTCAAACCGGCATCGGCGGCATTCCGGATGCCGTCCTGCCTTTGCTCATGGACCGCAAGGATCTCGGAGTGCACAGCGAACTTGTCTCCGATGGAGTGATTCCGCTTATTGATGCGGGCGTCATTACCGGCGCCCGCAAGAATTTCAAGCCGAGGAAAATCATCCTCGGCTTTGCTTTGGGTACCAAGAACCTGTTCGATTACGTGGATAACAATCCGATTTTCGAATTCCATCCCACCGCCTACACCAACGATCCCGCCCTGATCGCCCGCAACGACCACATGGTCGCCATCAATTCCGCCTTGCAGGTGGATATCACCGGCCAGGTTTGCTCCGATTCGATCGGCACGTATTTCTACAGCGGCATTGGAGGCCAGGTCGACTTCCTGCGCGGCGCTTCCCGCTCCAAAGGCGGCAAGGCCATCATCGCCCTCTCCTCCACCGCGAAGAACGGAACCATCTCCCGCATCACGCCGATGCTCGCTCCCGGCGCGGGCGTGGTGACCTCGCGCGGGCTGATCCGCTATGTCGTCACGGAATATGGAGTCGCGTATCTCCATGGCAAATCGATCCGGGAGCGTGCCCAGGCTTTGATCGAAATCGCCCATCCCAAATTCCGGGATGAGCTCTACGAATACTGCGAACGCACCAAGTGGTTACAGCGTCCGCAAGCGAAAGAACCAGTCGCTGCGAGGTGATTATGGCAACGCCGGCACGTGGCAAGGTTGCGGTCAACATTGACGAATGCAAAGGATGCGGGCTGTGCGTTGAGTCGTGCCCGCCCAGGTGTCTTGAACTTGCGCCCGAACTGAGCGCTTACGGAGTGCACCCCGCCCACTACACCGGCGAAAGCTGCACCGGATGCGGCATCTGTTTCTACTGCTGCCCCGAGCCGGGCGCCATTACCGTCTACCGGCTCGTGCCTGCGCTCAAGGTCGTAGCGCGCCAAGGAGACAGCCATGCGGCAACTCTGTAAGGGCAACGTTGCGATCGTGAAAGGCGCGATTCTCGCCGGATGCCGTTCCTTCTACGGATATCCCATCACACCCGCCAGCGAGATCACCGAGGCCGCCGCTCTTTATATCCCGCAAGTCGGCGGAACATTCCTGCAGGCGGAAAGCGAAGTCGCCGCCATCAACATGGTCTACGGCGCGGCTGCGGCCGGCGCGCGCGTCATGACCGCCTCCTCCGGCCCAGGTCTGAGCTTGATGCAGGAAGGCATCTCCTATATTGCAGGCGCCGAACTTCCATGCGTGATCGTCGATGTAGTGCGCGGCGGCCCGGGCCTCGGCAACATCGCCCCGGAGCAGAGCGACTATTTCGCCATGGTGAAGGGGGGAGGCCATGGGAACTACCACAATCTCGTCCTCGCTCCCGCCTCCGTGCAGGAGATGGCCGATCTCACAACGCTGGCCTTCGAACTGGCCGACAAATATCGCAACCCCGCCATCGTTCTGGCCGACGGCTTCATCGGCCAGATGATGGAACCGTTGGAGCTCGAGTACCGCGAGAGCGCGCCTCCTGAAAAGCCCTGGGCTGTGAAAGGAACGCCGGAGACGCAGAAAAATCTGATCAGTTCCATCTACCTCGAGCCCGATGATCTTGAAGATCATCAGCGCAAGCTGGAGGCCAAGTACAAGCGCGCCCAGCAGACTGAGCCCCGCTGGGAGCTCTACGACACTGGCGACGCCGACATCCTGCTGGTCGGATACGGGATCACATCGCGCATTCTGCGCTCAGCAGTGGAAGCCGCTCGTTCGCAAGGCCAGCGCGTCGGCTTGTTCCGCCCCATCACACTCTGGCCCTTTCCCTCGGAAGCGCTGGTCAAAGCTGCCTCCACGGTGCGCGAGGTGCTGGTGGTCGAATTGAGCAACGGACAGATGGTGGAAGACGTCCGCCTGGCGCTCAATGGCAAGGTGCCGGTCGAATTCTACGGGCGCACCGGCGGCAATGTTCCTTCCGTGGAAGAGATCCATGCGGATGTTCTCGCGCGGATGAGTGTCATGTTCGAACGCGAGATGTTGGGGCGCATGATGCCCGTGCAGTAGGAGAGGCGACCATGTCACAGGATTCGAAAGCAATGGTGAAAGAAGCAGAGGCTCCAGCTGGCTACGAGACGGTGCACGCGAAATCGCCGGTGTTCTACGACATCTACGAACGCAAAGCCGAGCTCAAGAACCAGACTCACTACTGTCCCGGCTGCGGCCACGGAGTGGCGCACAAGCTGATCGCGGAGGCCATCGAAGACCTAGGTCTGCAGAATCGCACCATCTTCGTCAGCCCGGTGGGTTGCTCGGTGTTCGCGTATTACTACTTCGATGTCGGCAATGTGCAAGCCGCCCACGGGCGCGCGCCTGCCTGCGCTACCGCTATCAAGCGCACCTGTCCTGAAAAGATTGTCATTTCCTATCAAGGCGACGGCGACCTCGCCGCCATCGGCACGGCTGAAATCGTGCATGCCGCAAACCGTGGCGAGAAGATCGCGGTGTTCTTCGTGAACAACGCCATTTATGGAATGACGGGGGGCCAGATGGCGCCCACGACTCTCGTCGGCCAGAAGAGCACCACGTCGCCGTGGGGACGTCGTCCCGTGAATGAAGGCTACCCCCTGCACATGGCCGAGTTGCTCTCCACCCTCGAAGCTCCCGCCTATGTGGAGCGAGTCGCGCTGTGCGATAACAAGAACATCATGAAAGCGCGCCGCGCCATCCGCCGCGCACTCGAAAATCAAAGAGACGGAGTCGGCTTCTCTTTCGTCGAGATACTCTCGCCCTGCCCCACCATCTGGGGCAAGGAACCGGTAGACGCGCGCCGCTGGGTCCTCGAAAAACTCGTGCCGGCGTTTCCCCTGAACGTATTCCGCGATCGCAAGCTGGACACTTCACCGAGCACCATGCCTCCGCAGCGCACCGTGACCGATGTGCTGGAGATCAGCGCCAAGGATGAAAGCGCGCAGCGTGTCGCGGTCCAGCACCCGCATCATTTCCGCGAGTACACCATCAAAGTTGCAGGCTTCGGCGGGCAGGGCGTTCTTCTGCTGGGCCAGTTGCTGACGGAAATGGGCATGCGCGAAGGCCTGGAAGTCAGCTGGCTGCCCTCCTATGGCCCCGAAATGCGTTCCGGCAGTGCGCACTGTCACGTTTGCCTGTCGAAGGAGCGCATCGGCTCGCCCCTCATCTCGCATCCCGACGTGCTGATCGCAATGAACGAAATCTCGCTGCGCAAATTTGCTTCGCAGGTCGTGCCCGGGGGAGTAATTCTCTACAACCGCGAGCGCCTGCCTGCTGATTTCGCGTTGCCGCAAGCCCGCGTGATCTGCATCCCGGCGTCAGAGATCGCCGACAAACTCGGTTCGACCAAGGTTACCAACATTGTCCTGATGGGCGCTCTACTCGAAGAAACCGAGTGCTTATTGCCGGACACGGCGATGAGCGTACTCGAGACCAAGATCAAGAAACTCGATCTGCTCGAAATCGATCGCCAGGCCCTGGCTGCCGGACGCAACTTCATCGACAGCCACGTCCGCGTGGGCGCAGTCAGCCAACCCGACGGCTTCGCCTATTGAAAGTTGGAGCATCCAAAATTGCGGAGAGCAGACTCGGAGTCGGTCCCGTTTCTTCGAACTCATGTGTGTGCATAGCATTGGGCGATAGCAGGGCGCGCACATCACCCGGTAACGCATTCCAGAAATCAGATTTCTTCTGAAGCAATTCCTTGCGCGCGATTTTCGATTTTCAATTCGCTCTCGCAAACGGACATCCCGACCAGTCGTCCGGCGCATCCCACAAACTTTGCACATAACACGACCTCCCGAATGTGGGGAACTGTCAGCTAAGTTCGTAGGAATAAACAGTGTATGTGCTCACCCTTGTTGACTAGCGTCGTCTAACCGGACAAGTCAGGCAAGCGCATCCGCTGAGGGATCAGACCACAAAGTTGTATACAAGGGCTCTCGCGGTGAGTTTGTCTTCAGTTCAGGGAACAGATCAGCTGTGGGGAACGTATCCACAGTTGAAGGGATGCGCGCTTCCGTCTCGGGCCTCCGATGTCGGGACCGTCGCGCCGGAGGATGGGGTCATGGAGATCGGTCGCACCGAGTTCAGCAATGGGAACAAAGGTATGCCAGGCAGCAACGATCCGCACGTTGTGGAAGTGGTTCGCCAGGCTCACGAAGAACTCCGCCAGTTGATGCGCCAGCGAGCTGACGTGATGAAACGCATCGGCACGGTCAAGCAGACCATCGTCGGTCTCGCCAATCTTTTCGGCGATGAAGTCCTGAACGACGAACTGCTGGAACTTGTCGACCGCAAGTCCAACGGTCGCCAGCCAGGATTCACCAAGGCTTGCCGCATGGTGTTGATGGAAGCGGGCCGGCCGCTGGGCGCTCGCGAGGTTTGCGAACTGATCCAGCAAAAGGTGCCGCCCATCCTGGCGCGCCACAAAGATCCGCTGGCCTCGGTGACCACTGTTCTCAACCGCCTGGTCGAGTACGGCGAAGCCCGTACTCTGGTGCGCGAGAATGGCCGCCGCGCCTGGCAATGGGTTTCCGATCCAGACGATCCGGCACAAGGACGTCAGAACTTGCCTCGCGCTTAGCCCGGCCTGATTTCGATCCGGACGCTCTGCCGTGGCTTTGGTACTCTGGGGCGATGCCGCCTTCTGCCAACGCTGCGAGTCGCGCCCGCGCCAATAAAACGTGGCCAGCGGTGATTCCCGTCAGCCTGGGACTGGCCACGGTGGCTCTCTTCTCCTTCGCCTGGCTCTCCGAAGAGGTGCTCGAACGGGGAAGCGCCCGTTTCGACAACGCAGTTCGTGGCGTGGTTCACGAATACGCCTCTCCTTCCGTCACCGCGATCTTTCGATTCGTCACCAACCTGGGAGACTGGCCCGTCGTTCTCGCCTGCACCCTGGCGCTGATCTTCTTTTTCTTGTATCGCCGCGATCGCGATCATCTGGGAGTTTTAGTCGTCACCATGATGGGGGCGGGCGTCCTCGATGGAGTTCTGAAACTCGCCTTCCACCGGCTGCGCCCGGATCCGTTCTTCGGAGCGAAGCCCACCACCTACTCCTTCCCCAGCGGGCACTCTCTTATTTCCCTCTGCTTCTATGGCCTGATCGCAGGAATGATCGATTTTCAATTGGAAGAGCGCTGGCAGCGCGTGCTGGTCTGGTGCGTTGCGGGTCTCTTGATCGGGCTTATCGGCCTCTCCCGAATCTATCTGGGCGTACATTGGCCAACCGACGTGGCCGCAGGGTACGCCGCCGCGATCATTTGGATGGGCGCCGTCCGGGTAATGGCAAGAAGAGTCGAAGCCAGAAGAGCCAGAAGATTGGCACAAACCACGTAGGGGCAGACGCCCTCGTCTGCCCGGCGGAGCGAAGCTCCGCTAAGCCGGCGGCAAAAGCATCCCTTTTTCGAGATGCCGCGACACGTGCGCGTACGAAGCCGCGTGCGGATCGTGTGTCACCATCACGATCGTCTTCTTGAAGTCCTCATTCAGCCGCTTCAGGATCTCCAGAATCTCGGTAGCCGAGTGGCTATCCAGATCACCGGTAGGTTCATCGGCGAGCAACAAAGTCGGATCGCTCACAATCGCCCGCGCAATCGCCACGCGCTGTTCCTGTCCGCCGGAAAGCTGCTTCGGCAAGTGATGCACCCGCTCCTCAAGTCCAACCAGCTTCAGCGCCGTCATCACATGCTCTTTGCGTTGGGCCGGCGAAAGCTTGGTCAGCAGCAGGGGCAGTTCGACATTCTCGAAAGCAGTCAGCACCGGAATCAAATTGAACGTCTGAAAGACGTACCCCACGTGCTCGTTCCGCCAACGCGCCGACTGCGCATCGTTCAACCGGAAAATGTTGTCGCCCATCACCAGCAATTCGCCCGACGTCGGCCGGTCAATGGCCGCAATCATGTTCAGCAGCGTCGTCTTCCCTGAGCCCGACGGTCCCATGAGCGCGAGGAATTCCCCCTGCGCAATGTCGATCGAAACGTTATCGAGCGCGGTCACCTCAAACGCATCCCGCTTGAAAATCTTGCTGACATTGCGGGCCTGCACTACCTTCGTGCCGGTCGCGATTTTGGGCGTGGTCATCGTACTCATCAGGACTGTCCTTTAACTTTCACGGATTGACCGTCTTTCAAATTCTCGGGCCCGCTGGTGATCACATTCTCGCCGTTGATGGGACCATCCACGAGGTACCCATCACTGCGCTGGCTCAGGATCTTCACCTGCTTCATCACGACCTTGCCATTGAGCACCAGGAAAACAACTTTCTTCCCATCCCGATCGCGCACCGCGTTCGCAGGTACGATCGCGCCGCCGGGTCCTTGATTTCCGTTCTTGTTATCGTCGGCCAGAAACTTCACGGTGGCATTCATGTCGGGACGCAGATGCTCGTCGGGTTTTTTGATCTGCACCTTGACTTGCACGGTCGCCTTCTGCCGATTGGCTTCGGGCGACATCTCGGCAATCTCGCCCTCCCATTTCAGGTTGGGAAACGCGTCCACCGTGACGATGCCCTTCTGGCGAGGCTTCAGCCGCGAAAAATCGTTCTGCGCGATGTCAAGCTCCACCTGCAGATCGTTCAGGTCGGCAAGCGCAACCACCGATCCCTGGGGACCGCCCTCGGCCGTGCTCGCGAATTGCGCCGTGAGCAACTCGCCTTTTTCAACCTTACGCTCGAGGATGGTTCCCGTAACCGGCGCCCGGATAACGGTGGCATCCAGCAGCGATTTGGCGTAAGCGGCTTGTCCCTCGGCTTGCAACAACGCACCCTTGGCACGCGCAATTTCCTCGGCCCGCGGACCGAGCTTCGACAATGTGAACGCCTGGTTCAGCGAGTTCATCCGCTGTTGATCGGATTCGTATTTCGCGGTCGCATCATCCAACGATTGCTTCGAAAGCACGCCCTGCCCGTACAGCTCGCGCGTCCGGTCGAGCGTGACTTTGTCATTGGCCGCCGTTGCGCGCGCCTCGTCCAGATTGTGCTGCGCCTGCTGGACTTCTTCCGGACGCGATCCGTGCTGCAACTCTTCATAATAGGCACGCGCATTCTCGACTGCGCCCCGCGCCTGATCGTATTGGGCGCGAAACTCGTCATCCTCCAGCCGGACCAGCACTTGATCTTCCTTGACCTTGTCGCCCTTCTCCACCCCGATCCACTTCACGCGCCCCGTAACCTTGGAGTTCACGTTGATCTTGTGGTGCGCCACAATGTATCCGCCCGCCGACAACACCACTCCGCCCACATCCCCGCCGCCCTCGGTTGCCGCGCGCACGACCTCCACTTCGGCTGCCGATGGAGATACCAGGCGGTACACCAGAGCCACCAGTCCCAACAAGACCACAACCGCGATGCCGCCCAGGATGTAGCGGCTCGCCCATTTCGGCGGCTCACCTTGGGAGTCCTCCCGCTGCGAGCGGTCAATCCGGAGACTCTGCAGGTCGTCGTGTTTGGTATCGATGGACATTTTCGTTCCAGCTACAGGCGTTAGTCGTTGGTCGTCGGCAAAACCAAGCACAACCTCTGGGTGCCCCACCCAAGCTCCGCTTGGGTGGGTCTTGTCCGAGGCTAACCGCGTAACGCGGTCAGGATATTCTGCCGCGCCGCGTGCCACGCCGGAGCCAATCCGCCGAAGAAACCCATCACCAGCGCAAAAATGAATGCATAGAGAATGACCGTGGGCGTCATGCGCAACGCGAACACCACTTCGCTGAACGTGACCGCGTTCGACGTTCCCGTCGACATCCCGTTAAACGGCAGCATCAGCACGATACCCACCACCGCGCCCAGCAATGACAGCACCAGCGATTCGAATACAAAGGACGTCAGGATGCTCGGCTTGCTGAACCCGATGACGCGCAGCGTCGCAATCTCGCGGCTGCGGTACGCCACGGCAGCGTACATCGTGTTCATGGCCGCGAAAATCGATCCGATACCCATAATGAAGCCGACCATGTACCCGACCACTTTGATGGGCCCGCCGGACCTGGTCTGCTTCGCATAGTAGTCGGTCTCAAGCATTCCATCGAGTTTCAGGCGCTGGTCATCGCTCACCGCGTTCTTCAAAGCATTCGCTGTCGACGCGTCGGTCGCGCGTAAATAGGCGGAGGCGAACGCGCCCTGGCGATCGAAGTCCGACGCCATCTGGTTCACATCGCCCCATACCTCGGACTCGTAGGCACTCCCACCCGCATCAAAAATCCCTACCACCTGCCAGGGCCCC
>QIAH01000255.1 GCA_003225465.1 Acidobacteriota bacterium | reverse complement strand
ATGAAATTTACCGGTATGACCTGCCACCGCTGCTGGTCTTCTTTCTTGCACAGGCACCCCTCGTTGGCATTGTTATGAGGCTGCACAATTTACGAAATCAGGCGTTTGCACAAGCTTGCGCCCTTTATTCGCCCGGAATCAGGGTCGATGAGTGCAATGGCGATGTTACGCCAATCAGCGGACGTGCTAAGCTCCCTGCTGTGTGATTACCGTGTTGCGTTACGTTTTGCTGTCGATTCTGACAACCGCACTCGGCATCTGTTGTTGTTGTACTTCGGTTGCCCCGCCCCCTGCCGTAGCCCCGCCGTTACCCCTCGCCTATCGAATTGCTCCGCCTCAAGTGTGCAAGTACCCCGAGGAAGGCAAATGCCTTGTGTACGAGAATGTGCCCTGGGACGAATGGAAGAACCCTCGCCTGATTGTGACGTCAGCAGGAATTAGAGTTCTTCTGCCACGCTCGTCGAGCAGCATTACTGTTCCACCTCGCAGCGTGGGAGATGTTCTGGAAAAGACCGAAGTGACCGAGTGGCCCATGGGACTTATCGTCATGGTTGAAATCAGCGGGGTATGGGGTCGCCCTGAGATGTCGGAAAGGTACAGATCGGAACTGCTGAACACCCTTAGCAATCACGCCATACGCATGGCCTGGGGGCGTCCTTCGGCATAATGTCTGTTGTAATCAGGCAGCACGACATTGCAATGACGTGCGCATTGCGATAAACGATTGAAAATGTATGCGGATATTGGTGTTTGCCCTCATCGGTAGGTAAAGAATTGTAAAACCTGACACAGAGCCGCGATCCAAGAGTTAGAGTGTTCTGCATTACTCCTGAAAACAACAGGGTGAGTAAGGAGAAACGGTAACCCACTGATTGCCGACCCGAGCACGCCCCAAGCAGGCAATCAGTGGGTTTTGAATTCAGCTGTTAGCTTCTAGCCTTTAGCTCCCTCCGCAATTGAAAATCTCTGCTTGAATTTGGAATCCGATTCTTTCGACGGATGTTCGAGTCGAAGCCGTTACATGAGGTGTTCGTATCAGGGTGCGCCTTGAGGCGCGCCGTCAAAAACACCTTCTCGGAAGCGCCTTCAGGCGCCGTCGATTCAAGAACAATCTGCGTGAATACTGACGGACAGCGGTCTGTCTATCTGGTGAGCTAATGGCTAATGGCTAACAGCTAAAAGCTCTTCTTCGGACTCCGTTCGTAGATGTACTCGCTCACCACGCGTTTCCATGCCCCTTGTGCTTTCAGGATGTACTCGATGGCATCGCGGGCGGCGCCGTCTCCGCCGGCGTGTTCTGTGATGATGTGCGCTTCTTTCTTTACTTCCTTGCGCGCGTTCGCCACGGCGATGGCGAAGCCGCAATTGCGCATGACAGGGAGATCGATGACGTCGTCGCCGACGAACGCCGCCTCGGAAGACTGCAGGTTCGCTTTTTTAAGGATTCCCTCGAAGCAGGTGAGCTTATCCTGAATTCCCTGATGGACATGTTCGATTTTCAGGTCGCGGGCCCGCAGGGCGACAGTTTCGGAGATGCGCTTGGTGATCAGCCCGGTTTGGATTCCGCCGAGGCGCGCCAGTGAGAAGGCGGCGCCGTCGTGCGCGTGGAAGCCCTTGGCCTCGATCATGGTCTGGCTCAGCAGGCCGTAGCCGCCCTTGTCCTCGAAACTGGCGACATGTTCGCGCGTGCTCTGATGGGCTCCGGCGGGCGCAGGGAAAATCCAGATTTTGCCATCGGTGAGAACACCGTCGACATCAAATAGTACGAGCTTGATTTTCTTCGCCCGAGCCTGGGCGGAATTTTTGCTTGGCATCGCCGGATTCTAGCATTCGCGGAATAACCGGCGTTTCGGCCAGATTTTAAGGGCGTAGGCGAACAATTTACGAAAGTCCGAAATCCCGATAAAATAACGGAATGTCCTTTCCTGTTCCCCAGTCGCTGACCTGGGCCCACCCATTGGTACAGGACTGGTTCGTCCAGCGCTTTGGAACGCCCACGGAACCGCAGGAACAGGGATGGCCGCACATTCTGGCGGGTCGAACGACTCTGATTTCGGCGCCAACGGGCTCAGGCAAAACGCTGGCCGCTTTTCTGGCGTGCATTGATCGCCTGGTGCGCAAAGCTCTGGCTGGGGAGTTGCAGGACCGCACGGAAGTTCTGTACGTGTCTCCGCTGAAGGCTCTGGGCAACGACATTCAGAAGAACCTCGAAATTCCTCTGGGCGAAATCCTGCAAATGGCGGGCGAGCGCGGCCTGCTGATGCCAGAGATCCGCACCGCGGTCCGCACTGGGGATACCCTGATGCCGGAGCGGCGCGCCATGCTGAAGCGGCCGCCGCACATCCTGGTCACGACGCCAGAATCGCTTTACATTCTGCTGACTGCGGAAAAGAGCCGGGCCATCCTGCGTGATATCGAAACGGTGATCGTGGATGAAATCCACGCAGTCGCCGACGACAAGCGCGGAGCCCACTTGGCAATTTCGCTCGAGCGACTGCAAGCTCTCACACATAATCCGCCCGTCCGAATTGGTCTTTCCGCAACGCAGAAGCCGATCGAGGCAGTCGCCCACTTCCTGACCGGCAACGGGCGTCCCGATCCCGTGATCGTCAACATCGGGCACAAGCGGCAACTCGACCTGGGCGTCGAAGTTCCGCCCAGCCCGCTGGGTCCGGTGGCGTCGAATGAGATGTGGGATGAGATCTACGGGCACGTGATTGAGCTAGTCAAGCAGCATCGTTCCACCCTGGTGTTCGTGAACACGCGCCGCATGGCCGAGCGCATGGCGCACCAGTTGGGTGAGCGCATTGGCGAGGATAATGTCGCGGCGCACCATGGAAGTCTGTCGCGCAAGTTGAGGCTGGCAGCGGAAAAGAAGCTGAAAGAGGGACAGGTCAAAGTACTGGTGGCGACCGCGTCGCTGGAGCTTGGAATCGATATCGGCACGGTCGATCTGGTCGTGCAGATCAATTCACCACGGTCGATCGCGGTGGGTTTGCAGCGGGTGGGACGTTCGGGACACTGGCGTGGGGCGGTTCCGAAGGGCAGATTCTTCGCGACTACGCGCGATGATCTTCTGGAGTGTGCGGCGCTGGTGCACGCGATCCGACACGGGGATCTAGATCGGCTTATCATCCCGGAGTCTCCACTGGATATACTGGCGCAGCAGATCGTAGCGGCGTGCGCGGCCGAAGAGTGCGGCGAAGTCGAACTGTTTGACCTGATGCGGCGGGCCTATCCCTACCGCCATCTTTCCCTCGAAACCTACCACGCGATTCTCGAAATGCTTTCGGAAGGCATCGCCGCGCGGCGCGGGCGCTACGGCGCATATCTGCATCGGGATCGAGTGAACGGGAAATTGCGGGCACGACGGGGCAGCCGGCTCGCAGCTATTACCAGTGGTGGCGCCATCCCGGACAACGCGTTGTACACGGTGGTCGCTGAGCCGGAAGGCATTGTCGTCGGAACCGTGGATGAGGACTTCGCGGTGGAGAGCAACAAGGGCGACATCATGTTGCTGGGGAATACGTCGTGGATGATTCGCCGCGTGGAATCGACGGCCGGCCGCGTGCTTGTCCAGGACGCGCACGGAGCGCCTCCGAGTGTGCCCTTCTGGAGGGGCGAAGCGCCGGCGCGGACGGAAGAACTCTCGGCGCATGTCGCTGACCTGCGACAGAAAACCAGCGAAATGTTAGTTGACACTCCGCCGGTGGGGATCTCGCAGAACAATCCTAAAGTGGCCGCGGCTGTGCAGTGGTTGAAGCAGGAGTGCGGGTTGGATGATTCCGGCGCCGAACAGGCCATCGAGTACATCCTGCAGGGGCGGGCGGTGCTGGGCACGGTACCCACGCAGAACACCGTCGTCGCAGAACGCTTTTTCGATGAAGGCGGCGGGATGCAATTAGTGATCCATGCGCCTTTCGGCGGGAGGATCAACAAGGCGTGGGGATTGGCGCTGCGCAAACGCTTCTGTCGCAGCTTCAATTTCGAGTTGCAGGCTGCGGCGACCGATAACGGGCTGAATATTGCCCTTGCAGAACAGCACAGTTTCCCGCTGGCAGATGTATTTCAGTTTTTGCAGGCCGAGACGGTGCAGCCCATTCTTGAGCAGGCGTCGCTGGCATCGCCGATTTTTGCCACGCGCTGGCGTTGGGATGCGAGCCGCGCGCTGGCATTGCTGCGTTTTCAGGGCGGAAAGAAAGTGCCGCCACAGATTCAGCGCATCCGCTCCGACGATTTGCTGGCGTCGGTGTTTCCCGACGTGGCCGCCTGCCAGGAGAATGTTGAGGGCGATATCCAGATTCCTGACCATCCGCTGGTGCACGAGGTGATGAAGGACGTGCTCACCGAGGCGATGGACATCGAAGGCTTACAAAAATTGCTGTGCGGTATTTCAGACGGGAGCATTCGCTGCGTCGCAGTGGATACCCCGGTGCCCTCACAGTTTTCGCACGAAATCCTGAATGCGAATCCGTACGCCTTTCTGGATGACGCGCCCTTGGAAGAGAGACGGGCGCGGGCGGTCGAGATGCGGCGGATGCTGCCGGAGTCGGTGCTGGAGGAAGTCGGCAAGCTCGAACCGGCAGCAATTGCTCAAGTACGCGAAGAAGCCTGGCCCGATGTGCGCGACGCGGATGAATTGCACGATGTGCTGCATACGCTGGGAGCGTTGCCGGAGGATTGCCCGAGCCCGCTGGGAGCCGTAGATGAGAACGCCCTCGTCACTACGATCGCGCGTGCTGCGGATCCGTGGCGGCAGTTTTTTGAGAACTTAGTGCTTCAGGGGCGCGCGGTTGTCGGCAGCGTCGCCGACGGCGAATCGGATTCAGCACAGAAGTCGGCACGGCGGCGCTACTGGGTGGCTGCGGAAAAGGTTCGCAGCTTTTCATTGCTCTTCCCTTCGGCGACGTTTGAGCCGGCTCCGCGCGCGATTGATGGACCAGTCGCCTCACGCGACGATGCACTTCTCTCGATCGTGATGGGGTGGATGTCGCACCTCGGGCCGACAAGCGCAACACAACTCGGGAACACGCTCGGTCTACGTGCAGGCGAAATTGAGAAGGCGCTGCTTCGCATGGAGGCTAGCGGCAGTATTCTGCGCGGAAAGTTTACGGATCCGAGGGTCCCGGAGATCGAGTGGTGTGACCGGCGACTGCTGGCGCGGATTCATCGGCTGACGGTCGCGACCTTGCGCAAGCAGATCGAGCCGGTTACGGCGGCACAGTTCATGCGATGGCTGCTGCGCTGGCAGCACGTTGCACCGGGCACGCAAGTAGTGGGTGAGCGGGGAGCGCTGGAAGTATTGCGTCAGTTACAGGGTTTTGAAATTCCAGCAAACGCCTGGGAGCGGCACGTGCTCGGGCGGCGCATCGCCGACTATGATCCCAA
>QIAH01000391.1 GCA_003225465.1 Acidobacteriota bacterium | reverse complement strand
GTCACATAGACCCGGCTTCCGCTCACGATCCACAGGAAGCGTACTTGAACTTTGGCCCTGTCTCTCTCAGGCTAGGCCGACCAGTCCCGGCCTCGGTGCAGGGTCGGATCACCCGCTCGGGATATAGCATCTCGGTTAAAGGCGAGTCGGAGATTCAGCGCTTGCTGGATCTCGCCCGGGTCTCGGGCATTCCCGCAACGCATGTGGGCGCCGCTGGGTCTGCAAAGCTCGACTTGCTCATTGCGGGTCAGTGGACGGGCTTTGCTTCGCCAATCGTCATGGGAAATGCAGAACTCCACGGGGTGCGAGCGCAGATCCGTGGATTGAACGGACCTTTAGAAATTAACTCCGCCCGGGTCAACCTGGCAGATTCGGAGACCAGGGTCGATGCGATCTCGGCTTCGTTTGTCGGCACGCAGTGGACTGGGGCCTTATCGATTCCACGCCCGTGCGTTGCTCCGATAGCGTGCCCGGTCAGCTTCGATCTGCATGCCGACGAAATTTCGACGGACCAGCTCAATCATTGGCTGAATCCAAACGTTGCGCAGCGGCCCTGGTACCGGTTCTCGACCACAACATCAGGGGGGCACTCTTTTCTTGCCGGACTCCACGCAAGTGGCAGCCTGGTGATCAATCGAGCCATTGTTCGGAATCTGGTCGCGACCCGGGTCACGACCAAGCTCAACCTCGATCAGGGAAAATTGCGGCTATCGGATTTGCGCGCCGATGTGTTGGGGGGGAAGCATCGGGGCGAATGGCGCGCGGATTTCACGGTGAAGCAGCCTGTGTACTCCGGAAGCGGCGCGCTGGATGGCAGTTCTCTCGCTCAGGTGGCCGATCTCATGGGCGACGAATGGATCAGCGGCAGTGCGAATGCCAAGTATCAGATGGAGTTGGCGGGATTCTCGGCGGCGGACCTGACCGCCTCTGCCAAAGGTACTCTGCATTTCGAGATGCGCGAGGGTGCCTTGCCGCATATCGTGCTAGCAAGTGTGCCATTGCGCGTGCGACGGTTTACAGGAATGCTCACCCTTCTTCAGGGAGAAGTTCAGGTGCAAGAGGCTACGTTGGAGGCGCCCTCGGCGACTTATTCCGTGACCGGCACAGCCTCGATGAATCGGAAGCTTGATTTCCGGTTGCTGCCCGAAGGTTCGGCCAGCGAAGAGGCGGGCGCCTCCGCCCGCCTGGACGGGCGAGACGCCCGTCGCTCCATACCTGGTGGTTTGACGGTCACAGGGACCCTCTCCGAGCCGAGAGTATCGCCCACCCGCCGTTCTGAAACGGAAGCCGCTCTCAAGCCTTGAGCTTCCGCGCGCTTCTCTCACGTGCGATTACAAATCAATCACGGCCTTATTCGGGATGCGCGTTTCTGTCATAATTTCAACTTGAGCTCATGGATTTCTCCTACCCAGCGGCGCGAGCCAGGATGACCCAATGGGGTCTTTGGCCGCGGAGTCGCGTGGCCCGGGGCGCCTGGTATGCCCTGGGACTGGCTCTGTTCCTTTTTCTTCTGCAGCAATTGTTCGCGGTTCTTCGACTTTCCTGGGGTCAGGGTCTGAGCGGGTGGGTAAGCTTTCTCAGTTTCATTGCTATTTTGTTCTTCAGCATCCTCGCGTTCCGCTGGCTGAAAAACAAAATCCTGTGGCGACTCCGCAACCGGTTAATTGTGACGTACGTGTTCATCGGGGTGATTCCTACCCTGCTTTTGTTCGCGATGGCATTCGCGACCTTGTATCTGTTCGCCGGGCAATTTGCAAACTTCATAGTGACCTCCGAAATTCACCTGCAGCTGCAGAATGTGGAGGCTGTGAATGCCGCCATTGCGAACGAGTTGTCGGTGCGGCTTCAGCACGGAGAGCCGCCTACGGTAGCTCTGCTGGAGAGCCTCCGAAAAACCGATGTGATCTGGAAACATCGCGACGTGTGTGCCTGGTATGGAGCGAAACCGTTGCCGATCTGCGGCGATGGTAAGGGCAACACGCCTTTCACGCAGCCCTCATTTGTGCACGCGCCTTTCAGCGAGATCGTTCGTGATCACGGCAACCTGTACTTGCGGACTGCCAACTTGCTGACGGTGCGCTCCGACAAGCTGCTGGTCGTTTCCAGCGAAGCCCTGGACCAGGAACTCGTGCAGGAGATCGCGAACAATCTTGGTGAAATCACTCTGTACGGGACTGGTCTCGCACTGCAAGAACCATCTCGAATCGAGGGGGACAGCGCCGGAAATACCGGAAAAGCGACGCAGTCTGCAGGAGAGCCGAAGAGTGGATCGACAGGGGAAGGAACTGAGACCCCTCGTGCGACGTTTACTGCAGGTACGGTTCCGGAAGGAGCCAGCATCTTCGATCACCTCATCACATTTGGCACTCCCCTGCCCGTCACGAATTGGGAGACAGGTGATCGCGAACGTAGTTCGCCCCTCGTCAAGGTGCAGACTCGGCCTTCCGTCTTATACAACCGCCTCTTTGCGGCACTGGGCGATTTCGCCAAGGGCGTTGAGCTGATTCTTCTGGCCATCGCAATCGTGCTGGCGGTGATTGAGCTACTGGCTCTGGTGATTGGCACAAGCCTGACACGCTCGATCACAGGCGCGGTCGCGCAGCTTTATCGAGCGACTCAACATATTGATCGGGGAGACTTCAGCCATCGAATTCCGGTGAAGTCACGCGATCAGCTTGCGTTGCTGGCCAATTCGTTCAACTCCATGACGGCTTCCATCGAGCGGCTGATCCTCGAGCAAAAAGAGAAACAGCGGCTCGAGAACGAACTGGTGATCGCGCAGGAAGTCCAGGCTCAGCTGTTCCCGAAAGAAGTGTCGCAACTCGAGTCTCTGGAGGTGCACGGATTCTGCCGGCCAGCACGCACTGTGAGCGGCGACTACTATGACTTTCTGACCTTGAATGGAGAGAAGCTGATTCTTGCGGCCGGAGACGTCAGCGGGAAAGGGATTTCCGCAGCCCTGCTGATGGCGACAATTCACTCCGCGGTGCGCGCATATAGCATGGAAGGAATGCCGATAGCGCGCGAAGCTCTCGCCGTGGGCGCGGCGGCTAGTTCTGGAATGATGTTGGCGTCCGGAGTCGACGGGGCTGAGATTTCTCCCAGTGCCCTCCTTTCGTTGCTGAATCATCAACTTTACGAAAGTACTCCGCAGGAAAAGTACGCGACGCTATTTTTGGGCATCTACGACGGCCATTCGCGGAAGCTCACCTACAGCAACGGTGGCCACCTGCCCCCGGTCATCATCGGGCAGGATGGCGCGATACGACGGCTCGAGGCGGGAGGAATGGTGGTCGGGCTCTTCGACAATCTTTCGTTCGACGAAGGATCTGAACAACTCAGGCCGGGCGAGGTCTTCGTAGCCTACAGCGACGGGGTTACCGAGCCGGAAAACGACTTCGGGGAGTTCGGCGAACAGAGACTCGTCGAATTGGTCCGAGAGAACCGTGGGCGGCCACTTGTCGAAATCACCCAACTGGTCACCGGCGCGGTCGACGACTGGATTGGCGATAAGGAACAACCGGACGATATCACGCTGGTGCTGGCGCGGGCGCGGTAAGCTCGTCTTTCTCCTTAGACTTGTCATTCCGACGCCGAACGCGGCGGAGGAATCTTGTTGGCCATACTGCGTACTCCGCCTCAACACGTCGTATATGTGGACATTGAACGACCGGGTACCGCACGCCGACCCTTCACAACAGAGACATTATCGCGCCATGCTATCGCAGATTCCTCCGCCTCTCGGCGTCGGAATTACAAACGACCGACTTGTGAGGTAGCTCACCAGCGGCTGTGGCTCGAATCACTGCCGCAAATGCTCCGCAGCCGTCTAATCGGGTATGGGCTGGCCTTCATTCTGCCTGCCCAGGGGCCCCCAAGGTCCCGTCGAGGAACGGAAATCATGACAGAGAATCATGACCTGCTGAAGTGCCCGCTGTGTGAGGGGCAGGGGAAAGTTCGCGGTACTGACTTAATCGAATTCTTTTCAGATCCCGAACTGAAGGCCCGCATCGAGGTTTACCTGGCCAAGCTGATGCCGAAGGTTCCGGAGAGCCAAGAACCAGTGGGCGTTGGGGTGCAGAAAGAGCGCAACTTCGAAAAGGACGTCCACTGTTGGAACCCGGAGCTTCCCATGTGGCGCAGGAGCCCCAAAGAGTGAGTTCCGCGAGGGGTCGATTCCGAAAGGGGTCGCCGAGCCCGGCTTCAAGGTGTAGAGTTACTGACCGCAGCCCTTATAAATCAAGGAGGTTTTCGATATGAGTGCAGGTACGTTGACGCCGTCCGAAACCCGAATTTCGGGCGATTACATTGAACAAGTCATGGCCCAGGTAAAGGCCAAAAATCCAGCTGAACCCGAATTCCATCAGGCAGTGCAGGAAGTCTTCGATTCGCTGAGGCTGGTGCTGCAGCGCCATCCCGAGTATCGGGAAGCCAAGATTTTAGAGCGCATCGTCGAACCCGAGCGCGTCATGATGTTCCGCGTGCCATGGTTCGATGATCAGGGCAAGATTCAGATCAATCGCGGATTCCGCATTGAAATGAACAGCGCCATCGGCCCCTACAAGGGCGGGCTGCGGTTCCATCCTTCGGTGACGCTGGGCATCCTGAAGTTCCTGGCGTTTGAACAGGTCTTCAAGAATTCGCTTACCACGCTGCCCATGGGCGGCGGCAAGGGTGGATCGGACTTTGATCCCAAGGGCAAGAGCGATAACGAAGTCATGCGCTTCTGCCAGAGCTTCATGACCGAACTGCAGCGCCACATCGGCCCGGATACGGACGTGCCGGCCGGCGATATCGGCGTAGGCGGACGCGAGATCGGGTTCCTGTTCGGACAGTACAAGCGCATCCGCAATGAATTCACGGGCGTGCTGACCGGCAAGGGCCTGAACTGGGGCGGCTCGCTGATTCGTCCCGAAGCCACCGGCTACGGCTGCGTGTATTTCGCCGCGGAAATGCTGAAGACCCGCAAGGATACGCTGGAAGGCAAGCTCTGCCTGGTTTCCGGAAGCGGCAACGTCTCCCAGTACACCATCGAGAAGTTGCTCGACCTGGGTGCGAAGCCAATGACAGTATCCGATTCCAACGGCGTCATTTGCGATCCGGATGGCATCGATCGCGAAAAGCTCGCCTACATCATAGAACTGAAGAACGTGCGTCGCGGGCGCATTCGCGAGTACGCGGACAAGTTCAAGAAGGCGATCTTCATGCCGACCGACATCAAGTCGGATCACAACCCGCTCTGGAACATCAAAGCGGACTGCGCATTCCCGAGCGCGACCCAGAACGAGATCAACGCGAAGGATGCCGCGAACCTGATCAAGAACGGCGTCAAGGTCGTTGCGGAAGGCGCGAACATGCCGAGCACGCTGGAAGCAACCAAGATGTTCCTGGAGAACAAGATCCTCTATGGTCCGGCGAAGGCGGCCAATGCTGGCGGCGTGGCAACTTCTGGGCTCGAGATGTCGCAGAACAGCGCCCGCTTGAGCTGGACGCGCGCGGAAGTCGACGATCGCCTCCATAAGATCATGATCGCGATTCACGACAACTGCTTCCGAACGGCCGAGAAATACGGCACGCCCGGAAACCTGGTGAACGGCGCCAACATCGGCGGCTTCCTGAAAGTGGCCGACTCCATGCTGGACCAGGGGTTGGTGTAAGAGAGGCCATTGAGTCCTCGAGGACCTCGGAGCTGCGGTACGTTTCGGGGCAGGTGTTCTTGAGGGCCGGCGGGGCCGGCGCTACGTTAGGCGTTCTTGAAGCCGGCGGGACGCCGGCGCTACGCTAAGAGTTAGGCGGGGTGGACGAACTCCTCCCCGCCTGTTTCTATATAGGGCAGGATTTAGAGAAGCATGGGATCGGGCATGAGCACGAAAACGGCGCTGGACTCGGGCATCGATGCGCAGAGGCTCTTTGAAGGCTTCGAGAACCTCATGCCCTTCCGCGTGCGCGATATCCTGCTGGTTTCCAGTCTTTACGATTCCTTCATCCTCAAAGAAGACGGGCGATTGAATGAACTGCTAATCGGCGAGTCGCTGGAACTCAATCTTCAGCAGATTCCGAGCATCACGCAGGTTTCTACCGGTTCGGAAGCACTCGCGCTCCTCCGATCGCAGCCGCGGTTCAATCTGGTGGTCACGAACCTTGAGGTCGGCGACATGGATGCGGCCCGGCTGGCCCGCGAAATCAAACAATCCGGACTGGACATTCCCATCGTGGTGCTTGCCTATGATTACCGTGAGTTGAAGAATTTTGTGGCGCGAAAGCCGAACAGCGAGATCGAACGCGTGTTCCTGTGGCAGGGGAATGTTCGCGTGCTCATAGCGATCGTGAAGTACGTCGAGGACAAACGAAACGCCGGTCCTGATACGGCTGCGATTGGCGTGCCCATCATCCTGGTGGTCGAAGACAACATTCGCTATTACTCGTCGTTCCTGCCGGTCATCTACACTGAGCTGATTTCACAATCGCGCCGGGTGATACGAGAAGGCATCAACGTCGCGCACAAACTCCTGCGCATGAGGGCCCGTCCGAAAATCCTGCTCGCCTCCAACTATGAGGAGGCAGAGCAGATGGTGATGCAGTATCGAGACTACCTGTTGGGAGTGGTATCCGACGTGGAGTTTCCGCGGCAGGGAGAGCTCAGGGCGGAAGCGGGCTTCGAGTTGGCTCACCTGATTCGCAACGCCGTCCCAGATGTTCCCATCGTTTTGCAAACCAGCCGTACCCAGTTCCGGGAACGCGCGCTCGCAGAAGGGCTGTCATTCCTGCGAAAACGCTCGCCCACCTTGATGGCTGATTTGCGCCGCGTCCTCATGGAAGAATTTGGATTCGGTGATTTTGTTTTCCGGTTGCCGGATTTTTCGGAAGTTGGACGCGCGAGCGATCTCGGCGGCCTGGAAACCATGTTGCAAGAGGTGCCCGCGGAAAGCGTGGCCTACCACGCCCAGAGGAATCATTTTTCGCATTGGTTGATGGCGCGAACCGAATTTGCTCTCGCCCAGAAACTTCGTCCCCGGAAAGTTTCCGACTTCGCCAGCACCGAGCACCTGCGCAATGATCTGATCGCCTCGATCGGCGACTATCGCAGCGAACAAAGTGAGGTCCTGATTGGAGACTTCAGCCCGGCGGCATTGGCTTCGACCGATGCTTTCTTTTTGCGGGTAGGTGTTGGATCTCTGGGCGGTAAGGCGCGCGGTCTGGCCTTCATGCGGCATCTGCTCCAGAAGCATCGTTTCTCGCGTATGTTTCCGGGCATCCGAGTGACCGTGCCGCCCGCGGTCGTATTGGCCACCGATGTGTTTGACCGCTTTCTGAGCGAGAACGATCTGGCTGATTTCGCGCTGAATTGCCCGAACGAGTCCGAAATTGAACAGCGCTTTCTCGAAGCCTCCCTGCCCCCCGCCGTTCGCAATCAACTGCTCGAGTTCCTCGGCGAAGTGAATTACCCGCTGGCTGTGCGCTCCTCCAGCCTGCTCGAGGATTCGCAGTACCAGCCGTTCACCGGTGTATACGAGACCTTCATGCTGTCGAACCAGCAGGGCGAACTCTCGGTCCGCCTCGACCAGCTCATGGAAGCGATCAAAAGGGTTTATGCTTCCACCTTCAGCCAGCATGCCAAAGCTTACGTGCGGGCCACGCCTTACCGCCTGGAAGAAGAAAAGATGGCGGTCATTCTTCAGCAGGTGGTCGGTGCTCGCCACGATACGCGGTTTTATCCTGACTTTTCCGGAGTTGCTCGATCGTACAATTTCTACCCCGTGCCGCCGATGGAGTTCCGCGACGGCATCGCCGCGGTCGCACTGGGATTGGGGCGCGCGGTGGTCGATGGCGGCAGGTGCCTTACGTTCTGCCCGCGTTACCCGCGACACATTCTGCAGTTCTCGTCGGTTGAGGATATCCTGACGAATTCGCAAGCCGATTTCTGGGCTTTGGAACTGGATCATGCGGAGTCAGGCGAGCAAGATCCGCAAGCCAGCCTGCGCGAAGCGAGATTCGGTCTGGATGCCGCCGAAAAAGATGGAACGTTGTATGCGGTGGCTTCCACCTACTCCGCGGACAATCACGTCGTCTACGACGGCACGAGCCGTCCTGGGACTCGCCTGGTAAGCTTTGCTCCCGTTCTCAAGCACGATGTCTTTCCGCTGGCGTCGCTTCTCGAGCAACTGACGAAGATGGCGGAAGACGCTTTTGGACGTCCGGTAGAAATCGAATTTGCAGCGCGGCTTCCGCAAAAGGCGGGCGAGACCGCGGAGTTCGGATTTCTGCAGGTTCGGCCGCTGGTTCTCTCGCACGAAGGCGAAGAACTTCGGCTGGATGAGGTCGAGCCAGAACGGTTGGTATGCCAGAGTTCGAAGGTTCTGGGAAATGGCCGGATCACAGACCTGCGCGACGTGGTAGTAGTGGATTTCCATCGCTTCGATCGCGGGCGCAGCAAAGAGGTAGCTGGCGGCGTCGCCCATTTCAACGCGCAGTTGAGCGCCGAGGGCCGCCCATACCTTCTGATTGGAGTTGGACGCTGGGGTTCTACAGAGCCGTGGCTTGGGATTCCGGTGGAATGGGATGAAATTTCCGGGGCCCGCGTCATCGTCGAAGCCGGATTTCGTGATTTCCGCGTGACGCCATCCCAGGGCAGCCACTTCTTCCAGAACCTCACCGCGTTTCAGATTGGGTATTTCACGGTGAATCCGGATGCGGGGGAAGGGTTTGTCGACTGGGAATGGCTGGCAAACACGCCTTCGATCGAAGAAGATGGCTGCGTCCGGCACCTGCGGTTTGAATGCCCGCTGACGGTGGTCATGAACGGGCGTACCAGCCAGGGGTTGATCTTCAAACCAGAAAAACCCACGTAGGGACAGACGCCCTCGTCTGTCCGGCCGAGCGGAAGTTCGGCAGGATTTTCTGCGGAAGTCTAATTCATCAGGGAAACAGCAAAGCAGCCGGGCTTTGCCCGGCCGGACAGACGAGGGCGTCTGTCCCTACGTGCGCTGATTCGTGATCGCGCTCGCACCTCCTCGTGATGTACATCACAGCCCCGCCTGACATGGTTCCCCCACAATCAATTTGAGTACATAAGGGGTTTCCGTGTTCAAGATCGTTCATGCGGCCTTTATTGCCCCTGGAATCAAACGGTTCGTCGTTGAAGCTCCGCGAGTTGCCCGCAAGCAAAAGCCCGGGCAATTCGTGATTCTGCGCCTGTACGAGCAAGGCGAACGGATTCCTCTCACCATCGAGCGCTCCGATCCGGAACGCGGCACGATCAACATCGTCGTGCAGTCCGCCGGCAAGACCACCCATCTGCTCAATTCGTTTGAGACCGGCGACCGGATTCTGGACGTAGTCGGCCCGCTCGGCAAACCTTCGGAGATCCAGAACTTCGGCACGGTCGTGGTCATGGGGGGTGGCGTCGGCACGGCCATGGCTTATCCCACCGCCGCAGCGTTGAAGAAAGCGGGAAATCGCGTGATCGCGATTGTGGGTGCGCGGAATAAAGAACTAGTCATTCTCGAACGCGAGATGGGCGAAGTCAGTGACACCCTGATGATCACGACCGACGATGGCAGTTACGCCGAGAAGGGCTTCGTGACGGACAAGCTGCGGCAGCTCATCCAGAACGGAACCCGTATTGATCTGGTCCTGGCCGTCGGCCCGATTCCGATGATGAAGGCGGTGGCCGATGTTACTCGCAAGGAACACATTCACACGGTCGTCAGCTTGAACCCGATCATGATCGACGGAACTGGGATGTGCGGTGGCTGCCGCGTTCTGATCGACAGCAAAAGCGAGTTCGCCTGCGTGGATGGCCCGGAATTCGATGCGCATCGGGTGAACTTCGAGGTGTTGGTTCAGCGCAATGCGATGTACCGCGAGGCTGAGCGCAGGTCGATGGCGGAATTCCAGCAGGAGATTGAGGCCAAGCGGCAAACAGTGCGGCAGGAACTCGAGCAGCTTTGTGGGATGAACGGAAGCCGGCGAGACGCCGGCGCTACGGTTGAAGGCCGGCGAGACGCCGGCGCTGCGGTTGAATGCCGGCCGGACGTCGACGCTACTGTCGGAGGCCTGCGATGACACCTGTGAAGACACCCTCCGCGAATCCTTTGGCGATGAAGGAGAGGATGAAAGTTCCGCGGCAACATATGCCGGAGCAGTTGGCGCAAATCCGGGCGACGAACTTCACGGAAGTGAATCTCGGCTACCCGGCCGAGTTGGCCCGACAGGAGGCTTTGCGATGCCTGGAATGCGCGAAGCCGGCCTGCACGGACAGATGTCCCGTGGGCGTCAAGGTGAAGGAGTTCGTGCAACTGATCGTTGCCGGCGACTTCCTGGGCGCAGCCGCCAAGATTCGCGAAGACAACGTGCTCCCCGCGATCACAGGCCGTGTCTGCCCGCAGGAGGATCACTGCGAGGGTGGATGCCTGATGGGTAAGAAGGTGCAGTCATTGGGCATCGGATATCTCGAACGCTTCGTTGCCGACTACGAGCAACAACACCTCGACATCAAGAACATCAAGAGGGCAGCAGCCACAAGAAAGAAAGTTGCCATTGTGGGCAGCGGCCCTTCCGGACTCACAGCTGCCGGTGACCTCGTGCAGAAAGGGCACCAGGTCCATGTCTTCGAAGCACTGCACGAAATCGGCGGCGTACTCGTGTACGGAATTCCCGAGTTTCGCCTGCCCAAGCAGATCATCCGCGAGCAGGTCGATTACATGCGGGCGATGGGAGTGGAGTTCGAGACCGATGTCGTGGTCGGGCGCACCGTCACGATCGACGAGCTGCTCGACGAAGAAGGGTACGATGCAGTGTTCATCGGGACAGGTGCGGGCCTACCGCAATTCATGGGCATTGCGGGAGAGCATCTCAACGGAGTCTATTCTGCGAACGAATTCCTGACGCGCATCAACCTGATGCATGCCTACGAATTCCCGCGCTACGACGAGCCCATGGTGGAACTTGCGGGCAAAAATGTTGCCGTGATTGGCGGTGGGAATACCGCGCTGGACGCGATCCGGTCAGCGCTTCGCCTGGGGGCAGGCAAAGCCTATGTGCTGTATCGACGCAGTGAGGCCGAGATGCCGGCGCGTGCCGAGGAAGTGAAGCATGCCAAGCAGGAGGGCATCGATTTTCAGGTACTGACTGCGCCGGTCGAGTTCTTGTCGAATGGCCAAGGCTGGCTGAAAGCGGCCCGCTGTGTGCGCATGGAATTGGGCGAGCCTGATGCCTCGGGCCGCCGGCGTCCGTTGCCGATTGCAGGCTCGGAGTTCGAACTTCCGTTGTCGGTGGCCATCATGGCGATCGGAACCAGCGCAAACCCCATCGTGCAAAGCACGACCCCAGGACTTGAAACCAGCAAGCGCGGCTACATCAACGCGAATCCAGAGACGCAGCGCACATCGCGCAAAGGCGTCTTTGCGGGCGGAGACATCGTGACCGGCAGTGCGACCGTGATTCTGGCCATGGGTGCGGGACGCCGGGCGGCGAAGTCGATTCATGACTACTTAAGCACGGGCGCCTGGTAGGGTTGCCGGCCGGTGCGAACGGTTTTGATGAAGACATAATTTGTGAGGTGCAAGATGAGAAACGAACTGTGCTTTTCTACATTTGATCCCCTCTTTTCAGACGCTCCTTCTCTCTGTGATATCTGCGAGACGAAGCCATCCGTGTTTCAGTTCGAAAGCGGCAGCACTGAAAGCGAGACCGCAACCCGTCCCGTGAAAGGCTACTGTTGCGCAAGCTGTGCCGTCCAGTTGCTGAACAAGTTGCAGGACGCAGAATCTCTGGCTTGGGCTGCAGAGGAAGTATCTGTGCAGAAGGATGGGATGGATGTATCGGATTTCCACACGCGTCGCCTGGCAACTTTTGGGACGCATGGGCACAACTGAAGAATGGAGAATTGATATTTAAAAAGAGGCGAACCGCTCTGTGCTGTCCGCCTCTTCCCATCAGGAGGTTCTGCTTCTCGTCGCTACTCTACATCGATCGTACGAACGAATCCGGCTTGGACAAAGATCACGCAGGGTCGTAGCAGAACCGCTGAGTCTGATGTAGCGCCGGCGTCTCGCCGGCTTTCGATTTTCGTTTTTGCGCAAGACAAATGCCGGCAGCATGCCGGCGCTACATCAAGGGTTTACTTGCGATGAACCACCTTCACCGCCGCACTTACCTGCTGCCCCTTTTCCATGCCTCCCAGAAGCACAAGGCCCTCATGCGCGACCAGGAGGCCGCGCAGATCCATGGTTGCGTCGGGAGTGTCTTCGTTGACCGTCTCCCATTGTCCGCTGTGCACATCGAAGGCGAATGTAACGGGCGACGGCTCGGCGGGATGGCCATCATAGCCAATTCCGTTATAGTCGTAAACCGAATCGCTGCCTCCTGAAAAGTAGATCTTGTGCTCTTTCTCTGACGCCCCTGCACCAATACGAAAACGCGCCGTCCCAGGATGCTCCGGGAGCGGTGTCCACTGGATCTTGGTGATGTCCTTGTGATCGATTTTACCCATCCAGCACTCGTCAGAGGCAACGTAGGCTGGAGTGCCCGCCGGATTCCGGTGAGCACCGTCCACGAACACGATGGCGTCGTCTACGATGCCGCCGGCATGCCCGAAAACAGCCGTTCCAGGTAGAGGGGTGGCTTGCTGCCATTTATCTTTGGCGATGTCGTACACCTGCACATTGGAAACGGCGTCCTTCTGTGCGCCGCCTCCGATGACGTAGAGATAACGATCACGGTACAAGCCTACGACCGCGTCGTGAACAGCCACCGGCAAATCCGTGCCACGGTACCAGCGGTGCCGCTCGGGCTCGTACACGGAAACATCGGTGACCGTGGTCTCTCCGCTTCGGCCATCGACGGTGTAGCCGCCCAGCAGGAGAATTTGACCCCGGGCACTGATCGCCGAGGCCCCGATCCGGCCAGCGGGTCCTGGCACGGGGTGCAACTCGCTCCATTTCCAGGTGCGCAGGTCGAGAACAAAGGCGCGGTTGGTGATCGAATCCCAAGTCTTTTTCGCGCCGATGCCCATGAAGGAATAGAAACCTTCATGCTTCCCGGTCTTTACACTCGCCACAGCATTGTTCGAGCTGAGGAGCGGAAGTGGCGCGACCTGTGCGACTGAAAGATCGGCCAGAAACGCAACTGCAAGAATGAGGATTCGCTTGGCCAGATTTGACATGGTGGAACTGAGACTATCCTTCTTCGCGAAGCTCGGGAGGTGGCCTAAAACCACGTCTGTTTGCGGTACGCACGATATTCTTCACCAAACCTTGCCTCAAGAACGCGCGCTTCCCTGCCCGCCCTGAAGATCTGGATCGCGACCAGCACGACCAGCAAAATCCATAATTTCGGGATCTGCAAGATCAGCAACATGCCCGCCATGGCCACCGTACCAAAGGTGTAGATGGGATTGCGAATCCTTGAATACAAACCGCGGGTCACCAACTTTTTCGCTCGCGGCAGAATTGAGAATGAACCTCCTAACTGCATGCGCGCGAGCAAAACAAAGACTGTGCCCACCACCAGCAGGCCCGTTCCAAGCATGCGTTGTGCGTTCCATCGCCCGGGCCAAAGCGCTGCCCAGATGAGCAAAACCAGAATCGCCAGCGCTTGGGAGCCCAGGAACAAATAGAACTTCAGATTGCTCATGCTTACTCGACCAGTCCCTGGCGCACGCCGTGAATGAAATCGGTGTAGGCAGGCACCGATCCCGCTTGCCGAATATCGCTGGCAATCTGTCCTCGATGATAGGCGGAGTGCATGAACACGTGGGTCAGGATGTCGCGGACCAAACTTTTGTAGGATTCACCCTTGCTGTTTTCGTATGCGATGGCCCGATCGAGCAGGTCCGAGGAGTTGTCGGCGAGGTACTCTCGCCATAGGACCGGAAGTTGCCGGACCTGTTCTTCGCATCGTTCCACGGTAAGCTCAGGCCAGACTGGCAACGGGGAGTCCACTCCCAGCAGGCGAGCCCGCCAGAGATGTTCCGCCGCTACGATGTGGGCAAGGAGATTCAGAGGCCGGGCAGGAAGGTCTTCGATCCCACGAAATACCCGGATCACCTCAAGGTTTGCCCACTCGTCATAGCTGATTAATTGTTCATAATGCTGAAGCAGATTCACCGGACTTCCTCTTTGCAGGCGGCAGGTGGATCCCTGGCGTTCAGGATCGGGCCCCGTAAGTTGATCGGCTCTCGGTTTTCTAGCGCCGACCGGGCTTCGCGATTTTCTCGATCTGTTGCAGGTGATTCAGATCGTGCCCCGCAAACATCCGCACGATCTGCGCAATCGTTTCCTTTCCGCGCTCCGCGTGCATGCCATGGTTTTCCCAAAGCTTGCGGGGCACGGACTTGAGCAGCAGGAGATTATTTTCCCGTAGCACGCGGAAAAGCTTGAGCGACTCCCTTGGATCTCGATCCTCATAGCGGAAGGTCTCCGCCCAAACATTCTGGTCGTAGGCCTGGATGGGCGTACCGTCGGCACCGAGAATCTGCCGAATGCGCCAGCTACCCGCGACCTCGGCATCCGCAAGATGCGCCAGGATCTCCGCAATCGACCATTTCCCAGGCGCGGGTCGGCGCCGGATTTCTTTTTTGCTGAGACGCCTCGTCAACTTATCCAGCTTCTTAGCTGTGCTCTTCTGGACCTTGAGAGGATCTTTCCCATCAATATGGCTCAGGATTCGCTTGGTGTACTGTTGTGCAGTTTCCTTCATGGATCGATTCGTCCTCGTTGGAATCTCGTCGCAAATGCCTCGTCAAATTTGGCCCAAGGGAGTCCTCAGCCGATCGGCTTCGAAAGAACCGAAAATTATACATGTGCCAGGGGACTGTTCGCTGGAAGTCATTCTCGGTAGCGGCGAAGCTTCCTTTAACCGGTTATTCACATTTGCCATTTAGAATTGAGGGAGTCGGACTGTAAGTTCCTGCTCGTTTTATCGGTCCCCAAAGGCGCGACGATGTCTCCAAAATCAGCCAGTACGGGAAAAACAGAAACTGAGTCGGGCGGCGCGCGACCCAAGACCAAGACGAAGGCCGCGCAAGCACGGTCGCAAGCGAACAGCACGCAGGCGGAATTGATGCGCATGGCCCTGAAGGCTTGCCTGATCGCCCGCGATGCCACCTTTAACGTGCAGGATTTGCTGACCAACTCATCCCGCATGGCTTTTCTGGCCATTCGGGATTGTGAGAAGGAACTGGACCAGATCGAGCGCCTGATCGACGAGCAACTTCCCGGCGCCATTACGCGCGTAAACGAGAGGAAAGCGCGCCAGCTTCTCTCATGTCTTAAATGCATTACCGATCTGGAGCGGATTGGGGACCTGGTGATGGGCGTGGCCCAGCGCGTGCAGGCCCGCAGCGGACAACTTCCCGACAGCGACGTGCGGCACCTGGTCCAGATGTCGGCCGTGCTGCACGACATGCTCGAAGATATCCATCGGGGCTTTGTTTCGCTCGATGTCGAAAATGCGCGCAAGGTGCTGCGCATGGACGCGGAGTTGGACCGTATCTGTCATGCCATGTTCCAAAGGCATCTGGCCGACAACACTCGCGCGAAAGACTCTTTGGGATTCGATGTTCTGTTGATGGCACAGGCTTTAGAACGCTGCGGCGATCACACCAAGAACCTGGCCGAGGAACTCTACGGTCTGATTGAAGGTCACACTCTGCGACATCCACCCAAACGGGTATCCGCTCCGTAGTACGCTCGACAGACCCACCTTCGTTCGGCTTCGATTTGCTTCTGCCGTTCTCGTTTTGCCTCACAAATTAACCGAGCATTAACAGTGACGAAACAATCGTGCAACATTCCATCTTTAGAGTCGAAACAGGGGCCGTGTCTCCGCCTGCTTGCGGCGCGCGCCGGAAATTCTGATTTTACGTCGACGGAGCATGATGCACTCATCCCCCCAAGCTTCCGAGCCGCAGGTCGAGGCCACGCAACACCGCTATCGGATTTTCGTGGTCGAGGATGAGGAAGACATCGCGCGCTTAATCCGACACAATCTGCAAGCTGCTGGTTACGATGTACAGACATTTCTCAACGGCTCGACGGTGGTCGCGCAGGCCCTGCGCGAGCAACCTTCCCTCTTCTTATTGGACGTGATGCTTCCGGGAATGGACGGCTTCGATCTTTGTCGTCAGATCCGGCTCACGACGGCCTTAGCAAAAACGCCCGTCATCTTTCTCACCGCCAAGACGGACGAATCGGACCGGGTGAAAGGGCTCGAGCTTGGAGGCGACGACTACATCACCAAACCCTTCAGCCCGCGCGAACTGGTCGCCCGGATCCGCACCGTGCTACGCACGCAGCGGGAAACTCCGCCACCCGAGATCTTGAAAATCGGTGACCTTGAGATCGATGCGTCCTCAATGACAGTGCGGGTCGAAGGCCGAACGGTTCTGACCACGGTGCGCGAATTCCGTTTGCTCGAATACCTCGCGGCACACCGCGGCCGCGTGTTCACCCGGGATCAACTGCTCGATGCGGTATGGAAGGAAACGGCCTTCGTCACTCCCCGCTCGGTCGACGTTTACGTGCGCCGCTTGCGCGAGAAAATTGAAAGTGACCCACGCCATCCACGCTACTTGAAGACGTTGCGCGGGGTCGGCTATCGCATGGAAAGCACGAAATAGGCACGTTGGCCTAGGAGCAAAGTCCGCCGCGCGGGCTTTGCTATAATTTAGTTCAGCCCGGCTGGCGCTATCGTCTAGGGGTTAGGACGGAAGATTCTCAATCTTCAAACCCGGGTTCGATTCCCGGTAGCGCTACCATCCCTCTCTTTTCTATCAGTTGCCAGCGTTTGTCCACGCTTGGTGTCCAAAAATCTTTCTGCGAGATGATTAAGAGCTTCTCCCCTGAGTAATAGAAGTTCATTGGAGGGGGCTCATGCCTCACAGAAAAGCGTGGTTGACGAAGCGAGTAAAGCTGGATGGAGTTTGGCGTACGGCAGCGCCAGTCCTGACTCAGGCTGGGGTGCCAACGGAAAAAGTCTTGGTGGAAGGCGCCAAGCGCGTGGCGCCCGGAACGTTCGTTGTTGAATATTACGACCGGCAAGGCCGCCGCTGCCGCAAGACGGCTGGCACGAACGCGATCATAGCTTTCAAACAGCTCAAGCATCTTCAGCGGAAGTTGGAAGACCAAGCCGACGGCCACGAGGTCAGGTTCGAGAGTGCCAGTTCGAGAAAGCACCCCTTTAAGGTGGCTGTAGACGCTTACGTTTCAGAACTCCGGGATATCCGGGGCCTCACGGAGAAAAGTATTCGTGGAATCGAACAGTTGCTGGCGGTGTTCGAGGTCGCGTACCTCGAAGATCTCACAAAAGAGGATGTAATCAGAGGACTGATAGCGAAGTTGGCAGCCAAGGAATACTCGAAGCAGACAATCTTCGACCGCTTCGCCAAAGTGGTCTCTTTCCTGAAGTGGTGTCGTGATCCTGAGCGTGGTTGGTCCGCACCCGTTGTGCGGCTGAAGGACGGTCCACCCAGGCCACGCAGGAAGGGCAACAGCGACGGTGGCCGGAAGCAGCCGTATAGCGCGGCAGACATGAATGCTCTCTTCAAAGTAAGCACGGCGCAAGAGAAACTTTGGTGGCTCTTCCTACTACACACTGGTTGCCGCGAGGGAGAAATGACCCATGCCACTTGGGGCGACCTGGACTTGCGCACCCGTGAGTTCCACGTGACCTTCAAAGAAGGCTTCACACCCAAGGACAGGGAGGAGCGCACGGTGCCGTTCGGCCAAGAACTCTGCGACGCGCTGAAGGCCCACAAGCAAGCATCCGGCAACCCGCCGGACGACGCACTGCTATTTCCGCACAACGGGAAAGTTCACCGCCACATCATCCGCAATTTGAAACAGTGCGCGAGAGTGGCCGGCCTGCGAGGCGACTGGTATCTGCATCGGTTTCGGCACACGTTCGCGCCCAGAAAATACGCCGTTTACCGCAGCAGGCAAAGTGATGAAAGTGAACTCCTTTTGCCGGGCCGTGTCCCATCTTGAGCAGGGGAAGGGCGTCATCACCAAAAAGGACTACAAACGAGAACTCAAAAGCAGCAAAGTTCCAGAGATTTTCTCGAAGCAGGAAATTGATGCCATGTTTGCCGTCATGGATGAAGATGAGCACCTTATTTTCTCGGTGTTCTACGAAGCGGGCCTTCGAAAACGAGAATTGATGCACTCGGAAGACACCGATCTCATCTGCAACGAACTTCAGCCGGGCTGCTTCAATTGTGAAATTCGGGTCGAATCGAAGCCGCATTTACGATTCCAGACAAAGACTGGCAGCAGTCGCAACGTTTCGGTATCGAAGGAATTGATGGATAGACTGCTGCGCCGAAAGGCCGAAAAACGTCCATCTAAGCTCCTCTTCGGTACTTCTACGGGGAAGCCGGACTATCATTTTTGGGATCGCCTGAAGGCTATTGCGAGGCGGGCAAACCTTGATCCGACCACGGTATGGGTACACAAATGGAGAGCAACTGCTGCGACAATGTGGCTGCGCTCAAAAGGACTTGGCGGCAAAGGATGGGACATCGGGTATGTACGCCAACAACTCGGCCACGAAGACCTGAAATCTATCGAGCACTATATCGCTCTCGTGAACAATGAGGAACGGGCCCTGCGTGAGCACGCCGCCACCTCCGAGGCAGAAAAATCGGCGAGCAAGGTTGAACTGGAAAAGCAGCAACAGAGACCGTTCGGGGAGAAGGTCATCATGATTCCTGCTGGCGGGGTCGTAGTCACAGGCGTTGCCTCGTAGCCATCCTTCGTTGAAAACGGAGGTCTGCACAGTCGTTTAAACACTCTGCGTTTGGGCCTTTTCCTCGCTT
>QIAH01000254.1 GCA_003225465.1 Acidobacteriota bacterium | reverse complement strand
TGGTCGGTGTGGCCGGGGATGCAAAGGGCGCTTCGCCGCACAATCTCATGGCGAGCACACTGGGCGACGAACTGAAGCTTGCCACGCAAGGCCGGTCTCACGTTTTCGGCATTGCCTTAAAGGACCGCGCAGCGATTTTGCCTGCCGGTTATGCCGCCGACGCTGCCTACTGGATCGACCATCAATCGGGCGCATGGGTGACATCGACTTATTACCGCAACGACCTTCCCAAGTGGGCAGCTGATTTCAATTCCAGCAATCGCTCCAGCAAATACTGGGATCGGGATTGGCATGATAGCAACGGCAACACCCTCCGCACCACCGCCCATCGAAAGACGAAGGACGGCACGGATGCGGGATTCTATGAGGTGGTCGGCTCCACTCCGTTTGCGAACGAGTACGAGTTCGAGTTTGCGAAGGACCTGATCAATTACGAGCAATTGGGAACAGGCGCCAGTACTGACCTCCTCACCATCAGTCTGTCAGCCAATGACATTCTCGGTCACCAGGTCGGGCCCGACTCTCCGGAAATCCAGGCCATGGCGCTGGCGCTCGATCACGAACTTGCGGAGTTCTTCAATTTTCTCGGCCACAAGATTGGGCTGGCGAATCTCTGGATCGCGCTTTCCGCCGACCACGGCATTGCGCCTTTACCCACGGTTGCCGAAAAACTCCACATTCCAGCGGCAGCTCTGGATGCCGCCAGCCTGGGTGCCCAGATCAACAAGACTCTCGCGGCAAGGTTCTCTGCCGGAAAGCCGGTCGATTTTGTGAAGTCGTTTGACTATCCGGTCGCATGGCTCAACGATGAAGCTTTCTCATCGCTCAAGGTGAAGGAAGAAGACGCGGAGCGCGCGGTGGGAGAAGCCCTGAAGCAGATCGGGTTACGCGGCTACTACACCCGCTGGCAGCTTGCCCAAGGTGCTGTCGCCGACACCGAACTGGGCCATAAATATCTCCATAGCTACTCGCCAGAAGGTGGATGGTACGTGATGGGCGTGCCCGCGCCGTTTGCGGTCGGAGGCAAAAAGGGTACCGATCACGCGACTCCCTACAGCTACGACACGCACGTGCCCCTGGCTTTCTACGGCGTCCCATTTCAGCCGGGAACCTTTTACACCCACGCCGAGCCGGTCGACCTGGCGGTAACGTTCGCGTCCCTCCTCGGCATCAACGCGCCCACGCATGCCACCGGACGCGTGCTGACCGAGGCGCTGGCTCCGCCGCATCGTGCGGATAACTCCGCACCGCCGGCCGGAAAGTCTCCCCGGCCGCTGCGGCCCCCAGTCGAATTGAAACCCGCGGCGCTTATCGCCAGCCATGGAGGCCAGCCTTGAGTTCTCCAGCCAGGGGCGCGATCAATCCAGACCTGCATGTGAGCTTCGCCGGAATTCAACTGAAGAACCCGGTCATCGGAGCCAGCGGGACGTTCGGCTACGGCTTGGAATTTGAGGATGTCGTGCATCTCGACAAGCTCGGCGGATTCGTCGTGAAGGGCCTCTCGCGCGAGCCGATGACAGGAAACCCGCCCCCGCGCCTGTACGAAACCGCAGCCGGGATGCTGAACGCGATCGGCTTGCAGAACATCGGGGCACGTGCCTTCGTCGATGAAAAGCTGCCCAAGCTCCGGGAAATCAAGAACACGGTCGTCTTCGCCAACGTATTCGGCTACACCCGCGAAGACTACGAGCGCACCCTGCAGATCCTCAACGAAGGCGAGGGCATTGCCGCCTACGAACTCAACGTCTCTTGTCCCAACACGCAGCACGGCGGTATCCAGTTTGGCAGCGATCCACGTTCGCTCGATGAAGTGGTCACCACCGCGAAGCGTGTCGCGCAACGGCCGCTGATCGTGAAGCTGTCCCCCAACGTGACCAGCATCGCCCAGATGGCGCATATCGCCCAGGAAGCGGGCGCGGATGCGGTCTCGCTGGTCAATACCTTCGTGGCGATGGCGATTGATCCGGAGACGCGGAAGCCGCGCATCGCGAATCTGACGGCCGGGCTCTCCGGTCCCGCTATCAAGCCCATCGCGGTTCGCATGGTTTATGACGCGGCTCACTCGGTAAAAATTCCAGTCATTGGAATGGGCGGAATCTCAGCCGCCGCCGACATTATCGAGTTCATGCTTGCCGGCGCAACCGCGGTGCAGATCGGCACAGCCAGTTATTGGGATCCATGCGCGACGGAAAAGATCGTGGACGAACTGCAGGAGTACTGCGTGGAGCACAACATTCCCAAACTCGCCGACTTGACCGGCGGCTTAATTCTGGAGTAGTGGAGAGACGGGCGGGAACGCCCGCCGCTCCATAGACAACAGCGCATTCAAAGATGCCCGTGCCCAAGCATCAGTACCCCGCCCACTTGCCAACAATGGCTCCCATCACCAGATAACACACAAACTGATACCCAGTATTGATCAGAAAAAGCTTGAGGGGCCGATTGCTGAAGAGCTTGTCCGTGAGTTGCACTGTCATCACGAACGCGAGCCAAACCCCGAAACCAACCTTGATTCCGTAGTAGTAGGTGCTGACGGCAAGGTGGAAGGTGATCTTGCCCAGCATAAATGCGCTCAAGAGACTCGCCAGGAACGCAATTCCATATTTCGGGCCGGCAGTTTTCTGCATCTCGGCGATCTTGGCTTTATCTTCGGGATCGTAGCCCATCGCCAGCATCCAAGGCTTCCCGAACAGAGCCGGCGAGTACCAGAGAAAGCCAATCACCATTGTGGCTACGGCCGAGCCGAGCACGGCCCACAGATTGACGCCCATGAAGAGCATTGCCGTCTCCTTTATCCGTCAGCAACCGCGCACTGACCGACACGAAGAGCTTGCCCTAACGGCCGTTGCTATACCAGATACTACCTGGTGACTCGTAGGTGAGTCCCTCGCCCCAGACGATCTGGGTATCCCCACGGTTGTCGATGTCCATTTCGAAATAATCGCCGAACGGGAACTTGAAGCCTTTGCGGTCGATGTAATTGAACCCGGGAACATAGCTCGACAATTGCACTACCGACGACCAGGTAGCCCCGCCGTTGGTCGAGCTCCGGTAGTAAGTGTTCCATAGCGGATTCTCGCGCGTGTCCATCCAGGCGATGCGCACGTCCCCGACGGTTCCCGCCACAATCGTGGGAAAGGCATGCGCGACGCCGTAGGCGGCGTTGGACACGTCGATCCTCGTGGACCAAGTCAGCCCAGCGGTCGTGGAGGACGCGAAATACACCCTCTCCGCACCCTTATCGACGGGACCCGCATTCCAGAGCGCGTACAGTGTGCCTGCAGCATCCGCCGTCATGGTGATCTGTGCCCCCAGATACGCCCATCCGCATTCGTTGGTCGCACACTCGGGAGGCGCTCCCGAGACGTCCATCAGCGTCGTCGACCAATTCTTGCCGCCGTCCCCGGAACGGCTGACGTAGAGGTCCACTGGTCCCTGCCCATTGCCGGCGCGCGTGTAGCCGGCCCACGAAACGAAGAAGTTTCCTGCGGGATCGATCGCCGCGCCGCCCGCCTGCGCCCATCCCATACCGTCGCTCGGGTTGACGTTCACCGCATTGAAGGAATTCCCGCCATCGTGCGAAGCAGCTACCCAGACTTTGGCCGCACGGTTGTAGGCCACGTACACATCCAGCCCATGCACGGCCAGCACCGGCTTGTCGGCTTCCGTCTCCGTGCGAGTGGCCACCACTTCTGTCCAGGTCAGGCCAAAATCGATGGACCGGGCAATCACAATGTCGCGTCGGTCATTCTCGAGCCATGCCGCATACACCGTGCGCCGGTCCACGGGATCAACCACGATCTGCGGATCGAACTGTGCCGAGCCGCGCGTGGCAATCCGCCGTTCTGATCGCCAGCTTGCTCCGTTATCTGCGCTCTCCACCAGAATCATGGCGGGAATCGGACAACTTGGGCAGCCCGGCACCTGAAGATATTGCGGGTAGAGGACGTAGACGTGACCATATCCATCCGCGGCAATGGCCGGTTCCCACTGATCCCCGGATCGAAGCCCGACACGCGTCTGCGGCGAAAAGCCAGGAGTGGCTGCCCATGCCTGCAGGCCGAGCGCTGCCAGACACAGCACGACGGCGGGAACCCACCAAGAATGGAAACGACGGAACACGAAACTCCCTGGGACGGAACAATCCTAGGGTTGGACTTTAACCGGAAAGCACGACCACGTCAACCCGTTGATATACATAGAGATGGCCCATTTGTGCTATGAGGTCGCGGTGGCTGCCCTATCCCGTCAGGCCGTAAGCCTGGTGCCCCATCCTCACCTCGCGTTCTTTGCGAGGTTAGGGTGGGGATTTTCTCAGAACAAAAACAGGTCGGCTTTAAGCCGTAAGCAGCACCGGAGCTCCATCCGTTACCACGATCGTATGCTCGTAATGTGCCGCTGGACGGCGGTCAGCAGTTTTCATAGTCCAGCCGTCCTTGGCCAGCACCGCCCTGCCCGAACCGGCCGCAATGATGGGTTCCACGGCGATCACGAGGCCTTCGGTGAGGATGTGACGGGCATCCGGGTCCGCATAGTTGGGAATCCGAGGCTCTTCGTGGATGGTGCGCCCAATGCCGTGTCCGCCCAATTCCCGGATCACCGAGAACCCGTTGCGGCGCACTTCCCGTTCGATGACCCGCCCGATATCCGAAACCCGAAATCCCGCCCTCGCGACCAGCATCGCCTTTTCGAATGCCCGGCGGGCGCAAGCCATCAGCCGCTGCGCTTCATCCGTTACTACGCCGACCGCCACCGTCTCCGCGGCATCGGCCATAAAGCCGTTCTTCTCGACCGTGACATCCAGTTTCAACAGGTCCCCGGCGCGCAGTGACCGGTTGCCCGGAACCCCGTGCACGGCTTCTTCGTTGAGGCTGATGCAGTTCGATCCCGGAAACCCATACACGCTGGCCGGAGCCGACCGCGCGCCGTTGGCTTCCATCACCCGAGCGCCAATCGCATCGAGTTCCGCCGTGGTGACTCCGGGGCGCACTTCTTTCTTCATGGCCTCGAGCACTTGACGCACGACCGCTCCCGCCGCGCGCAACGCTTCCAGCTCTTCCGGCCCACTGATCGACACGTTGTTCTCCTAATGAGAATCGTACGGGAAAATCGCGGGAAAGACTACGTAACTTCGCGAACCGGCCGGCGCGGCCCGAAAAACAGCAGCAGGATGAATCCTGCCACATAGAACGACGCCACCTGGGACAGCGAGAACCCGATGAACCGGAGGAGAAGGCCAAACATCGCAATCGCTTCCGAAAGGGCGTAAGTCATTACGTAGCCCGCACGCCAGCGATTCAGCGTGGCGACATCGTTGGGCCGCGCCGCCAGCACGTTGGCCGACTGCAATACCAGCGTGCGGCGCACCACCAGGATGACGCCCACAATCGTAATGGTCGCAAGTGACAGTGCGTAGAACAGCGTAGGGTTGCTGAACTTGGGAATTGAGCCAACCATTTCCCCCGCGATCACCAGCAACAGAACGCTCAGCAACATCGCGATCTG
>QIAH01000253.1 GCA_003225465.1 Acidobacteriota bacterium | reverse complement strand
CGCTGCGCCATCACCTCATCGAGCGAATGCTTTCAGAAGTCTTCGGGATGGAGTGGTACAAGGTGCACGACGAAGCCGAGCGCCTGGAGCACGCCGTCTCGCCCGACTTCGAGGCGCGGCTTCTCGCCAAACTTGGACCCGGCGGCGCCTGCCCGCATGGCAACCTCAGTGAGCGCGAAAGTCCGCGCAGCCGTCGCCGTCGCGGTCTGCAACTTCTCTCAGAGGCGCAGACCGGAAAACATTACCTGATCAGCGGCATCTATGAGCGCGATCGGCAGTTGTTGGAGTTCCTCGAGGCGCGCGGCATCCGGCCCGGAGTGCGGCTCGATCTGCTGGAGCGCAACTATGATCAGACCGTTTCCGTGCGTACCCCGAAGGGAGCGGGAATCCTGGGCCGGCTGGCTGCGGAAAAAGTCTGGCTGGCGCCTGCACCCTGATCTCCCGCTCTTCATAGTTAACCGTAGCTAAGCCGGAGTAGTGTACACTGGTTTTCATGTCTCGGTTTGCGCGTGTTGACAAGGTACGGAGAGCCCTCCGATGAGCGACGCCGAAAACCGTGCACACCTCGCATCGCCACAGCCCACTCTCGCCGCGGACAGCCCCGAGTTGCTCCATCGCCCTTCCCTGGAAGATGTACACAGTTCCATCGCGGTGCCCGACGCCGGCGCGGGTTTCTGGCCGCAATGGAGGGCGTTTGTAGGCCCTGCAATTCTGGTGAGCGTCGGCTACATGGATCCGGGAAACTGGGGAACGGACTTGCAAGGCGGCGCGCAGTACAAGTACGGCCTGCTCTGGGTGGTCGCGCTCTCCAGCCTCATGGCCGTTTTCATGCAAGTCATTTCTGCGCGCTTAGGGGTCGTCACGGGCAAGGATCTGGCCCAGTGCTGCCGCGACTGGTACCCGAAGTGGACGCGTTGGCCAAACTGGCTGGTGAGCGAGCTTGCCATTGGCGCTTGCGATTTGGCGGAGGTGCTCGGAAGCGCGGTCGCGCTTAATCTCTTGTTTCATATCCCGCTGTTCTGGGCAGTCCTGATTACCGCCCTGGACGTTTTACTGCTGCTTGCTCTGCAGGGCTTCGGAATGCGCGCGATCGAGGCCGTTGTAGTAGTACTGATTGCCACCATCGCGATTTGTTACTTCATCGAGATTTTTGTGCTTCCCCAGACGCACCCCAGTTTTCGAGAGATGGGACAGGCTCTGCTGTCGCCGCATTTCCGCCAGGCAGGCATGTTGTACGTGGCCATAGGAATCATCGGGGCGACTGTCATGCCACACAACCTCTACCTGCATTCCGCCCTGGTGCAGAGCCGCCGCTTCCAGAAGGATGCGCCGTCCATACGGCGGGCCATTCACTTCAACACGCTCGATTCGGTCGTCGCATTGTCGATTGCCTTTTGCGTGAATGCGGCGATATTAGTGCTCGCTGCGACGGTATTCTTTGGCAAGGCGAGTGTGCCCGTGTCTGATGGAACTTTGGTCCACTTCGCGCCCGACAGCGATTGGATCCGGGTAGCTTACCTGACCCTGGCCCCGTTGCTGGGAACCGCGTTTGCGAGCACGCTTTTTGCCGTTGCTTTGCTGGCGGCGGGACAGAGCAGCACCATCACTGGAACCCTGGCAGGACAGGTCGTCATGGAGGGCTTCATGCACTGGCGCATTCGGCCCTGGGTGCGGCGCCTGATCACGCGAATGCTGGCGATTTCGCCGGCGGTATTGATCATCGGACTTCACGGGGAAAGCAGCGTGACCGATTTGCTGACGCTCAGCCAGGTCGTGCTCGCTTTGCAGCTGCCCTTCGCCATGTTTCCTCTCCTGCAATTCACAAGTTCCGGCAAACGTATGGGCGAGTGGAGGCTGGGCTGGTTTCTTCTGCTGGCCGGTTGGGGGAGCGCTATCCTTATCACGTGCATGGACATTTATGGTCTGCCGGAATCGCTGAAGACGGCCTGGCAAGTCATCCGGGGCGGGTGAGAGTCCACGCCGCAAGAGGACAACATGTATGACACCATTCTGGTCACCTTGGATGGCACCCCGAGCGACCGAGCGATCCTTGAACACGTGAAGCAGCTTGCCAAATTGGCCAAGAGTCGCCTGGTGCTGCTGCACGTCGCTGATGGGTGGGCCGCGCGAACCTATGGCCCCGACGCCGTGAGCCCGGAAATCACCGAAGACACGGAATATTTGCGAAAGGTGCAGAGCGAGTTCCAGTCCGCCGGCATCCCGGCCGAGGCGGAACTGGCGTTTGGTGAGCCCGCCAACGAAATCATCAAGTGGGTGGAAGACCGTGGCTGTGACCTGGTCGCCATGAGTACTCACGGACATCGCTTCCTCGCCGACGTCTTCCTCGGCACGACCGCCAGTCGAGTGCAGCACCATATCAGCGTGCCGGTCCTGCTGCTGCGAGCAAAGTAGTCACGAAGCTCGTGTGGGAGGGCCGCGCCACTACGAAATCCTCCGCAGAACGACTAAACTAGACTGATATGAACAGCTTTAATAGTCGCTCGGTCCTCAAAGTCCTCGGCAGGGAATACAGCATCTATCGGCTCGACGCGCTTGACGAGCAGGGCATCTCGACCAGACACCTGCCCTACTCTTTGCGGATCCTGCTGGAGAACCTGCTGCGCACGGAAGACGGCCACAATGTCACCAAGCAAGAAGTGCGCGCGCTCGCCGCGTGGAATAGCAAGTCGAAGCCGGATAAAGAGATCGCCTTCACGCCGAGCCGCGTTCTGCTGCAGGATTTCACCGGAGTCCCAGCGATTGTCGATCTGGCCGCGATGCGCGATGCCATGAAGCGATTGGGGGGCGATCCCAAGCTCATCAATCCCCTACAGCCCGCTGAGTTGGTCATCGATCACTCGGTGCAGGTGGATGAGTTCGGCAGCCCGAAAGCGTTCGGGTTGAATGCCGAGCTGGAGTTCCTGCGCAACAAGGAACGCTATGCGTTCCTACGCTGGGGACAGAAAGCGTTCCACAATCTCGCCATCGTTCCCCCAGACACGGGCATCGTGCACCAGGTGAACCTGGAATTTCTGGCGCGTGTGGTCTTCGTGCAGGAAACCGACGGCAAGCGCATTGCTTATCCCGACACGCTTGTCGGCACCGACTCGCACACCACCATGATCAATGGGCTGGGTGTGCTCGGTTGGGGTGTAGGTGGAATTGAGGCAGAGGCAGCCATGCTGGGGCAACCGGTCTCGATGCTCATCCCCATGGTCGTGGGCGTGAAGTTGACTGGGCGTTTGCGCGAAGGGGCGACCGCCACCGACCTCGTACTCACCATCACTGAGATGCTGCGTAAGCACGGGGTGGTCGGCAAGTTCGTGGAGTATTTCGGACCGGGTTTGCGCGATCTGCCACTCGCCGATCGGGCGACCATCGCCAACATGTCGCCCGAATACGGCGCGACCTGCGGCATTTTCCCCATCGACAAGGAAAGCCTCCGCTACCTGCAACTAACCGGGCGCTCGGAAGAGCAGATCGCGCTGGTCGAAGCGTATGCGCGCGAGCAGGGGCTGTTTCACGATGAAAAGACTCCCGAAGCGCAATATTCCGAGTTGCTTTCGCTCGATCTGGCGACTGTGGAACCGAGCCTCGCGGGTCCGAAGCGGCCGCAGGATCGGGTCGCCTTGTCGAATGCAGGCGAGTCGTTTCGGCAGGCATTGCCTTCCCTGATCAAGCCGCAGGCGAAACCGGCTGCGGCTGTTTCCATGGACAGCGCGGTCAGGCAGGAGAATCGCTGGGAAGCCGAGGGCGGCAATCCCACGGCGGTCGGTGTGGAGGATTCCCGTGTCGAGGAACACGTGCCGGCCGATGTGAAAAATGCCCTCAAGCACGGTAGCGTAGTAATTGCGGCGATTACGAGCTGCACGAATACTTCGAATCCTTCGGTCCTGATGGCCGCTGGGCTGCTGGCGAAGAAAGCCGTGGAACGCGGACTCGAGACTCCGGCATGGGTGAAGACTTCGCTCGCCCCTGGTTCGAAAGTAGTTACCGATTACCTGGCGAAGGCGGGCCTTTTACCCTATCTCGAGAAGCTCAAATTTAATCTGGTGGGTTACGGTTGCACGACCTGCATCGGAAACTCGGGGCCGCTGCCGACGGAAGTCTCGCAGGCTATCGACGAGAAAAACCTGGTCGTCGCATCCGTGCTCTCGGGGAACCGGAATTTCGAAGGACGCATCAACTCCGAGGTTCGGGCAAATTATCTGATGTCGCCGCCGCTCGTAGTTGCGTTCGCGCTGGCCGGCCGGGTGGACGTTGACCTGAAGAAAGATCCCCTGGGCCGCGGCAAAGACGGAAAGCCGGTGCACCTGGCGGACATCTGGCCGACGCAGAAAGAGGTGGAAGAGGCAGTCCAGCAGATTACCTCAAGTATGTTCCGCAAGAGTTACGGCGAGGTGTATGACGGCGACTCGCACTGGCGCTCTTTACCCGTGCCGCAAGGACAAACCTATGTCTGGGAAAAGGACTCGACCTACATCCGCCAGGCTCCCTATTTCGATGACATGACGTTGAAGCCATCGGCCGTCGAGGACATCAAGGGAGCACGCGTGCTCGCCGTGCTCGGCGACAGCGTCACCACCGACCACATTTCCCCGGCGGGCTCGATCAAGAAAGACAGCCCAGCAGGTCGATATTTGATGGAACATGGAGTGAAGCCGGGAGACTTCAACTCCTACGGCTCACGCCGTGGGAACCACGAGGTCATGGTACGGGGGACATTTGCGAACGTCCGGCTGCGCAACAAGATGGTGAACACGGAGGGCGGCTTTACGCGCCACTTACCGGATGGCACAGAAATGTCGATCTACGATGCATCCGCGAAGTACATTGCGGAGGGCGTGCCGCTGGTGATTCTCGCGGGGAAGGAATACGGCGCCGGTTCGTCGCGCGATTGGGCGGCAAAAGGCCCGCGTCTGCTGGGCGTGCGGGCGGTCATCGCGGAGAGTTACGAGCGCATTCACCGCTCGAATCTGGTCGGCATGGGCATTCTGCCATTGCAGTTCCTGCCCGGCCAAAACGCCGAGTCCTTAAAGCTGACCGGCGAGGAAGTATTCGAGATCAGCGGGATTCGCGATGTGGTCGAACATTTCTCAGCGGGCCAGCAAATCAAGGTGAAAGCGACGAAAGACGGCAAAGCCACGGAGATCCAGGCCGTGGTGCGCATCGATACGCCACAGGAAGCCCAGTATTACGCCAATGGCGGCATTCTGCAGTACGTGCTGCGCCAGTTGCTGGCAACCAGGCCCCAGCCAGTTCACGCGTAGGCTGTGGAGCGACGGGCGTCCCCGCCCGTCGACTCCTTGCCTTGAGAGCACCCGCACGAAGCTCCGTCCTGCGCTGTTATAATCAAGAATTGCGCTCATGACGAAAAAGAGACTGATACGTTCGACGACAGTTTTATCCGTTCGCCGCGATGGCAAGGTGGTTCTGGCTGGGGATGGGCAGGTTACGCTGGGCGAGTCTGTAATTAAACACAGTGCCAAGAAGATTCGGCGCTTGTACCAGGACAAGATTTTAGCCGGTTTTGCGGGCTCGACCGCCGACGCATTTTCGCTTTTCAGCCGCTTCGAATCAAAGCTGGAGCAGTACCATGGGAATATCGGACGGGCTGCGGTGGAGCTCGCCAAGGACTGGCGCACCGACAAGTTCTTGCGCCATCTGGAAGCCCTGCTGCTGGTCTGCGACAAGGATCAAACGTTCCTGCTGAGCGGGCAGGGCGATGTGATCGAGCCCGACACTGGAATCGCAGCGATCGGCTCTGGTGGTCCATTTGCCCAGGCCGCCGCGGAAGCGCTCGCGGCACATACCAAACTTTCCGCCCACGAAATTGCGGAGCAGGCGATGAAAATCGCCGGCAAAATGTGCATCTACACGAACGATAATGTCACGATTGAGGAACTATGATTTGCCGACTGTCCTTGCGATTTGGCAATTGGCGCGATACCAAGGGTCTGACCAACGACTAACGACCAACGACTGATTTATGGCTATCTATCTACCCCCAACCGCTGAAGAAGAACAGCTCGCACTAGACGACCTGACGCCGCGCGAGATTGTGGCCGAACTCGACAAGTATGTCATCGGCCAGAAGGACGCAAAGCGCGCCGTGGCGATCGCTCTGCGCAACCGCATGCGGCGCCAGAAGCTCACGCCC
>QIAH01000390.1 GCA_003225465.1 Acidobacteriota bacterium | reverse complement strand
GTGCCACTCGAGATATTTTTGCGCTCTACACTCAACAGAGTTTCCTCCTCGGCCGATCATTGTAGTAGAGACGCATGGCCCGAAAGTAACTTCGCCGTTAGCAGTGTCGGGCAGCGAGTGCCAATCGCACGCGTACAACTCAGTTTGTTCATGTGTGTTCTAAATAAGGGTAATCGGTTTTTTGAGTGGCTTACAAAAGTCACTTGCGTTTGAAGTTGAGCTGAGTTAATTAGTCAGCAATCAGCAAAAAGATTCGCGCCGAGCGCGGATCGCGGGGGCCCGATGAGCATGATTCCGGAGTCGCATCCGTTACGGCAGTTTTTCACCGAGATGGTCGGACGTCATTATGCGGAAGAGATTGGCATTCGTGATCCGCAATTGATCGCCTACGTCGCGCACTTGTTAACCGAGTTCTGCGACGCCGAGCAGCTCTTCAAGGTTCATGATGCCGCTAATCGCCCCATCGACGATGTGGGCGGAATGCTGCTCGAATCCGACCCGGTCTACGGTCCCGCTCCTTCCTTCGATCGCGAGCGCCAGGTCCGCAAGCACATCGGCGATTTCACCTTGTTCTTTACGGGTATGTTCCCGGAAAGCCTGAACCACTACCGCCTGCGCCGCCAGCGCATGGAAAGCTTCGTCGACTGGATGAAGGCCGGCAAGGAGAGCTATTACATCGTCTCCAAGTTCGAGCACTTCGAATACGCGAAGGTCGCACCTCTGTTCGCGAACTTGTCGCGTAATTTCGAGCAGTGCGTGTACGGACTGAATCGCGTCAAGAATGAACTGCAGGAACTCCAGCATCCGATCGTCCGCCGTACGCAGGAATTCCTGATGTAGTGCTGGCCGTCTGAATTTCTTGACCGCTAGTCCAACGTTCTGGATCGAGCACCAGCTACGCTCGTCGGTAGAAACTCAGACCAGCGTCGCCCTGTATCAATCTCCGGAACCGCTTCATCCCCTCGAAGTTTTCGGCTGGATCGAATTTCTTCCCGTGCTCTGCAATCACCACGGCTGCAGGTCGCAACACCGACGACTTGCTCAGAAAATCCAACGTCTCTCCATATTCTTTTTCTTTGTTATACGGTGGATCGAGGAACACGTAATTCAGAACGATGCCCTGCATCTCAAGCCGGTGAAGTCCCTTGCTGGCCTCGACCTGCATCAATTCAAAGCCGCTGGTCAGCTCTAATGAATCCAGATTTGTGCGGATCAACCTGGCCGCCCCCGCGGATGACTCGACGAAGTAGACCTTGCTGGCCCCGCGGCTGAGTGCCTCAATGCCAACCGCTCCAGTGCCTGCATAGAGGTCAGCCCAAATGGAGCCTTCGAGCGCGCCCGGATTCCCCGCCGTGAGCACGTTGAAAAGGGTCTCCCGCAGGCGATCGGCGGTTGGACGGATCTCCAACCCCGGCAACGAGCGCAGCGGCCGACTACGGTATTGACCGGCGATCACTCTCAGAGGCGCTGTCCTTCCGTCATGACAAAAACGCAGCGATACGATACGCAGTTGAATCTAACTATATAGAATAGTTTTGAGCGTTCCGGTCCCCAGTCGCCGGGCGAGATGCGATTTTCCAGCCGACGACCCGAAGACTGACGACCGACGACTTCCTATGAGAAATTGGTCCATCCCGATCGGCCGGCTGTTCGGAGTCGAAATCCGCGTTCACCTTACCTTCGTATTTTTGCTGGGCTTCGTGTGGATGGCCGAGTCGGCCATGAAGAGCAATACGGCTCCCGCTCCCAATCGAGTGCTGGCGCTGATCGGAATCATCTTCGGCGCGGTCATCGCGCACGAACTGGGCCATGCGTTAGTCGCCCGGCGCGAGGGACTGCAAGCCAAAGCTATCATCCTGCTTCCCATCGGCGGTATCACTCTCATCGACGATTCCCGCCAGGTCACCTCTCCCACCCCGGGCCAAGTTCCCTGGAAGCGCGATATTCGCGTCGCGATTGCCGGACCATTGGTCAACATGGCTATAGCGCTGGTCGTTGGACTGGTGGTGCTCGCGAGGTTTCCGGAAGCGCACCTCTGGACCAAGCCCTTCATTCACTCGAATCATTTGCTACGCAGCCTGGTGTGGATGAACTTCTTCCTGGGAGCGTTTAACCTGATTCCGGCCTATCCGATGGACGGCGGCCACATTCTGCGAGCCGTGTTCTCACGCCACATGGACGCGGTGCAAGCCACCCGGCGCGCAGTTTCCATCGCGCATGCTCTCGCCCCGCTCGTGATCGTGGTCGGTATGCTTCTCCTTTTCCAGGGTGGATATCCCGACAGCTACTTGGTCGTGACTCTGGGCTTCTTCCTGCTCATCGGCGCGCAGGTCGAGGAACGCTCGGCTGTATTCCAGAAGGTGCTCGAGACGGTGCGCCTCGAAGACGTGATGCTGACGGACTTCGCCACCCTCTCGCCCGCCGACACGCTGGAAGACGCGCTCGATAAGGCCGTCCACACTCTTCAAGATGACTTCCCGGTCGTGCGCGGAGGCGACATGGTTGGCGTGATTTCGAAAGCCAACATTCTCGATGCGTTGCGCATGGAAGGAAATGGTTATGTGCAGTCGGTCATGAACCGGATCTTCGAAGTGTCGACACGCCAGGAATCACTGGCGTCCGCCTTCCGGAAACTGAATTCGCGGAATCTCAGCATTATCCCGGTCGTCGAAGACCAGCGCCTGGTCGGCATCATCACCCTGCAAAATCTGATGCACTCCATGTCGTTGCTGGCCGAAAGCCGCAAACTCCGCAAAGAAGCCCTGAACTCCTGATTAGTGTGCTTTGAAAGAAGACGCCTTTCTTTGCGATCTTTGCGGTCAAAGGTTTTTTGAACGCGCTCACGCCAAACAGGAAAAGCTTGTAACCGCAAAGTTCGCAAAGAACAGCCGCCAAGGACGCAAAAAAAAGAATTCAGGGGGCCTGGAACCAATCTTAGGCGGACGCGGCCTGAAGGCGCGCCCTGATACGAGCAAAGGCAAAAGCAAGTTTTCTCCGATTGTCGGTTCGGAAAATTCCCACCTTAACCTCGCAAAGAACGCGAGGTGAAGGTGGGGCACCGCCGCGCCTTTCAAAACCGGAGCAATCAGAACAGCCGAATCGCCTTGGCCTGCTCGATTGCCGGAATTTTCCGCAATGCCTTCACCACCTCCTCCGGCACGCGCCCGTCGATATGGACGACCGCCACCGCCTTCCGTCCGGCAATCTTCTTCTCAGAACCGCCGTTCCCCGCCTGTCTCCCCAATGAGAAATCCGCGATATTGATCTTGTGCTCGCCCAGAATCGTGCCAACTTTCCCGATCACGCCCGGAACGTCGCGATTCCGCAGATAAATCAGGTTGCGCTCGAGCGGAGCCTCCACATCGATGTCATCCACCGACAGCAGCCGGGGCGCGTGCCCATGCAACACTGCCCCTTTTACCCGATGCTCCTCTCCGGGCGTTCTCAGCAAGACCGAAAGCACACTACCCGACCCGCCGGTAGAACTCTTCGGCTTATGCAACTCGTGTACCCGCAGGCCCCGGTCCGATGCAATCGAAGCGGCATTCACCAGGTTTGCTTTTTCATCGAGCACCTGGTTCAGGATGCCTTTAATCGCCGCGTTCCGGATCAACTCCGTCTTCCATTCCGCAATGTGCCCGCTGTACCGCAACGAAATCTCTTCCAGCGTGCCCTCGCTGACCTGGGCGAGAAACGATCCCAGCCGTTCGGCAAGCACGACATAGGGCTGCATCTCCGCATATTCCTCGTGCGACACCGACGGAACGTTCACCGCATTCTGAATCACGCCGCTTTTGAGATACTCCTCCACCTGCAGCGCGATCTGATATCCGACCGCTTCCTGCGCTTCGTGAGTCGACCCGCCGATATGGGGCGTCAGAATGACATTGTCCAGAGCGCTCAGCGGCGAATCCTTGAGAGGCTCTTCCTGGAACACATCCAGTGCGGCGCCGCCCACGTGTCCTTGTTTGATCGCGTGCGCCAGCGCTCCCTCATCCACCAGCTCGCCCCGCGCACAATTCACGATGCGTACGCCCTTTTTCATCTTCCTTATCGAGTCGGTGTTGATCATGCCTGTGGTCTGCGGTGTCAGGCCCACGTGTAACGTGAGATAGTCTCCGACCGCGTAGACTTCCTCAAGTTTGCACATACGGATGCCCTGCGCCTTCGCCACGCTGGCCGAGACGAACGGATCGTGCCCGACAATCTCCATCCCAAACGCGCTGGCTCGGCGCGCTACCTCCATCCCGATCTTGCCGAGCCCGATCACGCCCAGAGTTTTCCCCCGGAGTTCGCTGCCCTGAAGCGATTTTTTCTCCCATTTCCCGGCATGCATCAGCGCGTCGGCGCGCGGAACGAAGCGCGCCATGCTCAGCATGAGGCCGAGCGTAAGCTCCGCCACCGCCACCGCGTTCGCGCCCGGAGTGTTCATCACCGCAATCCCCTTGCGGGTAGCAGCATCCAGGTCGACATTGTCCACGCCCACACCCGCGCGGCCAACCACCCGTAGCTTGGGCGCATGTTCGAGCAGAGCGGAATTCACTTGGACCGCCGAGCGCACGATAAGAGCGTCCGCATCCGCCAGATGAGAGTTCAGCTTGCCTTCGAGCTGATCATGAGTAACCACCGTCCAGCGCGGTTCCTGTAGTAGGGCGACTGCGGAGGCAGAAATTTTCTCAGCAACGACTATTTTCATTTCGTCTTTGTTTCCCGGAGAACAGGTTGTGACCGCTATCGGCTCGCCCCGGCGGCTTCCGTTTGCCGGGCGAAGACTTCCTGGGCCGCACGCACCGCTGAACCGAATGCGACAGATTTACCAGTCACATGTGCCAGCACATGCTCCAGGGCAGCAAGAGCGCCAATCGTATCGAGATAGTCGTAGTAGCCGATGTGTGCCATCCGGAAAAGCTTGCCCTTCATTTCCCCTTGCCCGTTGGCCACGACCGCGTTGAACGATTCTCGGAACTCTTTCACGATCGCACCCGAGTCTACCCCGGCAGGCGCTTCGAGGGCTGTGACAGCTGCAGCCGGCGACGAAGGAGCAAATAGCTTCAGTCCGAGAGCCAGTCCTCCCGCGCGCGTCATTTCCGCGGCGAGCTCGGCATTGTTGACCAGATCCTCGCGCCCCGCCCCCAGATTTCCGGCACCGAGCTGCCGGATGTAGTCGAGCGCCGCCCCCAAAGCCGCGAATAAGGAGGTCGCCGGCGTATATGCCGACTCGCCCTTGGCGGCAGACTTCCGCTCCTTGCGCAGATCGAAGTAGTAGCGCGGCGACTTGGTCGTCTCCATCCGCTGCCAGGCTCGCTCACTCACGGCGCAGTAAGCCAGTCCCGGCGGGATCATGAGAGCCTTCTGCGAGCCGCCAATAATAATGTCCACGCCCCAGCCATCGACGTCGAGGTGGGTCGTACCAAGACCGGTGATCGCATCCACGACGAGCAGAGTGTCATTCCCGGTGGCACGAACCAGCTTCGCGATGCCCTTTACGTCGTGCCGAGCGCCGGTGGATGTCTCCGTCGCTTGCACGTAAACCGCACGAACGTCGGGCGTGAGCCGCGAACGCACTTCATCGAGCGAGAAAGTCTCGCCATAAGGCTTGCTGAGTGTGTCGACCTGGCAACCGTATGCCTCGACCAGAGCCGTCCAGCGCTCACCGAATTTTCCCGCAGTCAATACCAGGATCTTGTCGCCCGGCGAGGTCAGGTTCGAAACCGCAGCTTCCATCACCCCGGTGCCCGAGCAGGCCAGCACCAGAACATCGTTCTGCGTGCCAATAAATTCCTTCATGTCGGCCAGCACGCGCGTGAACAGATTGCGGAAATCAGCCGTCCGATGATGCGCTGTGAACGAGGCTTCGGCAAACTGGGCTGCCGGAAGCAAAGGAGTGGGGCCGGGCGTAAACAGACGATTTTTGCGCAGCATGAGTTCGAGTCCTTGGATGATTTCATCCCGGGAACTGCAGCAAGGCACCATCAGCTTCAGACACTCCGACGGCGGACTGCTCAGAAAGCATCCCGGCTCTCACGATGATCAATTAAGTTTATCGCGGACGGGTGGATTTCGGGGATTTCGCACTTTCACGATGCGAGCCTTGCATCGAGCAAGGAATGGCGGCATCGATTTCTGCGGCGCGGCTCTCTGCGGTAAGCGGCTATAATTGGCGCACTATGAGCCTCATCGATCAGATTCAAAAAGACCTGGTGGCCGCGATGAAGGCGAAAGACGAGGCCCGTCTTTCCTGCCTGCGCATGGTGAAGACCGCCCTCACGCTGCGCCAGACTGAAAAAATGGGCCCGCTCGATGACAAAGAGTCCCAGCAGGTCCTCGCCACGCTCATCAAGCAGCGCAAAGACTCTGTCGAACAGTTCACCAAGGGCGGTCGCCAGGAGATGGCCGACAAGGAGGCTGCCGAGATCAAGGTCATTGAGAGCTACCTCCCTAAAGCCGCCAGCGAAGACGAAATCGTGGCAGGCGTGAAAGCTACGATCGCAGAGATGGACTCGCCCACCATGAAGGACATGGGCACGGTTATGAAAAATGCCATGGCACGCTTTGCCGGCGCGGGCATGCGAGTCGACGGAAGAGTCGTCAGCGACGTCGTGAAGAAAGAGCTGGCCGGGAAGTAAGTACCGCGTAAACTTCATTCATTGCTTTGGCGCGCTTGTTCTAACCCAACCCTTTTGCCATTGCCCAAACAAAAAGGCCAGCGGTCAAGCTCGCTGCTGACGGAGAATCTCACCGGTACGGCCCTGCAAACAGCCCAGCACAATGTCGACCTGAGCTGGAATCCGGATGCCTCAACGGTGCAAGGCTACTACGTGTATCGCGGCAATCAGACCGGAGGACCGTATAGCAGAGTCTCAACTCTTCTCTCCGCTACTTCCTATATCGATGCCAGCGTCACCGCGGGACAGACTTACTACTACGTGGTCACTGCCCTGGGCAGCGGTTCTTTGGAAAGCGGATATTCAAATGAGACCATGGCGGTAGTTTCCTAGCGAGGGTCAGACGCGGCTCTTTTTGCTGTTCCCGGTATTGTGAAGTGCCAGCGGCACATCCCCGCAAACTTCAGGGTCTCACCTATGCCCCCACAAAAAGCCTGAGGCCAATGCCTCAGGCTCGTATCGGAGGCGGGTATGTTGTAGTTAGGTCTGTCGGGATTGGCGGGCGCTATACGGGAGTGTCGTTTCTGGATGCTTCCACTACTGAATAGAGCTACCCACTTGCGAAAACACCGCACTGGCATTCGTGCCAATCAGTCGTACCATGCCGGTGACGATCACAAGGACGACCGCCAACATGATGGCGTATTCCGCGACGTCCTGCCCCTCGGTCTCCTGCCATAGTCTGTTCATATGGTCGTTAATAGTTCCCCCTCGGTTCCGTTATGTCCCTGTTCCCTGAGCCATCGATCGAGCACGTGGAGCCCTGACTTCGAAATCACATGAATTCAATCCCCAAACATCTTTTTCCTGTTTGAGTGCCTGAAGACCCACGTGATACTCGTGCTTGCCGACTAGCTTCGTCCAAACTACTAAGAATTCCATCCTGCGCTGGCGATGCACCACAGTCACTCGATCGGCAATTCTCAACTGGTGATGAATCGCGCCAACCCGCGAGCCAATCGCGGCGATGTCGAGAGTGTGAGCAATCTCATCGAAAGTTTGCCCGTCCTTGTCCGTACCTCGCACTCTTACTGGCAAGACGCCTTTCAACCGATTCTGCTGGCGCCTATCTGTCTCGGAACTGCTCTGTCGCATTTGCTCTCCAAAACTACTATGCGCCAGACAACGAGCAATGGGAATGGCTCCGACGGGGGACACACAGAAGTCACACCACATTGGCGATCACCTGCAAATTAAGGCTGGCCCATCAGTGCCGGTGATCGCACTCTCGTGCCATTTCCTGCAGTGTTCGTGTTAGCTAATCTGGATGGGAGCAGTACTCGGGGGAGGGCTGTTCAACGACGCTTCGCGGCTTCATCAGCGCGAGGCGTTTCGTTTTCTGCTGCTTTGTCCGCTCGTCTCGAAGTAACAAGTGGATCGGCGCCGCATTCCTCGTATTACCGGAATGCCGCTGCGAGATGACCTTAGGTTGCACCCGTCGCACGAGAGCGGGCAGGGAACTTTCATCCAACTGTTACCACCGTAATCTGTTATGCTGACCGCGCTGCTCAGATAATCAACCTGCTCGCTCAAGTCACTCTAACTGCAGAGCCCAGGCAGCACGAAGCCATGCGGCGGCAACAGCTGTGCATCCATGTCCACCGCAAGTCCAACCCCGCAGATTGATCACCAGAGAATCGCAGAGGCTTTGTCCCTTCTCGACAAAGCCGTTCTCGAAATGATCATGGCGCAGCGCCCAGTTGCGCAGGTCCTCGAAAATCTGTGCCTGAAGATCGAGGAAATTTCCGCGGGCCTCTTGTGCTCGATTCTTCTGTTAGACCAGCGGAATCGCACGCTCCATAGTGGCATTGGCCCCAGCCTTCCCAACGGTTACTTGGAAACAGTAAATGGAGCGGAAATCGGTCCGCGCGCCGGTTCCTGCGGTACCGCGGCTTACCTGCAACAACTGGTGGTGGTGAGTGACATCGCGACTGATCCCCTCTGGGCCGACCACAAGCATCTTGCCTTGCCGCACGGCTTGCGCGCTTGTTGGTCTATGCCCATCCCGTCACGGGATGGAACGACCCTCGGCACCTTCGCCTGCTACTACAGCCAGCCTCGCACGCCCGACAGCTACCATCTGGCATTGATCAATCGCGCCAGCCATCTTGCCGGCATTGCGATCGAATACCACCGCACCAGGACTGAACTCCAAGCTGCTGAGCAGCGCTATCGAACTTTGGTTGAGCGGCTACCCGCCATCACCTACATCGCAGAAGTGGGGTCCCTTGGCCGGTGGCACTTCGTAAGCCCGCAGATCGAATCCATGCTGGGCTTCTCCGCTGACGAGTGGCTTTCGGATCCTGGCATCTGGATGCGCTGCATTCACGAAGACGACCGTCAAATTGCTCTCGCCGCCGAGAAGCGCGTGCAGGAAACCGGCGAACTCTATCAGGCCGAGTATCGAATGTGCGCTCGCGATGGCCGTATCCTGTGGTTCCGTGACGAAGCCAAACTGCTTGAGGCTCCGGACGGATCCATTCCTCTGATGCAAGGCGTGCTCTACGACATAACCGAGTACAAGCGGCTGGAGGATCAGCTGCGCCAGGCTCAGAAAATGGAAGCCGTGGGTCAACTCGCGGGAGGCGTAGCTCATGACTTTAACAATCTACTGATGGTCATCCAGGCGCACGCCGACCGGATTCTTGGGCAGCTGCCACAAACCGATTCCTCTTACGCGGATGCCGTCGAGATTCATAACGCGACGACCCGGGCGGCTTCACTCACGAGCCAGTTGCTGGCATTCAGCCGCAAACAGATCCTGCAGCCGGAGGTCTTGGATCTTGGCACCGTCCTGACCGAAGTAGGCAAGATGCTGGAGCGTCTGCTCGGCGCGACAATTACGCTGCAACTTGAGATCCACCCCGAAATTGGGAAGATTAAAGTCGATCGCAGCCAGCTTGAACAGGCAATTCTTAACCTGGCCGTGAATGCACGCGATGCGATGCCTGCCGGAGGTACGCTTGCGATCCAGGCTCGAAATGTTCATTTCAGCGAAACACAGGTATGGCAGCATTCATCTTTGCCACCTGGTTCTTACGTGGCGTTGACAATCAGTGACACCGGTGTAGGCATCGACCCCGATGCCCAATCACGAATCTTCGAACCGTTCTTCACCACGAAAGCTCCTGGAAAAGGAACCGGGCTGGGCCTGTCGATGGTCTATGGAGTTGTAAAGCAGAGCGATGGAGCAATCACGGTGGAGAGTGTTCTTGGCCGGGGCACAACATTCAAAATATTTCTTCCCCAGTGCGATGAGGAGGCTGCGTCCGGTCAGAGCGCACTAGCGGAGCCAGAGAAATCCACCGGTAGCGAAACAATTCTTCTGGTTGAAGATCAGGCGGCTATTCGCGAAGTGATCAGCGCCTATCTGATGCGGCTGGGGTACAACGTGCTTACAGCACCCGATGGAGAGGCTGCTCTTTCCATCGCCGCAACCCAGCAGAGGACCATAGATCTTGTGCTCACCGACCTCTTGATGCCTAACATGGGTGGACTGGAATTAGCCACTCGCATGAAGCAACTGCACCCTGAAACGAGAGTTCTCTTCATGTCCGGCTATCCTGACGAGGCAATTCGCTCCCAGGAGGGTTTGACCGAAGACGTCGAGATCATGCAGAAACCTTTCTCAATGAAGAGTCTGGCAGCCAAGGCTCGGTCCATACTCGAGCACCGATAAGTGCTGGAATCAGGAACGGATATTCAAATGCGGGTCATTCGCGCCCATCCGAACAACGTCTGCATCATGGCTCATCAGTGCGACCCAATGGAAACGTGATCCTGTCCACTCCTACTCGCAGCTTTTGCACCGGAGCCCACCGACTTGGGGTTTCCAAGCCCACTCAATCACTAACATCGGTGACAACGGTCACAGCCTGTGGGTCAGAAAAACGAGAGAATTAGTCCGTTCTTGCTGACTAAGGCGTAGCACTGTACGCCCCCCAAGTGCCGCTTTAGCCAGAACAAGTCTTAACGCCGAGCGGTCCAAGGGACGCCAGCGTGATTGCAAGGCTTGACTGCAAGTTTCTCCCCCGTAGGCCGAACCCAGGAAACTGTTATTTGGCAAGTTAAATTTCGCCGCTGTCGGACTGTTGATGACGGTACCGAGCTGCTGGAAGCGCCACTTCGTCAGATCGCCTGCGCTTCCTTGCAAGCCGACTTGTACCAGCTCTACGGATACTGCCCTCCTCAGCCAGCATTAAAGCAGCGTCGCTTTTGGGGAGTCTGATCATGGGGAGCCGCAGCCTTTGCAGACCCGCTCGAAGGAGATTTTCGCTCTCGGGGCTGGAGGTAAGTTCACATAACGAGAAGTTGCAGGATACGATTCCCGGCTCACGCCGGAGAGCGATACTGTTCGGCGAACGCCCAGCCGGCGAGACCCCTTCGCTGCACACCCGGCTTGCTTGGGTACAGGCGGCCCCTTTTTTCCGCGGGCTCTCTCTCGGTCAATGCGCGGAGATCGCCACGACGGGGCGTGAGAAGACTATTCCGAGCGGGCACCATCTTTTTCGCCAAGGTGATTCTGCATCCTTCGTCTTTATTATTGCTTCCGGCCTGATCAAGATCACTCAACTGACCGAATCCGGCAAAGAAGTCATTCTCCGAGTAAAAGGAAGCGGTGAACTGGTCGGAGGAGCAGAACTATTGACGGGAAGGACGCATCGTTCGAGCGCAGAGACCATCGAGCCGTGCCAGCTGCTGGTTTGGGAAGCATCGACCTTTAAAGCTTATTGGACTCAGTTCCCGGTACTGCTCGACAATGCCGTCAACATCCTGGATCAGCGTCTGCGGCTGCTGGAAGAATGCTTTCGTGATCTGGCCACGGAGCGAGTCCCGCAGCGGGTGGCTCGGACGCTGCTCCGACTACTTGAACGGAGCGGCAGCCCAACTCACAAGGGGCCCATTTATCTTTCCTGCGAAGAATTAGCGCAAATGACCGGAACGACCCTGTTCACCATCAGCCGACTGCTTTGTCAGTGGGCAGAGTGGGGCATTCTCCAACCGGAATCGAAAGCAATCATAGTCGACAATCTCCCTGCTCTGATCAATGTTGCGAAGGGCACAGAGGGATTGTGCGATCAGGCTCATACTGCAACGGATGATACCAGTACGCGAATGCGCGAGGTGACCAGCGTCGGAGACTCTCGTCCCAGTGCAGCGTTCCGCGACATCGTTGCATGAGTCTCGACCAGTTCGAGCGTTAGCTGCTGGTCGATGATAGTTGGTCGTAATTCGCTCTTCACTAACTACCAGGACAAACTCATTTTCACGTTCGCAAATTGCGTTTCCACACGCACACAACTGCGGACGGACGCCGTTCCAACCACTCTTATCACCCATCTTCGTGACTTACCTCACATATTGCGCGCCAGCAAAGCGCACTGCTTGGGCGCTGCGATAAAAATTCTCAATGGCCGAAGGGTCGCAGTCGGACATTCCTGTGACAGAGAAGTCTCGAGCGCTGCTTGCGAGCGTTCCAGCTCTTACCTATCGCGCTTTCGCATGCGCTGAGTCGTACCGGATTTTGTGCCCCAAGTTCATCCACTTTCTTTTCCAGGCACCACTAATCCCACATCATCCGTTTCCCCACAGGTCATCCGCTGTAATGCTTCCGGCAAGGAGAATAATTATGACTACACGAACATCAAAAATACTTACTCGACTTTTGCTGCTGGCGGCTGCACTTTGCTGGGGAGTAGTCCCGAGCGGCGCGCAAACAACAACCCATTCACAACACAATTCAACGACCCAGTCCACACACAAGGTCTCGATGCGGCAGATGGGCATGGGCAAGATGAAGAACAGCGAGCGCTGGAAGGCGGCGATCGCTCGCTCAGACAGGCGTGCGGCCGCTATCAGGAAGCATGGCAAGGGGGTGAAGTAACATGAAAAGCGCACTTCGTCTCTCGTTCCTGCTCCTGATGCTCTGCGGAGTCCTTGCAGCTCAGGGAACCAACGTGCGAACCTGCAATAGCTTCGAAGCGAACGGCCGGCCGATATACAGCGCATCCGTTCCTCCGGACACCATTGGCACAACCAACTGCACAGATTATTTCGGCGTCGGCAACTGGGCGAACAGCCCGCTTCCGGCCGGCACGATAACAGGCTTCACTCTGATCAACGGAGGCAGTGGCTACGGCAACCCCATGGTCGTGATCACCGATCCAACCGGCACTGGCGCAACAGCGACGGCGACCTTCGACTCGACTGGTGCCATCACAGGCCTCACTGGAAACGGAACCAACTACACCATGCCCATGGTGAGCATCGTGGATGTGGGCGTGGGTGGTACGCTTCTGGCGCCGACCTGCGGAGGCGTTGCACAACCAGCCTGTGGAAGCGGCGCGATGGCGACCGCGATCATCGGACCGCCGTTCACTGCTGGAACTGGCATGCTCAAGTTTCAGGACCCGCTGCCCGACCTGAAGGGCGCGATCGCGATTCCGGATACGACCACCTTCCCGGGGTCTGACTTCTACATCATCGGGCTGGTTCAGTACAAGGCGACAATGCACCTGAGCTTGCCGGCGACAACCCTGCGCGGCTACTGCCAACTCGCGAACACCACAACCACATCTTGCATCACGCAGTCATATCTCGGCCCGGTGATTCTTGCACAGAAGGACCGTCCAGTTCGAGTGTTGTTCAGGAACCTGCTTCCCACTGGCGCGGGCGGCGACCTGTTCATCCCCGTCGATACGACCTTCATGGGGTCCGGACCCAGTGATCCTCAAAACCGAGCCACGCTTCACCTGCACGGCGGCGCAACTCCGTGGATCAGCGACGGAACCCCGCACCAGTGGACGACCCCTGAGAACGATACTCCCCTGAACGGAGTGAGCACGCAACCCGTTCCCGACATGTACTTCTTCGGTGGAAACATCGTGCCTTATTGCAGCGCGACGGTTTCGGCAAACTGCTATCCGAACGGTTCGTTCACCGGAGGCAGCTACGCTCTCCCGACCGGCGCGACCAACACGCCGACGGCGGGCGACATGACGTTCTACTGGACCAACCAGCAGGGCGGACGCCTGATGTTCTACCGCGACCACGCCTACGGCATCACTCGCTTGAACGTCTACGCCGGAGAGGCCGCGGGTTATCTGCTCTACGATCCAGCGGAAGAAACGGCGCTGGCGAACGCGACTGCTCCGGGCAGCATTGCCACCAACGATCTCACTCACCTGATCCCGCTGGTCATCCAGGACAAGACGTTCGTGCCAAGCGCACCACAACTCGCGGCTCAGGACCCGACATGGATCGGGAGCTTCGGGGCGACGGCGCTGAATGCGACCACCAGCAACGGCAACGGCGACCTCTGGTTCTCGCACGTCTACATGCCAAACCAGAACCCCGCCGACGCACTGGGTGGAGGCAATCCATATGGGCGCTGGGACTACGGCCCATGGTTCTTCCCCCCGATGACGACTCTAACGGCTGCCAAGCCTAGCGCGACAGACGTCACCATCCCATGCACATCAACTGCGTTCCCGGGACAGGTGCTGCAATCAACTACGGCCACTCCATCGGCGGGTTGTCCGATCATCCCCAACCCATCCGGAACACCGGAGTCGTTCATGGACACGCCGGTCGTCAACGGCAAGGCATATCCGGTCCTCCATGTGGCGCCGGCGGCGTACAGATTCCAGATACTGAGCGCCGGAAATGACCGCTCATGGAACCTATCGTGGTTCCTGGCCGACCCAACGCAGAACAACACGGAAGTAGCGATGCTGCCGGCCGCTTTGCCGCCAGCGAACGGACTTCCGCTTTGCAGCGCCATTAACCCTGTGGCTGTCCCGGGCCTTGTCATAGGCCTGGCTACCGGCAAGCTGGACGGAACCGGAAACCCGCTCAACGGAACTGGACTGCCGAGCGGCTGCTGGCCGAACTATGGTCCGCAACCTGGCATCCCCGCTCCGCAGACGATGTGGGCGGCGGATGGCAGGGCGGGTGGATCGCCCGACCCGACCAAGGCTGGCCCCGCGTGGATCCAGATCGGAAGCGAGGGAGGACTGCTCCCCGCTCCGGTCGTGATCCCGCCGACGGCAATCAACTACGAGCAGAACATGAGGAGCATTACCGTCACCAGCGTCGCGGTTCACGGCCTGTGGCTCGGGCCTGCGGAGCGCGCCGATGTCATCGTGGACTTCTCGCAGTTCGCCGGCAAGACGCTCATTCTCTATAATGACGCGCCCACGCCCGCGCCTGCGAATGACTCCCGCCTGGACTACTTCACGGGCGACGGCGACCAGACGCCCATCGGCGGCGCACCCAACACGCCTCCCGGCTATGGCCCAAACACCCGCACCGTCATGCAGGTAGTTGTTGATCCGACGGTGAACGCCCCAAACGCCGTTCCTTTCAGCTTGCCAGCATTAAAGGCGGCCTTCGCTACGACAGCGGCCGGCCCGGGCCTGTTCGCATCGACTCAGCCGACAACGATCGTGCCTGAGCCTGCCTACAATTCGGCGTACAACGGCAATTTCCCGCCGATCTACGCGCCGATCTCTGCCAACACGCTGACGTTCAATCCAATCGCGCCCCTCACCTTCGAGGCGCTGTTGTCTGCTGAAAAGTTACCTGCGTGCAGTGTGCCGCCACCTGGGCTTTGCGCAGCACTGAACCACAAGACCATCCAGGAACTCTTTACACTGGACTATGGCCGCATGAACGCGACGCTTGGCACCGAGTTGCCGACCGTTAACTTCACCAATCAGACAACGATCCCTCTCGGCTATGTTGATCCGGCGACGGAGATCATCCGCCAGGGCGACACACAACTCTGGAAGATCACCCACAACGGAGTGGACAGCCACTTCATCCACTTCCACCTGTTCAACGTCCAAGTTATCAACCGCGTGGGATGGGACGGTTCGCTCCGTCCGCCAGATGCAAACGAGATGGGCTGGAAGGACACTGTCAGGATGAATCCGCTGGAGGACATCATTGTGGCGCTGCAGCCGATCACGCCACAGCTCCCGTGGCCGATACCGAACAGCGTTCGCTTGAACGACGTGACGGGTATGGGCAACATGTTCAGCAACCTGGATCCGTTCAGCAACAACGGCGCAACCACTGTGGACGGCCCGACCAACTTCGGTTGGGAGTACGTCTGGCACTGTCACATCCTCGGCCACGAGGAGAACGACATGATGCGGCCGATCATGTGGCAGGTCCCGCCGCCAGCCCCGTCTAACTTGTTTGCCACCAGCAATAACACTGGTGGAGTCAACCTGACGTGGACGGACAACTCGGCGAGCGAGACGGGTTTCATCCTGCAAAGGGATGTCGATCCAAACTTCGGGACCAACCCGCCAACCTTAATCCCTGTTCCTACGCCGAACGCGCATCTCAATGCCGCGCAAGAAGGAACTGATTGGGGAGGGCCTGTACTCTACACGGACAGCGATCCGACACTGGTTTCCGGCACCACTTATTACTACAAGGTGCAGGCGATCGACGACGGGTTCAAGTCACCGTTCGAGCAGAGTTACAACGTTACGGGTCCGCTGTACTCGACTTGGTCGAACATCGCCAGTATCGCGACAGCGCCGTTTGGCACTATCGCGCCGACTTCACTTGCGTTCGGCAACGTGACGGTTGGCTCGTTGGCGACGACGCTCTCCAATGGACAACTTGCTACGGTGACCATCAGCAACACTGGCAATGGGGGGTTGACGTTGAGTGCTCCCACCCAGACCGGATCGACGGACTTCACTTCCACAGCCAATGCCTGTACCACGGTTGCTGCTGGCGGAACATGCGTCTTCGCCGTGACCTATACGCCGACAGCGGTCTCGCCAGCAAGCGCGACGATCACCTTCACGACTAACGACACCGTGCATCCGACCCTCGCGGTTGCGATGACCGGAGCGGGAGTTGTGAATACCGTCGTCTCGATCAACGCTCAGACCGTCACCTATAACGCGAACGGTCTCGTGACCGTCACCGTCGCTTCCAGTCCGACCGGCTTCACTCCGACCGGGACTGTGACGTTGGCTGTCGATGGCGGCACGCCGATGAGTCAGCCTCTTGCAAGCGGCTTAACGACGTTCACCATCACCGCGCCGAACGCTGGAACGCATACTCTTCTTGCCGCCTATACAACACAGGGTGGCTTCCAGGGTAGCAGCACATCGGGCAGCCTGGTTGTCAGCAAGGCTACGTTGACCATCACGGCCAGCAGCGCGTCATTCGTGTACGGCAACACCGTTCCGGCGATTACCGCTTCCTTCAGCGGCTTCCTCGGCACGGATACCAGCTCTGTGCTAACGACGCAACCGACTTGTTCTACGACTGCCACCAGTCTAAGTGGGGTCAGCGCGGCGAGTGGGAACCCGTATCCAAGCACCTGCACGGGTGCAGCTGCGACAAACTACACGTTCAACAACGTCGCTGGCAATGTGACTGTGTTGCAAGCAAATTCCATCACGACGATCACGTCCAACTTGCCAAGTCCGGCAATCATCGGACAGATCGTAACGATCAGCTTCAAGGTCGCCCCGCAGTTTACGGGGATCCCGACCGGCAGCGCGACCGTGACAGCCAGCACCGGGGAAAGCTGCACTGGTGCGCTGTCGGCTGGAGTGGGAAGCTGCGCGCTGAAGTTCGTGACTGGTGGATCGAGGCAGCTGACGGCGGTTTACTCGGGCGACGGCAACTTCATTACGAGCACCTCACCGGCGGCGACTCAGGTCGTCAGCGGTATCAGCCTGAGCACGACGTCGTTACTCTTCGGCAACCAGCTTGTCGGCACTACGAGCGCGACCCAGCAGGTCACGCTGGCGAACGTCGGCACGACCACGCTGACGATCAACAGCATCCAGTGGAGCGCAAACTTCTCCGACAGCAACAACTGCAATGGAAGCCTCCGTCCGGGAGCAAGTTGCCGCATCAACGTGCGCTTCGTGCCCACGACCACTGGCGTCCTGACCGGAACGCTGACGATCACGGATTCAGATGTAACCAGTCCGCAGGTCGTGACGCTGACCGGTACGGGGGTCGCACCCGTGCTGTCGCTGTCAGTCAATGTGCTGCCTTTCGGCAACCAGGCAGTAAATACAACCAGCGCATCTCAAACGGTGTTGGTGTCGAATACGGGGACCGCACCGCTGATCATCAACAACATAGCGCTCAATGGCGCGAACCCGAATCAGTTCACTCAGAACAATAACTGTCCTGGGACCTTGGCGGTGGGCGCAAGCTGCACCGTCAACGTCGCCTTCAGACCGAGGTCGAGGGGCAACAAGAGTGCGAACCTGAACGTCAATGTCGCAGCTCCAGCCACCTCGAAGTCCGTGGCCCTGACCGGCACGGGTATTTAGACCATGGCGCGAACATAGAGTAAACACAGCAATGCTGCCCGGAGGAATCCTCCTCCGGGCAGCATCGTCTCTGCTTCAGAAAGAGATTCTGTGGTTAGTTCCAATTTGCGCTTACGGCGCCGCTTTCGAACGTCCCCCAGCTGCACTGAGAACCGGTCAAAATTGAACAGTGTTGAAGCTAAGGTTCGGAGTAGCCTTTATATCGGCAGAAGATCGCCTCCTAATCGGCAGATGTTCGCCACCAAGCTGTACTGGTTTCGGCTGCGACGGTGTCAACGATCGTGGCAGACCAAAAGATTGCGGTTTGCAGCACAGGCCCTCCCCCAGAATTTAGCTCTCGAGAAACCTTATGGCAGTTTTTGTGCGCGCAAGTGCCCATGTTGTACGTGTCTTGGTCGCCGATTCAAACCGAACTCAGTCGCAGCTGTTGAGCAGTGCATTGCGCCGCCAGTCTGGCTTCAGGATCGCCTGTTGCGAATTCGAGCTCTCCGACTGTCTCCACGCTCTGGCAGTCTCCCCTGCCGATGTCATGCTTTTGGCCAGTCGTCTGTCGAATGACGGTTCCAACACCGACTTTGAAACGGTCAGAGCCCTTCATCAAAAATATCCACAAACGTCGCTGGTACTGCTCCTGGACTCCTACGATCGTGACCTGGTGGTGAATGCTCTACGCGCTGGAGTTCGGGGACTATTCTGCCGGGCCACGCAACCATTTAAGGCACTCTGCAAATGTATTCACGCCGTCCAAAAAGGGCAAATCTGGACGAACAATGAGCAATTGATGTTCGTCATCGATGCTTTGACGCTCGGTCCGACGCTAAAAGTAACCAACGCGCGTGGCGAGTTCTTGCTTACTCCGCGAGAGGAGCAGGTTTTGGCACAGGTGGCCGCTGGGCTTCCCAACCGTTCGATTGCCCAACAGTTAAGCGTAACTGAGAACACCGTCAAGAAATCCTTGTTGCGAATCTTCGACAAGCTGGGTGTCTCGAATCGAGTCGAACTGGTCCTCTA
>QIAH01000252.1 GCA_003225465.1 Acidobacteriota bacterium | reverse complement strand
TCGACGCAGACCACAACACCGGGACAAGTTCCATCCCACTCTGGAAAAAACGTGTGCTCCCGAATGGTGCTACACCCGTGCCCATCGCCGTGCAGCGCGGCGGCGTCGTCACCGGGTGGAACCAGGTCGGCGTGGTCTCCACTCCTGTGATCGATGCTTCCACTGGGATCATCTACGTGGTCGCAAAAGATTATTTGAATGGCGTCGTGAGCAACCGCCTGTGGGGGCTAAGTGTGACCACCGGAGCCGCGAAGTTCAATCCCGTGCGGATTGCGGCCACCTTCAGCAGCGGCGGCAAGACGTACACGTTCAACAACAGTACCCAGGTCAATCGACCTGCTCTTCTCCTGTCCTATGGCGTCATCTACATCGCCTTCGGCTCGAACGGAATAAACGGTGCGGAACAAGGTTGGGTGATCGCCTACGGCGCCGCCACTTCCACATCGCCCACTCCGCAATTCCGCGGAGCATTCGACGACGAACCCGGACGAGATACGGCCGCCATCTGGCAGAAGGGAGGGGGGCCGTCCGCCGACAGTGCCGGCAACGTTTACGTCGAGACCGGTGATGGTCCCGTGGTCGCCGGGGTGAACTTCGGCCAAAGTGTCTTGAGACTAAACCGGGCGGGCAACGGATTGACTCTGGGGGACTGGTTCACGCCCTATAACTGGGCCTCCCTAAGGTCGCATGACCTGGACTTGAACGATTCAGTTCTCATTCTGCCGAATCAGCCGGGCCTTCATCCCTATCTCGCCATTGCGGTGGGCAAGGAAGGCACATTGTACCTGCTGAATCGCTCAAAAATGGGACACCTGTGTTCCAGTTGTACCAGCCGTGACACCCAAATTGTCCAAGAGTTGCAGCGTGCCGTCGGCCTGGAAACGGGATCGCTGATCTACTGGAATGGCAGAGTGTATTCGAGCGGAATGGGCGCACCGATCATGGCCTGGTCTCTGAGCAACGGGTTGCTCTCCAATGCTCCTGTGGACCAGTCGGTGAAGGTGACTGGCGGACACTCGCCCGTATTGTCGGCCAACGGCACCACGAATGGCATTCTCTGGCAGTTGCAGGGTCCCGGCACCACCACCAGCAGTCCTTTGCAGGCGTTTGATGCCATCACGCTCCGGCGGATCTACGATGCCGCCCAGAGCGCTGGACGGGACTCACTGCCCCCCTTCCCGCATTTTGCCCAGCTCATGGGAGTGAATGGGAAAGTGTATGTGGGTACGAATTCCAGCCTGGTTGTGTTCGGATTGCTCTGAGCGTTGCATTCCGGCTCAAAAGCTGGAGCCGAGAGCCTGGCCCCATCACTCGCGATGACACGCCTCGCTCAGTCCTGGCTCGCAGTGCGCGTGGAAAATGTGCGTTCCAATGAAGTAGCCCAATAAGCTTCCTACCCAGATGTCGGACGGAAAATGATTACGCCCCGTGAGCCGTGCCCCTGAAACCGAAAGAGCTGCTCCGTACGCCAAAATCTTCACCCACGTTTTCGGGTATTCATGCGCGATCATGGTGGACATGGCCCAGGTGAACATCGGATGTCCCGCGGGAAAGGAAGTGTTGAAGTTCCCGTGCCGCCAGAATCGGCCATTCCCGGTGCCCTCGTCAGGACGCTCACGTCCCGCCGCGAATTGCATGGGCGTGTAGATCAGGAATGTATTGGCGAGCGTTTCGAGCGTTAGTTCCCCAGTCTCTTTGGCGTGTGGATTGTCCGTCTTGATCCCCCAGGCCCATATGCCGCCTGAGGCCACGCTGGTTGCCCCCAAGGCCAGCAAAGCGAGATCGTGGCTGATGTTGACGTGATCACGGGGAATATTCCGCATGACCTGTCGGTCAGTAGCCAGGAAGGCGGCCGTGCCTACCAGGGTCAATGCGTCCCACTTCAGGTTCTTCGCTTTGAACGGTGCGCCGTAGAGTTCCTTCTGGTCCTCGAGCCCGCGTCGCACATTCCGCATGATGAATCCATGCGGGCGCCCGTTTTCCCCCTCCCCAACCGCGCCTTGCGGTGCTTCTTCCGGAATCGCAGGCAGGATTTCAATCGACGATGTCTCGCTTGCGTTGAGGGTCGCGCTTGAGACCAAGCCCGCGCCGGCATTCGTCTGCGACACGGCCACGGAGCATCCGAAAAAGATTATCAACGGAATTGCCAGGGCTCTTAGCCGGGTCCTCTGGAGCTTTATCAAATTCCATTCCCCTTGCGCGCTTTTAGCTTGTGGCCAATTGGGATGCGGATTTGCTCCCTGCCGGGCAGAGGATTTTCATGTAGAAGCGGGCACAAAAATTAGAACATCAACCGCAGAGCCTGCTGATGGCGGATGGACGCTGGCTGGTTGGAATGGAGTTGACCTACATCCGGGCAGGATTCGCAATCCGAAACGGTACCTCGCAGCCGATGGCCACTACAAAGCCTCCGGAAACGTTGGGTTCCACCCGCAGCACTCTGCCGCGTCCCATGAGCGAGGCGCCCATCTCGACCGATTGCGCGAAGTGCACCGCTAGCTGCACCGAAGATCCCTTCAACATCAGGAAGTCACTTGAAAGCAGAATGCCATTGCGGCAGATGTTCTCCGAACGTGCCGAGATCTCGGCCGTGCCTAATTTCACGGTGACGGGAAGATGCAGAGGATAACGTACACTCTTGCGGAATTCGTTGGGGGAGGACATGGCCTGACACAGGAACGTACATCGCCCTGCGTTTATGGCACAGGTCACAAAGGTACAGGTCAGCCCGGGCGATGGGACAATCACAGCGCTGTCTGCATGCAAGCCCGCGTTGGGACGCACTCGTCTGCCCAGCCGACTCGGACAATCATGCTGCCCGCTGCACTGCCGTTCGTTCGAGCTTCAAGCGGCCAGCGCGGGAACGAAGCCAAATCTCGACCGCCACCGTGTTGATCGAGAAACCACTCCAGAATGCGATCCCGAAGAACTGGCTGGGCGCCAGATGCGTTAGCGGACTGGTCGCAAAAAAGATGCCCATTATCGGTCGTGTGGTTGCGATCCCGAGAAGGATGCCGATCGCGCGCGTCATCCACTCCAGTTTCCGATTTTGTTCCCCCTGCAATTGCCATGCGCGCAACAGCGAAAACATAAAGAGAGTGTTGAAAAAAAGAACCGCCGACCGTTCCAGCCATCCGCCAATCGAGTCGGTGCTCATCGCATAAGCGGTAATGCCGACGATTGCTCCCAGAGGGAAGAGAATCCGCTCCACCCATCTCGCACGCGCGAAGCGACGCGCATAAAGAAACGGAATGAGCAGCACGAAAGCGAGGGCCGGAAGAATGTGCGCCAGCGTGAGCGCTTTGTGCGACACAAACACGGCATCGAGAGCGACCATTTGGGGAGGGCCGGACGTTACGGGATGCATCAGAGCCACCACGCGCCGGATGACCGCGGCCACCGCAATTACGATGGAGACCCACAATCCCGTGCGCACCAAACTCCATGACCGTGCGGGCTCTGTCAGTCCCGATGTCTTGATTTTGGCCTGCACTGAGTTGTTCATGTCCCCACTTGCTGGTCGTAATCCTATCAATTAACTTTACATATTGTCAAGTTAATGCAGGTGCATTACCATCACCCCGTGGCTACACGCGAAAGCACGGCTTGTCCCCGGCCCTACTCATTGGCTCTGCGACAACAACAATCCGACCGAAAGCGCACGAAGATCCTCACCGCGGCGCGTGCGCAACTGGAATCGAAGGGCTTCGTCGACTTTTCTCTGGAATCAATCGCCCGCAGCAGTGGCGTGACCCGGCAGACGATTTACAACCTCTTCAGCTCAAGGTCCGGCTTACTCGAAGCGCTCTTCGACCAACTCGCCATCAGCGGAGGCATGGAGCGCATGCGTTCGGTGATGCAGCAGACCGACCCTGAGTCCGCGCTGGCCGACTTTGTGGATGTCTTCTGTGGTTTTTGGAGCAAAGACCGGCTACTCATCCGGCGCATTCACGGCATTGCTGCGATCGATCCCGAATTCGGAGCGGCCGTCGAGGCCAGAAACCGTCGCCGCCAGGCAGCCGCGGCCAGGATCGTAAGCATGTTCGACCCGCCAAACCCCGCCCGCATAACTCAAGACCAATCGCAACGGGCCATCACCCTCTGGGCGCTGACCTCTTTCGAATTTTTCGACTCACTCACCGAGGCTACTGGCAGCCAAGAAGAAGCCACCCGCCTGGTCCACGAACAGGTAAGCAAAGCGTTAACCGGTGGGTAGCGCCGGCGTCCCGCCGGCTCTGGACAGCCGAAATGAAACTGGGCGGGGAAGTACAAACCCCGCCCAACTCTGAAATCTTGAAACGTTGCAACCTTGAAACCTTGCTCCTATCCCAACTTCTCAAAAAATAGGCAAATCGATTCAATCCCCCGATGGAAATTCGGAATATGAAACTTCTCATTCGGCGCGTGCAGATTATCGTCCGGCAAGCCGAAGCCCATCATCACGCTCGGAATCTTCAGCACATCCTGAAAATCCGTCACGATCGGAATCGAGCCGCCCGAGCGGATAAACACCGTGTCTTTTTTAAAAATGTCGTGCATCGCTTCGGTCGCGGCTTTGATGTAGCGGTTATCGGTCGAAACGACGCACGCCGGCCCCTTACTCCACACCTTTATCTTCGTCTCAATTCCCTTGGGCGTGAGCTTCTTCACATAGGCGGTATAGCGCTTCAGGATGTCGTCCGGATCCTGGTTCGGCACCAATCGCATCGAGACCTTCGCCGCCGCCTTCGCCGGAATCACTGTCTTCGCCCCCGGAGCCGTGAATCCGCCCGGCATGCCGTGCACTTCAAGCGTGGGCCGCGCCCAGGTGCGATAAAGCACCGAGTAGCCGGGCTCGCCAGTGAGCACTTTGGAGCCGACTTCCGTCTTGCGATAGTGCTCCTCATTGAAGGGCAGCCGCTTCCACGCCTTCAACTCGTCCGCAGTCGGAGCCTTCACCTTCGAGTAGAAACCCGGAATCAAAACTCTGCCCTTCGAGTCTTTGAGCTTGCTGATGATTTCAATCAGCGCGAAGAACGGATTGGGCGCCGCCCCGCCGTACATGCCGGAGTGCAGGTCAGTCTTCGCGCCGTAAGCCTCGATCTCCGTGTACACCAGTCCTCGCAAACCGACGCATAGCGTGGGGAGATTCGGCGCGAATAGCTCGGTGTCACAGACCAGCGCGAAATCAGCTTTCAGCTTCGCCTTCTGCTTGCGCACGTAGTCGGCAATCGACTCGCCCCCGACTTCCTCCTCGCCCTCGAAAATGATTTTCACATTGATAGGCAGCTTGCCGTTGTGCGCCTTCATCAGCGATTCGAGCGCTTTAACTTCCATCCACAGCTGGCCCTTATCGTCGACTGCGCCGCGCGCATAGATGTTGCCGTTGCGCTCGGTCGGCTCAAATGGCGGCGATACCCACTCATCCAGCGGGTCAGGCGGCTGCACGTCGAAATGCGCATACATCAGAACCGTCGGCGCGCCCTCGGCATGCAACCAGTCGGCATAAAGAAGAGGATGACCCTTCGTGGGAATGATCTCGACATTCTCCATGCCGATGCGGCGCAGTTCGCTGGCCACGAAGTCGGCGGCTTTCTGGACGTCGGTCTTGTGTTCCTCCAGCGTGCTCACGCTGGGAATGCGTAGAAGATCTTTCAATTCGCTTACGAAACGCTGCTGGTTTTGACGGGCAAAATCAAGTGCCGGGGAGGCCATGGAATGAGTCCCTTTCTTGCGTGAACACGCAGTGGAAATGACCGGAGATGGACCGTAAAACGAATAAGTATAACCGATGGATAATACGAACACATTTCACGCCGAGAATTGTCCCCGAAAACCATCGCAAAAACCCTCAAGCTCCTCTTTGCGTGCTTTGAGATCCCTTAGCGCTCTTTCCAGTTTAAGACGTTGCCATTTGCTGATTCTCTGCGTCCTCCGCGGCCGTCCTCCGCGTTCTCCGCGGTTTAGGATTTTGGCTCCTTGCCTCTGCTTCATGTGCGGTCGGCCTGAATGACTGACCTCTTTGTCTAATTTTGAGACGATACAAATCGCCGCCTCCAAGTTCCTGCCGCTCTGCACGGAATTTCGTGCTATTCTTCCGCCTGCCCGAAGACGAACTTCG
>QIAH01000251.1 GCA_003225465.1 Acidobacteriota bacterium | reverse complement strand
GATGCGCGAGATGATCGTCGAATGATGCTCTTTGCCGATGGGCGGCATGGCTTGCGAAAGCACACCATCAATGCGGAACTTGATGGCCACCGAGTCGTCGCGGGTCTCGATGTGAATGTCACTTGCGCGCCGCTGCAGCGCGGTAAAGATCGTGGTATCGACCAGGCGGATGATCGGGCTGGTATCGCCCGTCGTCTGCGTCAGCTTGTCGATCGAGATGGTTTCTTCGCCGGTCTGGTCGTCTTCGCGAATCACGTCCAGCGCGAAGCCTTCGCTGGCTTCTTCCAGGACGCGCTGCGACTGTTCGGTTTTCTTGAGGATGTCCGAGATCTGCTTCAGCGTGGAAACCTTGGTCAGGATGCGCTTGCCCAGCAGCAGGCTGATCTCATCGATCATCATCAGCTGGCTGGGATCGGCGATCGCGATTGCCAGCTTCCCATCCCGGGTCTCTTCCAGGGGGATGAAGTTGTACCGGAACATCAGGTCGACGGGTACCTTCTTGAAGAGCTCGTGCTGCAACTGAAATTCTTTCAAGTCCACGAACTCGCACCGGTACCGCCGCGCGATGTCTTGCGCCCGATCCGCCTCCGTGGCTGGCTTCTCCGGAGTCACACTTGCTACCTTACCCCCGTTGCCGCCGTTAAAGAATGGTTTCTTTTCCGCCATTGCCAAAGTGCCCGTCTACCTTCTGGCAGCTTGCCCGGTTTCCCATGCTGCTGCCTACCATCGCCAGAGGACCTAGTGAACGCCAGCTCCCAACGTAAAGATCGGCAGGTAGAGCGAAATCAAAACTCCACCTACGAAGATCGCCATGAAAATCAGGAGGATCGGCTCGATCAACGCCATGGCCGCGCCCAGTGCCGTCTGCACATCTTCTTCGTAAAATTCCGCCACCGAATTCAGCATTGCCGGCAAAGCGCCCGTCGATTCGCCCACTTCCATCATCTCGACCGCCAGGTCCGGGAAAATGCGCTGCTCCTCGAGGCTCTTCGCCAAACCCTGCCCTTCGCGCACCCGGCTTGCGGCCGCGGAGACGCCGTTCAGAATGCTCCGGCTGGTCATCGACGCCCCGGCCGTTTCCATCGCCGGCACCAGCGGAATGCCGCCTTGCAACAGGGTCGAGAGCATGCGCGACAAGCTGGCGACCTGGTACTTCATGCGAATGTCGCCTAACAGCGGAAACGCCATCAGTACTCGGTCGATCGTTTCCGCGCCTTGGTCAGTATTCTTCCAGCGCCACAAAAGGAAGATGAACGCCGCCAGCCCCGCCGCGAAGAACAGCACGTATTTCTGTGCCGCCGTGCCCACCGCCAGCATGAACACCGTGATCGTCGGCAGCTTGGCTCCGAGGTTCTCGAACAATTTCGCGAACTCCGGCACCACGTAGGTCACCAGGAACACCACCATAATCAGCACGACTGTGACCAGCAGCGTCGGGTATACCAGCGACACCAGCAGCTTCTTCCGGAACGTCATTGCGATACGCTGGAACGCGATGTAGCGGCCCAGCACCTCTTCCATGTTGCCGCTCTTCTCGCCCGCCATCAGCGTGGTGGTGTACATCTTCGGGAACATGTTCTGCGCGGCAAAGGCGTCGGAGAGCAACTCTCCGCCCTTCACCCGGTCGCGCACGTTCTCCAGCACCGCTTTCAGCGATTCGTCCTTCTGCCGTTTGATCAGCAATTCGAGCCCGGTCAGGATCGGCAGCCCGGCGTGAATGAGAGTCAGAAATTGTTGGTTGAACACCAGGAAGGAGCTGTGGCGAATGCGTCCCCGGCCAATCCTTCGGCCCGGGCTAAAAATACCGCGCGGCTTGACGGAGTAAACGAGATATCCCTGCTGTGAAACTCGCTCGCGGACCTCGGTTTCCGAGAACCCGTGCTCGAGTTGCTCGCTTACGTGGCCGCGTTCATCCGCGAGTTTTACGAGAAATTCCGCCATGCGTAACCAGTTACCGAATCCTTCTGCCCAAGTCTAACATTGCAAACTTCTGCAGTTTTCCCTTCCAATTACTCCAAAGGACTTGTCCAGATCGTGCTCGGGAGTACCGGCATTTCTGCCATTCCAACCCCAAAATGCCCAGGTTTGTTCCGGATCCGGCCATTCTTCCCGTCGGATTGCCTACTGACCTACATCTCCTTCTATGGTTTCCACACCTGGGGGAGGGGCGAAGCGGAACAATTTGTCCTCGATCTGGACGTTTTCGCGCTGCTCGCTGAACCGGTACTCGGTGGTCGACCCGTCTGCCTCTTCCACCTGGATGCGCCGAATCTGATTCTGGGGCGTAATTTCCAGTAAAACCTGGTTGACCCGGTCCCCAAGAGCCCGCGGAACACCGCGCAGAACCAGATCCCCCTGGTCCATTGGGGCGATGTCCGGGGCAAAGCCCAATCCCTGCAATTCCTTCTCCAACTTGGTCTTACCCAGCAGGAACCCCAGCGGCGACCGTAAGTCCTCTAGTTTCCTCACCGGCGTCTTCCTTACCTGCTTGTCCCCTGGCACGTAAAACCAGGCATCCTTGCCGTCGCTGAGAAACAGCTTGTCCCTCGGAGAACGATATTCCCACCGCATCTTGCCCGGTTTTTTCAGCCACAAGGTCCCCGATTCCGCCCGGTCCATCCCCGCCCCTTTGTACGTTTCCGTAAATTCGGCCTCCAGGCTGCGCAGATGGTTATAGTGCTCATCGACAGCCGCCGCCACGGTATGCAGATCCGGCGCCGAAGCGTACCCCGGCAGCAGGCATAGCCCAAGCACGAACAGCGGCACCATATATTTCCTTTTCACTGGCTGATTCGACGCGGGTTTACTCTCCACCGAACATCAAGATGCAGCCGGCAGGGGGGATGATCGTTCCCAGGGCTCGGACGGCCTGCTGCGGAAAGGTTATTGTATGCCATTCGGAGGCGGGCAGGGAATTGGATGGCTGCAGGCTCACCCGGCCTCACCTATCCAGCTTCGTAAATAGCATACTGATGCGTCCCGCCGATCTTTTTGAGTTTCGCGCTGCTCGCCAGCATCTCCTCGTGCTCCGGATTGTGATAGAGCACGAGCACTCTTCGTGGATTCTCGATCAATGAGCGCTCCAGATTCCCGATCACGCGCCCAAGTCCTGACTCCGAAACCGGGTTAAATAGGTAAAGCACGATCGGCTCGGCAGGGAACTGGAACTCGCACGCATCTCCGCAGATCGATTCCAGCACTTGGCATTTCTGGTCCGCGCTCGAATATTTCCGCAAGTTCTCCTGCGCGATCTGGTTGAGTTCGGGCAGCAGTTCTACGCCAAGGATTTTTCGAAACGGATACTCGGACGCCATGAGCAGCGTCCGTCCCTTCCCCGATCCCAGATCGATGAAGAGGAATTCGGCAAAATCGACCCGCAGCGCCGCCATCATCTCTTGAAACAAAGCGGGCTCGGTTGCCTGGTAAGGAGAATGAAACACGCCCAGCAGACGCGCTCGCCAATCGAGCGTAGCACTAGTGGTATCGACCCGATGCTCCCAGTCATACTCGATGTCGCCATACCGCCGCCGCCGCTGCTCCGGCGTCGATTCGCGCAAATATCCCCAAAGCTCTCCACAGAAATTTCGCAACGCCGCCCCGGCGCCATGTCGCGCTGCATTCTGCTTCCACCACCCACGAAGGCTTCCCAGCAGCGTCAGTTGGTCCACTTGCTCATCGTAGCGCAAGGTTCTTCCGTGTCGGGGCTGTGGTTGTCCCCCGAAGTCTCACTCGCTGTGAAGGGAAGATGCTGCTTACCGCCGTGGAACGTGAACTCGTTTTCGCTCGATCTGTAGCAAGCTGACGAGACCCGCTACTTCCCCAAGTTTTCCAGGTTCTTGGGGTCCGGAGGCTTGTATCCGGGAGGAGCGCCCTTCTCAATGAAGAGAATATCGTCAGGCACCTGCACTTCGACCCGTCCTTGCGGCGTCAGCTTGTAAGGACGTCCGGTCGGATCTACTGGAATGGCTCGCAGCAGTCCCGCCGCTACCAGGTCCGACATGGATCTCGGCAACTGGCCAGTTTTCTGGCCGTACTGCCCGACCAGCTCTTCGAGCGCGGTAACATCCTCTTCCACCTGGATCGCGCGCAGGTGGGCGATGGCATTGCCCCGGATCTGCTTGTCCTGCGAACTCTGATACGTGGTCGTCCACAAGGCGCGTGCCATTTGCGTGTCGCCGGCATGCTGCGCCATTTGCGCCGCCATCACTTTCAGGAAGGGATGCGCGTTCGGGACTTTGGAGCCGCGCGCAAAAGCTTCTGCCGCCCGCCCGTAGTTCTTCGTATCGATGTAGTAAATGAAACCAAGTTCGTAATAGAGCTTCCAATCGTCGGGATTGTTACGGATTCCATACTCCACCAGCTCGATTGCCTTGTCGGGCATGCCGGCTCCATTCGGAGGCGCCGGGGACAAGAAGTTTGCCCCGAACTGGTATGCCACCACCAGATGTGGATCGAGGGTTGTCGTGATGGCGAGAAGCGGCGCCAGCAGGCGAAAGTGGCTGGCGCGCTCCACATGTCGGCCACCAAAATACTGCACTGCGCGTGTCCAGTAGATATCCGCGAGCAACCCGTCATAGCCCAGGCTCATCCGCTTCACCGCCTTGGGCGAACTGACGAACAGCACATCTTCCAGCGTAGCGCCGGTTCGCAGCCGGTCCATCAGGCTCAGTAAGAACGCCGATCCCGCCAGGCACGTGATGAGTAAAACGCTGGCTACGATGGTGACTTGGCGCGAACGATTCATTTCAGATTGCGCCTCTGGAAAATCAGAATCGCGCCGCATAGCGCCATGGTCGCGTACAGCAGCGCGTAGAGAGTGTTGTAGACGATCAACTGCCCGGAAACCGGCTGCCCATGCGCAACTGAGCTGATCACATTGAGCGCCGAAAAATTTGGTATCAGGTACGCCACTGCCGTGGCCAGCCACTTCGTCAACCCGGTTGCCATGCCCGCGAAGTTGCGCAGGTCTTCGGAAAACGTTCCGATTACGAATAGGGAAAAGGCAAAAACCGCCGACAACAACGGCGAAGAGAACGACGAGAACAGCAGCGCCAGCGAGCAGATGATCAGAAACTGCAGGATGATGAAATAAAGCGCCACCAGCACCCAACCATCCGGCTTTTGAAATTTGTGCGCGACGTAGAGCAGTGCCGCAAATACGCCAATGGCCATGAAGAAGGCATTCACGACCAGCGTGCCGGCCAGGCCAAAGAATTTTCCGACAATAAACTCCCAGCGCCGCACCGGCCGCGATAGCACCGTGTACAACGTGCGTTTCTCGATTTCTTTCGAGACCAGGCCGATCCCCACGAAGATCGCAATCACCACGCCGAACAGCGACACCGCCGTCAGGCCCAGGTTGATGACCACCAGCTTCTCGATATCGATTGAGATCTGCCCTACCAGAATGGCCGCACCCGAAAGCAGCACTGCGAACCCGATCAGGTTGTAGAGCACCCGGTCGCGCACGGCTTCCCGGAAGGTGTTCGATGCGATCGTAGCGATCCGGCTGTTCATGCCAGGCTCCCCGCGGTCTTTTCCGATCGCTTCAGTTTCTCGACGAAATATTGCTCCAGCGTGGTGCGCACCGGAACCAGCGATACCAGCCGCAGCCGTTCCCGGCGCAGCACATCCAGCGCGAGATCCTGACTCTCCTCGGGGAGCACAGCTCGCACCGTGTCGCCCGTGATGTGACACTCCGCGCCCAACGCCTTCACCGAGGCGGGCACCGATGTGCCCTCCCAGATAATCTCCACCTTGCCTTGCACGCCCGATGTCAGGTCGGCAACCGCTCCCACGGCCCTCAATTCACCCAGATGAATCACCGCCACCCGGTCGCATAGGGCTTCCGCGTCCGAAAGAATATGGGTCGAGAAGAATACCGTCTTGCCTTCCGCCTTAAGCTGCTCCATCAGGTCGCGCACCTCGCGTCGGCCCATGGGATCGAGCCCCGACATGGGCTCATCGAAGAAAACCACCTTGGGTTCATGCAGGATGGCTTGCGCAATTCCCACCCGCTGCAACATGCCCTTGGAAAACTTGCGCAACTGCACGCCGCCTACATCCGGCAGCCCGACCCGCCCCAGGACTTTCTCGACCCGCCCCGACAAATCCTTGCCCACCACCCCCGAAAGCCGCCCGTAATACTCCAGCAGTTCGCGCGCGGTCAGATAGTCGTAGAAGTAAGGCTGCTCCGGCAAGAATCCGATCTGCGCCTTCACCGTGGAATCATTGATATCCATCCCGAGAATGCGCGCCGAGCCGCCCGTTGGAAACACCAGCCCCATGAGCATTTTCAGCGTGGTGGTCTTGCCAGCCCCATTGGGCCCCAGAAATCCGAAGATTTCCCCTTCTTCGACATTCAGATGAAGCGGACGCAAGGCGCACTTCGGGCGCTTGCGCCAGAAGCCCACGCTATACGTCTTCTCCAATCCCAAAATTTCTATAGCGTTCATGCGGTGTAGCGGGCGCCCACGCCCGCGGCGTTTCAGCGTCGGATCAAGAAAAGTATATAAAAACTTGAGGCGCAGAGAGTACCGCCGTCAGCCGCGGTTGGGTTCCTTTGGTAATGGCTGAATCTCAGTCGTCAGAAGAACCACACGGCTGATGGCTAATGGCGAACGCTGCTTTTTAGGATTTTTCTGCCAACGACCAACGATCGTCTTGCCTGCAGACTGACGACTGACGACTGTTCTACTGCGCGATTGGATACGCAAGGCATCCTGCCGTCGTATTTTCGGGCGTGGACGTCCCGAGAGGCTGTACGCGCAATACACCGTCATCGGTAGAGCAGAAGCTGCGGTT
>QIAH01000250.1 GCA_003225465.1 Acidobacteriota bacterium | reverse complement strand
ATTGAGCTCGATGTGAGAGAGGTCGCCACAACCAGCGAACAGGTCGCCGTGCGGTATCGGGACGAAACCTGAAACTCGAAACTGCCTTACGGTTTCGTCATCTTCTCCGGCCGAACCCACTGATCAAACTCCTCGCCCGTCAGATACCCCAGCTTCAGCGCCGCTTCCCGCAAGCTCGTATGCTCCACATGCGCCGTATGCGCGATCCTCGACGCTTTGTCGTAACCGATCTTCGGCGTCAGAGCCGTCACCAACATCAGCGAATTCTGCACATGTCCCTTCACCTTGGCGTGATCGACTTCAATCCCCTTGAGCATGTACTCGACATAGCCATGGCAAGCGTCGGTAATCAACGTCACCGAGTGCAGGAAGTTGTAAATGATCACCGGCTTATAAACGTTCAGCTCGAAGTTTCCTTGTGATCCACCAAAGCCAACCGCCGCCGTCGCCCCATGCACCTGCACGCACACCATGGTCATGGCTTCGCACTGCGTGGGATTCACCTTGCCCGGCATGATCGAGGACCCGGGCTCGTTCTCTGGAATGATCAGTTCACCTAGGCCCGAGCGAGGTCCCGAAGCCAACCAGCGGATGTCGTTCGAAATCTTCATCAGGGAAGCAGCCAGCGTCTCCAGCGCGCCCTGCGCAAACACGATCTCATCATGCGCCGACAAAGCCGCGAACTTGTTCGGATGCGAGCGGAAGGGAAGTCCGGTCAATTCCGCAATCTTCTTGGCAGCGCGTTCGGCGAATTCCGGATGCGCATTCAACCCCGTGCCTACCGCCGTTCCTCCAATTGCCAGATCAAACAAACCCTGCAGCGCCATCTCCAGCCGCTGGATGTCGCGCTCCAGCAAACTCGCCCATCCGCTGAATTCCTGCCCCACCGTGAGTGGGACGGCGTCCTGCAAGTGTGTGCGCCCAATCTTCACAATCGAATCGAACTCTTTCGCCTTGGCCGCGATCGCATCGTGCACCGTCTGGATCGCCGGAATCAGAGCGCGTTGCACTCGATCCGCGGCCGCGATATGCATGGCGGCCGGAAACGTGTCGTTCGAGGACTGCGACATGTTGACGTCATCGTTGGGATGGATCGGCTTCTTCGATCCCAACACGCCGCGCGCGATCTCGATGGCGCGGTTCGAGATGACTTCGTTGACGTTCATGTTGGTCTGCGTGCCGCTGCCCGTCTGCCAGATGCGCAACGGGAATTGATCATTCAGCTTGCCCTCAATCACTTCGTCGGCGGCCTGCACAATCAGCTTCGCCTTCTCTGCCGAGAGCTTGCCCAGGTCCAGATTCACCAGCGCACACGCCTTCTTCAAAATTCCGAATGCCCGTATCAACTCGGGCGGCATGGTGTCGCGGCCAATGTTGAAGTGGAGCAGCGAGCGTTGCGTCTGGGCGCCCCAGTACACATTCGCCGGGACTTCAATCTGCCCCATGCTGTCGGATTCCATGCGCGTGCGGGTCACGGGTTCTGCGGTGGTCGCCATAGGACTACTGCCTCGAAGGATGAAGTAACTGAAAAGTATAGCGCGGATGTCCGGGCTGCTTGTGCGCGGAAGCACACCCTCGTGTGACGTCAAAAAGTCATGTCCGTACCACATGCTAGAATCGATTGTTTGACAGCCTCCTCGGGGCGCCGTGTGCGGCCCCGCAGCTAGGACTTATCTTGGCTACCACGGAATATATTCCCGCTACCTTGCCCAGGAAACAAGCGCATGCCCGGCCTGACAGCTGGACGGATGTGCTCGTGATTGGGGCTGGCCCCACCGGCCTTGCCTGCGCCATCGAATGCCAGAAAATCGGCCTCAAGGCGCTCGTTCTCGACAAGGGCTGCCTGGTGAACTCAATCTACAACTATCCCACCAACATGACCTTCTTCACCACGCCGGAGTTGCTGGAAATCGGCGACATCCCGTTCGCCTGCTCGGGCCAGAAACCGACTCGCCAGGAAGCGCTCGAATACTATCGCCGCGTGACCGACCATTTTCGTCTTCACGTGTGCCAGTATCAGTGGGTCAAAACAGTGACCGGGCAGGATGGAGATTTCCGCGTCACGGCCACCGACCGCTCCGGAAAAATTCACGATTACCGTACCAAGAAGGTCATCGTCTCCACCGGCTACTACGATCTTGCCAATCGCCTCGACATCCCGGGAGAGGATCTTGCAAAAGTATTTCATTACTACAAGGAGCCGTATGCCTATTACGACAGCGATGTGGTGGTGGTAGGCGGGAAGAACTCGGCGGCGGAAGCGGCGCTGGATTTATGGCGGCACGGGGCGCGTGTCACGCTCGTTTACCGCGGAAACCAGGTTTCTCCCAGCGTGAAATATTGGGTGCGTCCGGACCTGGAAAATCGCATCAAGAACAACGAGATTGCCGCGTTCTTCAAGAGCTCGGTGCAGGAAATCGGGCTGGACTTCGTTGTGCTGAACACGCCCAAGGGCCCCACTCGCTTGCCGAATGAATTCGTGTTTGCGCTGATTGGGTACCATCCTGATTATGATTTTCTGCGCAGCGTGGGCCTGGAGCTTTCCGACATGCAGAATCGCCCGGTGTGCGATCCGGAAACGCTCGAGAGCAATGTAGCCGGGATCTACGTGGCGGGTGTGATTGTGGCGGGCTCGCGCACCAGCGAAATTTTTATCGAGAATGGCCGTTTCCACGGGAAACAGATCGCCGCGCACCTCCGGCAAAAGCTCGGGCCCGCCGAGGAGATCGCGGAGCTGTAACCGCTGCTGCGGGTTGCCGCCTGGCGTATCCCTGAAAATCTCAGAGCAGGGCAGAACGCAGGAAATTGCCTCACCAAAGACCGCGCCTAAAGGCACCCACTGATACGGGCAAAAGCGAAAGATTCTCTGCGTCCTCGGCGAGTTCTCCACGACGCAGCGGTTTAAGATTTGTCTACTCCAATTCCAGGGTCTCTCCCAACTGCTGGGAAATCAGCCGCCCCATCAACGGCTTCAGCTTTTCTCCAGTCTTGGCCAACACAAAATCCTGTTCCCCGTCGGACCAGTCGAGCTTGAAGCTGGTGGTCAGCGCAGAAATCCAGATCTGGCGCACGGGCGCATTCGGCGACACCACGAAGCGTGCGCCATCCTCAAAGCTGATATGCAACGCCCCGGCTTGATCCTCGACCTCGATGTCAGCGTCGTCTTCGGCAGCGATAAGAGATTTCTTCAGGGCAGAGAAGGCCTCGTCGGCGCGTTTCCGAAATTCCAGTTCATCGAGCATACGGAGATTATAAAGAAAAGCTCTGAACCGCAAAGCTCGCAAAGGACTCGCAAAGGTCGCAAAGAAAATCTTTTTCTGAGATTGTTTGAGGTTCAGCTTTTCTTGGCGCTCTTTGCGGCTTTTCTTTGCCTCCTTTGCGGTTAAGAGCTCTTCAGAACGCAGCCATCCTCCCGATAATTGTTTACCATTCGTCGGATACCATTCTTGAGAAGGACGACATGGAAGTTGATGAGAAGGCCCACTGGAATATTTAATAGCCGGAGATGAGAAAGCAGTTGGGCTTCGTCGACCGGATGCAACGCCTCCTTGCATTTCAGTTCGACCACCACGCGACCTTCCACCACCAGGTCTGCTCGAAATCCACATTCCAGTTTCACTGTGTCGTAGAACAGTGGCACAGGTTTTTGTCGTTCGACGCGCATTCCGGCTAGCTGGAGTTCGTGCGCAATGCACGCTTCGTAGGCAGACTCAAGCAGTCCGGGTCCTAGCCTTCGATGAATTTTGATCGCGGCACTAATAATCTCGGGCGTTAGGTCGGATGATCTCATTAGCGACCACGGTATCTCGGAGTGGATGTGTTGAGTGGTGATGATGGACACAGTGCGTTGTGAGTCTTCTCGAACAAACCTAAAATGGAATTCGGGTTCCCGTCGCGGAAAAGCCCTTAACCGCAAAGGACGCAAAGAAAGGCCGCTAAGGGCGCAGAGAAGAGCTTGATTCTCGAAGCTTCCAGTAAGAAGAAAGATTTTCTTTTCGAACTCTGCGATTTCTTTGCGAGCTTTGCGGTTAAAAGCTTTTCCGCCGTCTATTTCAGCAAATACTCCTTCACAAACATCACGGTCGCGTAGAACTGGAAATCGCGATTCTTCTTCTTGTGGAAACCGTGGCCTTCGTCTTTGGCCAGCAAATACCAGACCGGCGTGTTGTTTTTGCGTACCACCTCCGCCATCTGTTCACTTTCACTGGCCGGAACGCGCGGATCATTCTTGCCCGCAATCACAAACAGGGGCTTGGTGATGTTCTTCGCCTTGTTGGCGGGGGCGATGCTCTCCAGGTAGGCTCGCACCTTGGGATCGCGCTCGTCCCCGTATTCCACGCGCCGTAGATCCTGCCGGTAGCCGGACGTATGCTCGAGAAACGTCACCAGGTTCGACGGGCCCACGATGTCGACCGAGCAGCAGATGCGGTCGTTGTAGTTGGTGGCCACCGCGAGCGTCATGAACCCACCGTAGCTGCCTCCCATTACCAGCACGCGCTTCGCATCCAGTCCACTCTGTTGTCCTAACCAATCCAGCAGAGAATTGATGTCTTTGTACGAGCCGTCGCGCAGTATTCCATTGTCGAGCGCGAGGAACGTTTTGCCGTAGCCGGTCGACCCGCGCACGTTCGGCCAGACCAGCGCGATGCCCAGTTCGTTGAGGTAGTAATTGTTGCTGGCGAGAAAATCCGGGCGAGACTGTCCTTCCGGCCCGCCGTGAATCAGGATCATCACGGGCCGCGGTCCGGAAAATTTCGCGGGCGGACGATATAAGAATCCGCTGATCGTACGTCCATCCCAGCTCTTCCAATGAATCAGCTCGGGTTCGGGCAGGCGGGCCGTGTTCAGCCCGCCGGTTTCGCTGAAGGTCCAGCGCTCGACTTTGCCCGTATCGGTGTCGAGCGAGTAGACGTCCCAGGGCGAGCGCGCTGAGCTCAGATTGAAGCCGACTTCATGGTTATGCCTCCGCCAGCGCACATCGTCGATGACTCCACGGGGAAGATCGGTGACCGGCTTGTCGACTTTGCTGGCGATGTCGTAGATGTGCAGGATCCCGAATCCGTCCTCGTTCGTAACGAAGGCGATCTTCTGGCCATCCTCGGAGAGATCGAACTCCTCCACATCCCAGGGAATCGCGCTGCTGAGATAGGTGTGCTGGCGGCTGCTCAAGTCGATGTAGGCGAGCCGATGAAACTCGGATTCCTTGTCGGTGGTGGTATAGATTCCTTTGCCGTCTTTGCTGAATCGCCCACCGGAATACGAAATCTTCTCTCCCCCTTTTGGCGTCAGCAGGGTCTTCTCGCCGTTCTCGGCGTCTGTCAGCCAGAGATAGCTTTCATTGGCCGACACGTACTCCATCGCCAGGATCTTCCGGCCATCCGGCGACCAGTCGAGTGTGCCCCAACCTCCGCCTTCAAGCTTCGCCACCATGTGGTCGGACTTTGGCTCGTTTGGATTGATCACCCACAGGTCCACATCTTTGCCTGTGCGGCGAGTCGAACCGTACGCCAGCTTTCCGCCTTGCTCCCACCAGACCGCGCCCGTGTTGCGCGACTTGCCATCTGTCAGCAGCGTGACCTCGCCTGTGTCGAGGTCGTCGCGATAAAGCTGGTAGAACTCTCCGCCGCCCACGTCCTTGCTGAAGACGAAGTAATTGCCCTGGGTCGGCTCATATTGAGCATTGGTCACGGCGTCGGGATAGAACGTCAACTGCGAGCGCGCGCCACCGGGCATCTGCACGCGGTGAATTTCCGAGACATCGGCGAAGCGGGTCGCGATCAACATTTCGCGGCGCGTCGGGTGCCAGCTGGTCAGGTTGGCAGCGCGGAAGTTGCTGTATCGCTCCACGGTTTCGGCGAGCGAGGTAGGAATCTTGGGAACGCCTTCCGCCACGAGATTTTCGTTCGGAACGACCTCTCCCGATTGTGCTGCGACGAGAATCGCGAAGCCTGAGAGAATCAGGCACAGAATCAATTTGCGAGGCACTTGCATAAGATTTTCCTCGGAGCAGGGCCAGCATCTTAGGACGCGGGGTCATCGATCGTCAATGCGTGAGCGGATCGCGCAGAGGCACGGAAAAAACTTTTCACCACAAGGGACACGAAGGAGCACAAAGGATTTGATTGCCCCGAGCGATCGAGGTTCGAGCGTCCGTGCTGGAGCGAGCTTTGATCCCGGAC
>QIAH01000389.1 GCA_003225465.1 Acidobacteriota bacterium | reverse complement strand
ATCGCAGGATACGACTGGTTTGCGATTCCGCTGGTTCCTTATCTATATGCTGTCGAACTGCCCGAACAAGTTCCTCTTTACGCCGATCCGAAGCTGGTGTCCTTTCTGCGGGACCAGTACCGGCGGAAGCATTTTGAAGAATTCATTCCTGACGCGCCCGATGGCGGTGTGCCAGAAGGGCCGTGGTATCAGCTGCTCGGGTCTTCCTACGATCGCACGAGTTATGCCTTCGAAATCGAAACCAGCGCCGAGAAGGATGACGAGCTGATCCAGATTCTGAATGCGCGGCGAAACGTCGGGATGTACAAGCTGTTGTCGAGCAACTGCGCCGATTTCGTGAAGGGAATTATTAATTTCTATTATCCCGGCGCGTTGCATCGCGGAATTATCGGCGATCTGGGCATTAGTACCCCAAAACAAATTGCCAAGTGCATGGCGCGTTACAGCAAGCATCATCCGGAGCTGGAATCGATCAGCTTTGTAATTCCGCAGGTGCCGGGCACGATGAAGCGCAGCAAGCCGGTGCGTGGCGTAGTGGAGTCGGCGTTCAAAGCGAAGAAGTATATGGCACCGCTGCTGGTCTGGCATCCGGCGATTGTTGCGTGTTTTGCAGCCGCGTACTTCACCGGCTCACGCGGGTTTGATCCGGGACAGCATGCGCTGGTGTTTGATGCTCGTCGCGACCTCGAGGCGCCGATGAGCGCGCAGGAGCGCCGCGAATATCAAACGCGGCTGGAACGTCTGGCGCGTGGCATCACCGAGGGCACGGTACTCGAAGAGGTGAAGTGGCCTCGGCTCGAGGCGACGGCGCAGCCGCAACTGGATGAGGCGGGCAGACCGGTGTTGCGCCTGACATTGGGCGAGGGTCCGGTCGCGGTCGGGCTGACGCGCGACAATATCGTGAGCGCATCGGAGGCGCCCGAGATCGCGCAGCATCTGCTGGTTGTTCGGTTGCGCGAAGAACTGCGCAAGAGCGCTCCGAAAATTGCCGCCAGCGATGTGTACAACGATATGCTCTTGCTGGAAGAACTTCATCGCGGACGTTCGGAACGTCCTTCATCAATAGCGGATTCGCTGGGCACGAAGGCGGGCGGGACGCGGTAAATTGTGTTTAGCTTTCTCTCTACTCTTGGCTCCAGGCTTTAGGCTCTGGGCTCTAGGAAAATTCCAAAAGTAATGCGGACCGTTGTAGGGCACGCTTGTTCTCGCGAATGGACTGTTCGGATATTCGAGCATCTCTTCATCGTTATTGAGCCCGGGTCCTGACCTCAACGCGCCCTTAATAGAGCGGAACAGTCATCGCCACGAAAAGTTTGAAAGTCTTCGTCTTCCCCGAGCTGAAAAACTAGCTGTCAGCCTCAGCTGAGAGCGCTCCCAAGTGCAAAGTTTTGCTCTCCGGAGCGGTAAATACCCGATTGACAACCTTTTTTTAGCCGGGGACAATTCGAGTCCTCTATTCCGTTCGGTCAAGACCAACCCATTCACAAGCGGGCTCGAACTACGGCCTCAATTTTCAAGAGAAACTACGGCCTCAAATTCAAGCGAAAGGATGAACGCCAATGAACAAGAAGATTGGCTTGTTTGTGCTGTCAGCACTGGCGGTAGCTCTTGCCTTCTCCGTGTTGAAGTCCGCACATGGGCAGAATTCAAGCGCCGCCAGACGTCCAGCTAACAACATTCTCAGACGCGCTCTCGATATCGAAACGGGACGCGTGCCGGCCAGAGTCAATGAACCGCGGGTATCCTCCGGTGTCGTCTATACGCTGCTGATGTCCAGCGGCGAAATCCAGAAGCGCGTTGCAGCCGCTGGCGCTTTGGCGCCCAACCTTGCACCGGCCGCGCTGCTGCCAAACCTCGGTGCCAAAACGGCAGGATGCACAAACGTCTTCACGAACTCGAGCGGTGCACGTAACGTCCGGGTGAACCAGGATTGTTCCCTGAGGCGACAGGCCGAGGAAGTGGTTGTGATCAATCCGACAAACCCACAGAATCTGATAGCAGGACAGAACGACTCCCGCATTGGATTCAATCACTGCGGATACGATTTCTCCTTCAATGGCGGCAGGACCTGGGGTGACCAGATACCTCCGTTCTACCAATTCGTCAACCTTGACGGCGTGACCTACGATGCTTGCAGCGATCCCACTGCCACCTTCGACTCCAACGGCAATGCTTATGTGGGAGGGGTGTTGTTCGAGATCAACCTGCCCGACAGCGCCGTCCTGGTCGAAAAATCGAATGCTCCCATTGGCGGAGCGTTCTATCACTCTCCCAGGCCCGGGCCATTTCAGCTTTATGTGGACAACCCGCCCGGGGTCGTGGCGAACGACAATAGTCCGAATGTTGCGCACGACAAGGAGTTCATTGTTGCCGACAACAATCCCTCCAGCCCAAATGCAAACAACGTCTACGCTACCTGGACTCGGTTCGCCGTAACCACTGCCGGCGTAGGAGGCGACAGCCCTATCTACTTCAGCCAATCCACCGACGGCGGCGCGACCTGGTCAAAAGGCATCGAGATCAGCGGGGCCAACGCGGCGATCTGCACGATTGGCAGCGGGGAGACCAATCCCAATGCCTGCGACCAGGACCAGGGGTCGCATCCGATTGTCGGAACAGACGGGACGGTCTACGTTGCCTTCGGCAACGGCAATACTCCGCTGCCCGGGATAAACCAGCATCTGATCGTGTCGTGTTCGGCAAACTGCAACATGGCTTCGAACTGGTCGGCCCCTGTGAAGATTAGTGACGACTTCGGAACGCAACCGGTCGGTCCCAACGCGGCTACTGCTTGCCCTCCCGGACGCCAGTGTCTGCCCCCGAATGGCTACCGTCTCGACGACTTCGTGGAAGGCTCATTGTCAGTAGACAACGCAAGCAACCTTTACTTTGTATGGGCGGATTTCCGCAATGGCGGCGGCACCTGCGCACCGCTGAGTTCGGCCGCGACCGCGACTCCTCCATGCAACAACGACGTCTTCTACGTCTTCTCGACCGATCGTGGCGCAACCTGGAGCGCTCCCTTCAACCTCACGCCGGCAAGCAAGTTCGGTCCCAGTGCACAATGGCAGCCATGGAGTGCAGTTACGCCTGACGGACAAAGACTGTGGATAGCCTATTACGATCGCTCCTATGGCAACTGTGAGTTTACCGGCTGCAACGACATCACGGCTGCTGAGGTCCACCGTCCCGCATCGAACAGGGCTTCAGTCGGCTACACCCGGGTCACTACCTCCTCCATGCCAAATCTGGTCGTTGCCAACAACCCGGCCCAAGCCGGTTTCCTGGGCGACTACATGTGGGTGACAGTAGATAATCGCGGGCGGGCGAATGTCGTTTGGGCCGACACGCGAGGGCTGAACCAAACCGTAGAGGAGGATGTTTATTTCGCTGTCGTGGGAGGAGGGGATTAGCTCTGGCGTAGCGACGAGCGTGTGGTATTCCCAGGTTTGCGTCCACAGAACGGACGCGAACCTGGGGCACCGTGCCGCGCCCTTTCAAAACGCGATCAAAATAGGAGTTTTCCCGCAGCCTCTGAAGGCGTGCCTCATACGGGCAACGTAACTACTGCTTGGCCACACTGAAACTGGTCCACGGATACGCGTCCATGTCGCGCTGGAGGGGTTTTTGCCAGTCGTATTCGGGATGGGCGGTGAGGTGTTCGGCGGCTTTGAAATTCTTGCCGCAGGCGTGGCCGGCGGCGGCGGTGAAACTCATTTTCGCGATCATGCTCGCGTCGGCGGCCTTGTTCTGGACCGCGCCGGCCGTCGCGTAAGGGCCCACCCAGCCACTTAAACCACGGGGCGAGAGATCCACGTGTCCGTCGAGGGTGCGCTCGCTGGCATCTTCTTTCTTTTCGATGACGTCATAGTGATCGGCGAGAAAGCGCTGCGCGGCGGCCACGTCGATCTTGCCCTTGTTCTCGGCCATCAATTGTTCCCAGCGGGCGTGCCGGGCAAGCGAGCTCTGGCCTACGTCTTTGGCGTCGAAGTCGGTTTCTTCCTGGATGAGCTTTTCGTTGATGGGGAAGTTTGAGCCGACAAAATATCCGTCGCTCGAGCGCTCCAGCGTGACGTTCTTTAAACCCAGCTCGAGCCGTCCGATTTCGTTCTTGTGAATGTCCGCGACCAGCCAGGTGTTGGCATAGCCGCCGTTATTCCCTTCCTTCATGATGCGCGTGAAATCATCGATGGACGCCGAGTACTGAGCTGCCTTGCGGGCGCGCACGAATTCCGGAATGCCACCGGTATCGAATCCGAAGAAGTGACTGATGGTGGTTTCGGTGATCGCTATTCCAGCAGAATTGACGACAAAGTCGTCGCCGCTGTGAATGACTCCGGGCAGGCCATCCATCAGCATGCGATAGCCCTTGGCCGGAACAATGTCGAAGATGATGGTCCAGCGCTCGCCTTCGAGATAGGTGGACCAGTTGTTGTGCGCGATCACGATCTGGCCGTCCCTGGTATAGCTGCCGGTGGCGACGAACGCGCTGCAGTGCTCGGGGACCGATGAGGCGGTTTTGACGCCGTGCTGCTTATCGTATTCCTTGTTGTAGTAGCTCCACTCGGTTTCCGCATTCAGGCCGATCACGTCCCACACGTCGATCTTGACACCGTGAGCGGCGGCTCCGTCCGCGATTCCCTGCAACTCCTCGCGATATTCCTGCTCAATATGCGGCCACATCATGTTCTGGGCGGCATCGCGGAAGAACGCCCAGTCCTTCTTGTAGTCGTGCTGGGCTTCGAGGATGACGACCTTGAGCATGTCATCGATTTCTGGCGCCAGCAGGTACCCGTTTTGAAACCCGATCTGATGGGGCGTGCCTTGCAGATGCACGTAGGTCCAGCCATTTTTTACGGGGAGGCGGAAAGCGCCCTGCAGTTCGGCAAGTGGGGCGTCCTGGGTCGATGAAGAAAGACAGGGCAGAGAAGCGGTCGTGATCAAGACGAAGGAGATCAGCAAATTCAGTATTCGGCGCACGCAGCCTCCCGAGAGTACGATCAGGGATTCTAGCAGAGGGCGGAGCTGAGGGAGAGGCAGAGCGAACGCGTTTCTTGTGTTTAATCGTGGTCAGACGTGGTGTCGGCGGCGGAGTGAGTGAGGGAGAATTCCCCAAGATTCGCTAACAGGCGTCTGCTACTTGCGCGTAAGCTTCACGCGGCCGAATGGCTTGGCGAGGCCCTTGTCGATGTTGTCCATGCGCCACTCCCATGTATCGGCGGTTGGGTTGTAAACGAAGTCGTTGTGGAATGAGACCTCGCCCTTCTCGTCCCTGAAGATGAATGGGAGTTCGTTCTCAGCGGGTTCAGCGACGCCGAGGGACGCGACGGAAGCTCCGCCGTATACGTCGAGCCAAACGCAGGTGTAAGTCTTGGGGGTCTGGTTCCAGCCAATGAATATCATGGCTTCATACTGCGGTTGGCCTTTCGCGTCCTGCTCCTGCGAGACTTCGTGAAGTCGCAGATATTGGTGCTGGATCACCCATTCCGCGTCGACGTCATGCGTGGTCTGTTTGCCGGCGATGTTGCCGCGGAGCACCCAGTGACCGGCGAGGTGGTCGAGGAGCGGAGAAGCGAGTGTCGGCTGCTGCCCGGCGGCGCTTAAGCTGGCCAGGACGAGGGCGAAAATAGCAATCGTGCTTTTCATGGGGACAGCATTGTAACCGCGATCATGTCCACGCGAACACTGTGCTCAAAACCGATCTATTACCCTGGTTAACACGGCGATGCTAATCCCACTTATCACCTTTCTTTGATTCAAGTACACTGCCGACATGGCGAGCACGCGCGAAGGGTCGGTACATCTGTTCCGGTTCGCCGGGGTCGATGTGTTTCTGCATTGGTCCTGGTTTGTGGTGGCCATTATTGAAATCCAGAGCCGAAGCGGGCGCTATACGTCAATCGCGTGGAATGTGGCGGAATATCTCGCACTGTTTCTGATTGTGACGCTGCATGAATTCGGGCACGCCATGGCTTGCCGGCAAGTCGGAGGCATCGCGAATCAGATTGTGCTGTGGCCTCTGGGCGGAGTCGCCTATGTCGATCCTCCTCCGCGGGCTGGCGCGACTCTGTGGAGTATTGCGGCGGGACCGCTAGTGAATGTAGTGCTGCTGCCCGTCCTGGCCGTGTTGTTCTATTTCGGCCGCTCAGCAGGGTGGCCGACCGCGATGCCGAATGTGTATCACCTAGTGAGAGCGCTGCTGGCCATTGACGTAGTTCTGCTGGTCTTCAACATGCTGCCCGTCTATCCTCTGGACGGCGGCCAGATTTTCCGCGCGCTGCTTTGGTTTGTCATAGGACGGGCGAGAAGCTTGATGGTGGCCACCTCGCTCGGTTTTGTGGGCGTGGCCGGATTCATCGCTCTTGCTCTGTGGAGGCATTCCATCTGGTACGGCGTCCTCGCGCTCTTCATGCTCATGAATTGCTGGGGAGGACTGCAGCACGCCCGGGCTCTCTTAAAGATGTCGAAGTTGCCGCGGAGGGTGGGGTTTGCCTGTCCTACTTGTCACAGCACTCCGCCACTAGGCAATTTTTGGAAATGCAGTCAGTGCGGACAGCCGTTTGACACGTTTGCGACCGGGGCAGCGTGTCCCAGTTGCGGGACCGGGTTTGCCGAGACCAAATGCCTGGACTGTGGGCGGCTGCATCCAATGACGGAATGGACGAGCGCGAATTTTGCTCCGGCAAACGCGTAGTTCTATCAATCTTAATCGTAGTTCTATCAATCTTAATCGCAGAGAGCAGGGAGCCCAGGTTAGCGTCCAAAGAACAGACGCAAACCTGGGGCACCGTGCCATTGCCATCGCAGATTCCTCCGCCGTTCGGCGTCGGAATGACAAATCAAGAGTCCGGTTGAGTTTCAAAAGGACAGCCCACTAGCGCGATGCAGGCTTCTTACCTAATTTCTCAGTAAGGGCGTGCAGGGCGCTCTGTGTTTCGGGGGACCACCAGCTTTCAGCGACTCCCTGCAACTCCGCCTCAGTGTATGGACCGAAGCAGGCCACCAGATCCTTGCGGGCTTCGCGACGCGTGACGGACATCGCCTCGGCGGGCAGCGCGAGGAGCGTCTCGCACCAGTGAATAGCGCGATCGACAACCTCGCTGGTTGGGGCGAGTGCGTCTACCAGTCCGACGGCGAGAGCTTGCTGGGGTGAGATCAGGATCCCACCCACGGCCAGTCGCTCGGCTTGTCGCGGTCCGACCAGGCGTCGCAACGCGGCGAGGATCACGGGCGGCAGAACCAGGCCGACCTGCACTTCATTCAGGCCGATCTTGAAATCTCCATCGGCCATAATGCGTGTGTCGCAGAACAACGGCAACACGGTTCCACCGGCGGGTGCGTGACCGGTGATGGCCGCCGCGATTGGGATCGGCGAAGAAGCCAGCGCTTTTAGGAGAGCGTAGAACTCGTGCCAGAGTTTGCCGATGGTCGGCCGGTCGTAGCTGAGCAGCAGCGGCACATCCAGGCCTCCCGAGAATCTCCCTGGGGTGCCTGACAGGAGGAGCGCGCGGCTGCTGTTGTGTGGGGCAGACTCGACCGCTTCGCGCAGGGCGATGATCAGTTCGAGCGAAAGCGCATTGGCGGGAGGACGGTTGAGACGTATTTCGCGGACGGGGCCATGGTCGAGGAACAGGAGCATGGATGAACCCAGGTTTCGGGGAGATTATAAGCTTCGGTCTGGGGTCGCGCCTCATAGTATCTCCAGAAAGAACCCTAGGCGCAGGAACCGCCGCGCGGCTTAGCATATGGAGATGGACTTGGAGTCTCGGCTCAGGCGGACCATCGAGCGCAGCGCTGAATTGCGCCGCCAAACTGAGAAGCTTCGCGAGCAAACACAGAAGCTTGCGCAGGAGTGCATAGAGCTTAGAAAGACATCAGAGAAGGACTCCGGTCGAGGTTCCAGACCAACTCGGCGTTGAACTATCGAAATCGCGCTGCCTTTATTCCCGGAAACTTTATTCCCGGAAACTTTCCGAGTCATCGATGGCTGGCCGCCGATTTCTTGTGCACTTGATCCAAGATGCAGGTTGGTTTTGGCGCGGGCGAGAGCAAGCCGAGCTTCGCTCGGCTGGACAGACGAGGGCGTCTGTCCCTACGCGAGCTGGACGGACCAGGGCGTCTCTCCCTACGCGAGCGTCGTCAGTACTGCGAACTTCCTAGAATAAGTTCCACAAAAACTGGTTGTAGACCTCGTGGTGATACTGCACCTCGGGCGCCTTGACGAACGTGCCGAGGGAGCGCGGGCAGCGGTCAGCGGCAGCCTGTTTGAGGTCAGCGTAGCGACCCTTCACGTCTTCGCCCAGAAGCTTGCTGGTCCACTTCGACTCGCGGAAGTTTGCGAGCGCGTCGTAGATGTTATCGGGGAGATAACGCTCGGCCTGGCGAAGGTTTTTGATCTTCGCGGTATCGCCTTCGATACCCGTTTTGAAAACGGAGTACATCACCATGTAAGGGCTGGCGTCGGGACTGACGGAGCGGACTTCGACGCGCATGCTCTTATCGTTGCCGATCGGCACGCGAATCATCGAACCACGATCTACAGGCGAAGCCTTCAGCTGATTGGGCGCTTCGAAGTGCGGATCGAGGCGGCGATAGGCGTTCACGCTGGCGTTCAGCAGCAGGCAAACATCGTTGCCGTGAGTCAAAATGCGGTCGATAAATTCCCAACCGAGCTTGCTCAGCTTTTCTTCGCCTTTGGCATCCCAGAAGAGGTTCTTGCCGTTCTTGCTGATCGACACGTTGGTGTGCATACCGCTGCCGTTTACGCCGACTACCGGCTTGGGCAGGAAAGACGCGGTCAGACCCATGCGGGTGGCGATTTCGCGGCAGACCAGCTTGTAGAGCTGGATCTGGTCGGCGGCCTGCACGACTTCGCCGTAACCATAGTTGATTTCAAACTGCGAAGGCGCGACTTCGGGATGGTCCTTCTCGTTCTGGAAGCCCATGGCGCGCTGGACTTCGGCAGTGGTGTCGATGAAAGTGCGCAGCAAGTCGCCGGGCAGCGAGTGATAGTAGCCGCCGGTATTGACGTATTCAAACTTCAGAGTTTCGTGGTAGTGGCGTTCGGCGTCGGCGCCTTTGAAGAGGAAGCCCTCGATCTCGTTGGCAGCGTTCAGCGTATAACCCTCGTCGTCGTAGAGCTTGTTGGCGAAAGTCTTCAGCATGCCTCGGATGTCGCCGGTGTAGGGTGTGCCGTTCTTGTCGATGACCTCGCCGAAGACCAGCACCTTGCCGCCGCCGAAGAAGTCCGCCGGCGCCCAGTAGAAGGATGACCAGTCAATGCCGAGGCGGAGATCGCTCTCGCGCTGGGCGGTGAAGCCGCGAATCGAGGAGCCATCGAAGGTCAGGTTGTCGAAGCTCTTCAACAGGAATTTCTTGTCGTAATCGAGCATGTGCAGGCGGCCTTCAAGGTCGCTGAACAGGACGGTCACGGCCTTGATGCGCTTTTCGTCGGTCAGGTACTTCAAGCGTTCTTCCTGAACCTTGTGTGGGGCAACGCGGTTCTTGCGCTGCTCCTTGGCCTTCAGGTTCAGTTCTTCCAGCTGTTCATACGAGAGCGCTAAAAAATTCCGCAGTTCGTTCTGCATGAGTCTCCTTAAGGGGAACGGTAGTGGCCTCAAACGGCGAGCTTTAGGTGTTTCCTGCTAACTAGTCAGGTTACCGTGGCGGCGTTGAAGGGAGCCAATAAAAAGAGGTTATCGGTGAGATCAAACAGATTTATGCGATCCGATTGGTGGTCGCATGCCCAGGTTAGCGTCCAAAAAGCGGACGCGAACCTGGGGCCCCGTCGGACGAGGGGTAACTGGCTGGCGTTTCGGAACTTTTGCGCTTGGACGTGCGTACTTTCTTGCAGAACGGTGCAGAGCGCGAATAGCACCAAAGAAGGAGCAATGTTATGGGAGACCTCACGGGCTTGGCGGCGGTGGTGATGCTGTTCGCAATCCCGCTCACGGCGATCGCCACGTATGGATACTATCGGGTTTCGAAATTGCGGACCGAGGAACGGCTGGCGGCACTTGCGCGGGGAGTAAATGTTCCCATGGAACCGGAGTTGTCGCAGGCGGCGCGCTCACGGCGAGCCGGAATTTTGCTGGTGGCGGGAGCGATCGGATTCGTAACCACCTTTGCGCTGATCGCGCGCGTGGAGCCCGACGCCTGGGTGGCGGCTTCGTTCGGTGCGATTCCGTTTACTTTAGGGCTGGGATTCTTTCTGGATTCGACGCTGGTGCGGCGTGATATGCACCCTTCTTAGGTATCGGTCACTCCTGATCCATTTTGTGGCGTTTGCCTTCGACGGTTATCGATTGTGACGGGGAGCCGAATCCCGGTACAAGTCCATTCATTTTGTCTCCGGCGGCGCTCTCGGGATGCGTTGGCGAACATCTTGGGATCGACCTCGGTCAATTCCTTCATGAGCGCGGCCATTCGTAGCGTGTTGGGCTCGCGTGCAATATCACGCACAACATCGCTCCACGTGCGCGGCAGTTTCGGTAGAGGTCCTAACATTTGCGGAAAAAGATATTGCAAAAAATGCTGTAGCGAAAGCGCCAAGACACGCCTTTCGTTGATTTGGGGGAGGGCAGCAGGTAAGAGTACAGGCAAGCTCACGGGAATTTGGAAACATCCATTGTGGAACATACCCTTCGAATTGTGGACATGCCCTCGAATCCAACCCTGCCGGGGATCTCCCGACTCTCCTGACATACAGGTTTTCCTGTATTTACCCTGGTGTTCGATAGAAGGCATTGTAGTACCGTAGCAAGTTCAGATTTCCTGAAGCGATGGGTGGTCATGAACGGAACAAGCCCCGAGTTCTTAAGTGGATGGAAGGAGATTGCAGCGTACCTGAGAAAAGGCGTGCGCACGGTGCAGCGCTATGAACGGCACATGGGTCTCCCTGTGCGAAGGCCTGCGGGCAACGCACAAGGTTCGGTCCTGGCCACAAGAGCTGAACTGGACGCATGGGTGAGAGCGCAGCCATGTCGGGAAGCACTTCAACTTAAGCGGCCGATACCGAACATCTCAACACCAGCCTTCAGGGCTTTGAAAAACGGCGTAGCAAGCATGCGGCGGCTCCATGAAGAGATGTCGGAATTGAGAGAAGAACTGAGGGCATCGGTCGAAACTCTTCAGTCCAGCCTTCGTTTTATTTGCGGAGTCCGGAGCGAAGGGCTTCTTTATCGGGCCAAGCAGAGCCATACGCTTCAAACCGACGCACTGCAAGCTGGAGACGCATCGAATGTATTCTTGTTGCGATCCGGCGATGCAAAGGTCGTCGAGTTCGAGAGCGCTCCTCCCAGAATTTCCGGGGATTAAAGGCTCCCAAGCTGGCGCGGGCTTGCTATTCCTGCCTAGGGGCGAATTCTGAAATGAATGGCGACCCCGGAGGGAGTCGAACCCCCAACCCTCAGATCCGAAGTCTGATGCTCTATCCAATTGAGCTACGGGGCCGGTCTGGAAAAGGGTATCACTTTTCTTAGCGAGCAGGTCAGCGCGCCACGCGAATCTTCGCATCTCGGAAGAGCACGGGTCCATCCGATAACGATTAGAGTACGTTCAGAGCCTGCACTGAGCCGTAGAGAGCCGCGGAAAAGCGCCGCGGCCGGGCAGACGAGGGCGTCTGCCCCTACGTGAACGGGGCAGAATGCTAGAAGGGCAGGCGAGCTGTGAAGATGGCGTTGTGGTTGGTGGTGTGGAAGCGGGTGATTGCGATCTGATAGCCTCCTCCAAAGCTCAGGCCCACTCGCCTGGTGAGATGCAGGCGGCCGATTACGAGGCCCGGGGTCGCGAAGGTTTGCTTCTTGCCGTCGTTTTTTCCGTCCTGGAAGAACGATGAGTTCAGCTCGACTTCTGGCCAGAATTTCCGAAGGATCCGGTACTGAAACGCATTGTTCCAGGCATAGGTGCGGCCAAGGATATTGGTGTCTGCGGTAGGCAGGCCAACGCCAAATGTGCCTTGCGCGTCGAAATGGCCGAAACCTTTGCCGTAGGCGATAGTGGGTGTGATGACCGCATGAAGGCTGCCGTTCTTGTACGATCCGGTGGGCAGGCTCCAGCCCAGAAACGCGGTCAGAATGTAATTTTTCTGTTCTTCGTTGGACGAGAGCAGGCGATATTTCACGAGGAAGGCAACGTCGCCGAATCCGGCGTGGACGCCGGGCGTATTGTGCGCCAGGTAGGGTGGAAGATTGAAGATGACTTCGACGCGCTCGAGGGGAATGAGTTCGAGTCCCTTGCCGCCGTCGTAATTGTTGGTGGTGACGCCCGCGGAGTTTACCTGCCAGAGCTGGTCATAGCGAAATTCTTCTTCGAGGCGCGGCGTGGTGGTGGCGATGGGAGTAATCCAGTGCGGCTGCTCGGCTTGCGTCTTGTCGACACGGGCAAACCAGTTGGAGAAGTAGCCTTCCTGGGCGCGGGCTCGCGGAGCGGTCGATAAGGTCAGCAGGAGCAGGACTGCAGCGATCTTTTTCACGAACTCTCCCCTTGTATGTGTCGAAACTAAAATCGTATTGAATAGATGATTGGTTGTCATCATACAATATGATTCAATGCGATATAGCAGGACATCTTAAAACGCGGAGAGCGCGGAGAAATGTGCGGTGGAAGAAGCAGCGGTCCGAGCATAGAAATCTGAGCCACAAAGATACGGACTTTTGACCCGGTGGCCGCTTCGAGATTAGGATTCGCTGGCATGAGGAAGCACAAAGCAGCTCAAAAGGCGGAGGAGATGCTGAGCCCCCGCGAGGCAGCGCTGGAGCTGCGCGTCAGTTTTCCCACGATCAAGCAGTGGATCTATGCGGGCAAGCTACGGAGCGTACGCACGCCGGGCGGGCATCACCGCATTCCGCGGAAGGAAGTGGATCGTTTGCTGTATCGCACGCGAGGACACAATGCAGCCGAACGGCAGGATGTCATCCGACACGTCAGCGGACGCAATCAGCTGGTGGGCCGCATCGAAGAAGTGCGCATCAGCGGCCTGATGGCGGAAGTCCGCTTATCGATTGGGAACCAGGTCATCACGTCCATCATCACGGCAAGGTCGGCGCGGGAGATGAACCTGAAGCCGGGACAGGCGGCAGCGGCGCTGATCAAGGCGACGGAGGTCATGATCCTGCGCGTGTGATGATTCCTACTTCCCGCTGCGCGCTTCCGCCTCGGCCAGCCAACCTCGCCGCAATGCCGCCGGTGCAATCGAAGACAAGTAAGGTTTGAGGTCGAGAATTGGCGTTCCTTCGAGCATATCGATGCCGCGAACGTGCAGCCGCGGACCGTCACGCCGCAGGAGTTCGACAACTGTGAGCCCGATGGGATTTGGCCGCATCGGTGAGCGCGTGGCAAATACTCCGTGCTGCCGGTTATCGCTGGGGGGCGTGGCCATCAGGTCGCATCCCTCCGACCGGTCAAACACCCAAATCACGAACAGGTGCGAGAAACCTTCGATATCCATCAGCCCGCGCTCGAACTCCGGCAGGATTTCGAGCACGCCTTCTGCATCGTGCTTTGCTCCCAAACCGCGGGGGACTGCGCTGCGGTTCTGGTACGGGCTTCTCACGTACCCGATGGGCTGCATGCTGAACATTTCTGATGCCATAACCTTTCCTGAAGTGCCACATTTCGGAACAGTGCTTCTTTCCATATTGACGAATCCTGGGTAGCCAATGGGATATTCTTGCACGCCCTGCCTCGTTTCGCCGCGATTTTGAAAAGTAGATGGCGCGAAGTCGAAGTGGGTTGCTCTTTCGCAGCTTGCGCTGGCGCATGGAAAGATGATGTGATCGATGATGTGAACACTACCGACACCCATGGCGCCATCGATGCGGTCTGGAGGATTGAGTCTGCAAAGCTGATCGCCGGCCTTACCCGCATCGTGCGCGACGTCGGGATCGCCGAAGACCTTGCACAAGAAGCGCTGGTGGCGGCCCTGCAACAGTGGCCGCAGTCCGGTGTGCCCGATAATCCCGGCGCCTGGCTGATGGCGACGGCCAAGCATCGGGCCATCGACCTGCTGCGGCGGCGAACCTTGCTTGATCGCAAGCACGAGGAAGTCGGACGCGAATTGGAAATCCGCCAGCAGACCACTCCGGATCTCGAAGCGGCCCTCGACGCGACGCTCGAGGCCAAGGGCAGTATCCGGACGAAAGCTCAGCCCGACGACGATGACGACCTGCTCCGCCTGCTGTTCATCGCCTGCCATCCCGTGCTCTCGACCGAAGCGCGGGTCGCGCTTACGCTACGTTTGCTGGGAGGACTGACCACAGATGAAATCGCCCGCGCCTTCCTGGTGTCGGAGCCGACCATCGCTCAACGCATTGTCCGCGCCAAGCGCACGCTCGCCGAGAAACAGGTTCCGTTCGAAACTCCCCGGGGGCACGAACTAACTGCGCGCTTGAGCTCAGTGCTGGAAGTCATCTACCTCGTCTTTAACGAAGGCTACTCGGCTACCGCCGGGGATGATTGGATGCGCCCGGCACTTTGTGAAGACGCGCTCCGTCTGGGCCGTATCCTGGCCGAGTTGATGCCGCGTCAAGCCGAGGTCCACGGCCTGGTGGCGCTCATGGAGATCCAGGCGTCCCGGTCGAAAGCGCGCGTGGGTCCGTCGGGAGAGCCCGTCCTGCTCCTGGACCAGAATCGCGCCCAATGGGACCAACTGCTGATCCGCCGTGGCCTGGCCGCGCTGGAGCGCGCGGAGCAACTGGGCGCAAGCCGCGGTTTTTATACGCTGCAGGGTGCGATCGCGGCCTGTCATGCGCGCGCCCGGACCTCAGAAGAAACCGATTGGGAACGCATTGTCTCGCTCTACGACGAACTCGCTCGACTGGCGCCCTCGCCGGTTGTGGAGCTGAATCGTGCCGTCGCCGTTGGGATGGCGTACGGTCCAGCGGCCGGGCTCGAACTGGTCGACGAGCTAAAGGGAGAACCCGCACTCAAGGATTACCATCTTCTTCCCAGCGTGCGCGGCGATCTTCTCAACAAACTCGGACGCCTGGAGGAGGCAGGAGCGGAGTTCCAGCGAGCTGCGTCGCTGACCCGTAACGCCCGGGAGCGCGAACTGCTGCTCCAGCGCGCAGCCAAGTGCGCCCGCGAACAATCAATTCCACATTGAAACCTGACTCACAGGGCAGGTACCAAGAACGGCACTTTCTAGAGTGAGCGTTGGTCGTCAGAATGTTCGTACGGATTCGAGCGCGCCACGATTTTCGAGTCAGGAGAAGTGTGTATGGCGGCCAGGCAGGTGATCCTCTACTTCGACGACCAGAAAGATGCCCTCCGATTCGCGCTTGCGGCCGGTTCGGTCATGTCGGGCGAAAGCGAAACGGAGACCCATGAGGAGCGCACCCTGATCCAGGAGATGCAGCGTGCCAGCCGCATTCTCCTTGATGAGGCTGTCAACACCGGAACTGCGTCCGAACCGGCGCGTTGATCGCTGCCGCCTGATCGGCGACCGCGTCCGCGTCAGCCTTGAACCGTATCAGTCCGCGGCGCTGCGCCGCACCGTGTACATCTCCGTCAGATAATTGATCTCCGGCACCCCAACCACTCCCGCCTGCTGCATCTTCTTGCGCAGTTCGTCGGAGGCCATGTAGCGCTTTGCCTTCTCCATGTCTTCCCAGTCAAAGAGCAGGGTCAGGTCGTTGGGATTTCCGGCTTTGCGGAAAATGCGGCAGGCGCATTCGCCTCCATCGTGGCGAAAGTCGAGCGCGGCGTCGAAGACCGAACGCCAGCTGTTGTAGTCGGCGACTTGATGATGCACGAGCACTTGGACCATGGTGGACTCCTGTGTCCACATTGCGGGAAGGATATGTGATATGCAAGCGCACCGGTCACAATCGCAGTAAGAATTCCCGAAATGGGAATCGTTGAGGAAGCGACGGGTGGCTGCATGCCACGGCAGGTCAAAGCACGAGATTCCTCGCTGCGCTCGGAAGGACTAGTCTTGAAATGCTCTTTGCAGTTGTTTTCAGTGTCGCGGCGTGAGAATGGTCAGAATATCCTGCAAACCCTGCCGGATCTGGCGAAGGTTGGCGGGCGAGTTTGTGGCGAAGGGTAGCGCCGCCTGCTTCTTTTCGCCCTTGCCCTCATCGCGCAGGTGCTGGCGAGCGCCCGCAATGGTGTATCCCTCTTCATAGAGCAGTTGCTTGATGCGCACGACGTTCTCGACATCCCTGCGCCGGTACATGCGCTGGCCCGTGCTGCTCTTCACCGGCTTCAATTGCGGGAATTCCGTTTCCCAGAAACGCAGGACATAGGCGGGAAGACGGCAGAGTCGGGCAACCTCGCCGATTCGGAAATAGAGCTTCTCCGGAATCTCGATCTCGCCGGCCCGGCTCGCTTTGCTGTTGCTTTTTCTTTTCGGAGTCATTCCGCCTGTCAGACGTGGCGCAGGATCGCAGGAAGGCCAGATTTCCCGTCTCAAGCGTTTCTAGCATGACCCGCGCCCTCGAACAACCCCATTTCGTGCCATGTCGCGGTCTCCAGTCTCCAGCCTTCAGCCCCCACGAAGGTGTATTACCGAGAAAATGCGCAGGAGCAAATGAATGGATTCAACATTGACGCCGACGCAACGGAATTTGCTGACGACTGACGACTGGCGACTAAACTCAAAAAGCCTTCCAGGAGGTGCTTCTCCGGGAAGGCTTCTTGTGAAAATCCTTGGGTTCTTGCGATGTATCGTCTCGCAGACGGTTAGTGTTTCTTTTTCTTCTTTGCAGCCTTTTTCTTGGTTGCCATGAAGTGTTTTTCCTCCGTGAACTTTTTCCCTTGCAAGGTGTCTTCGGTTGGGGCGCCTCGCCCGTTTACCGAATCTAGCCCAACTCGTGGTATGGGCACACCAATTAATACAAGATATTGCGGCAGTGTTACAGACATGTCAACAGAATTCTTCACTTCTCGTTGGGGGTCGGACGTCCCCGCCCGAGGGGACCGGCGAGACGCACCGTCGCTCCACCTCTAGTAGACTGGCTCGCGCACGAGCGACCACATGCTTCGCGATCCCATTGAACTCGAAATTTTCAAGAATCTCTACCACTCCATTGCCGAGGAGATGGGCGCCGCTCTCCGCCGCACCGCGTTTTCTCCCAACATCAAAGAGCGCCGCGACTATTCTTGCGCCGTGTTCGACTCGCAAGGGGAAGTGATCGCGATGGGCGACCACATGCCGGTCCATCTCGGTTCGATGCCCATGTCGGTCCGCGCCGCGATCGAGAAATGCGAACTCACACCCGGCGACATGGTGATGTTGAATGATCCTTTCGCTGGCGGCACTCATCTCCCCGACATCACGCTGGTCGCGCCTGTGTTCGTGGGCAACGGTGGCTCTCAGGCCGATCGGAGGCGAAGGATCGCGCCAGATTTTTACGTCGCTTCGCGCGCTCACCACGCCGACGTTGGCGGTACCTATCCGGGATCGATGGGGCTCTGCCGCGAGATTTATCAGGAAGGCTTCCGCATTCCTCCCGTGAAGGTAATGCGCGGCGGAACCATCGATCGCGATGTCCTGGCCTTACTGCTGACCAATGTCCGGACTCCCGGAGAGCGCGAAGGCGACCTGGGAGCACAGATCGCCGCCTGCCACACGGGTGTCACGCGGCTTGGCGAAATCTGCGCCCGCTACGGCTTTCCCCGCGCACAGCGCGCGGCCACCGACCTGCTCGCCTATTCCGAAGAGATGATGCGCGCCTTCCTCGCGCAGGTGCCGCCCGGCGTCTACCAAGCGGAGGACTTCCTCGACAACGATGGGGTGAGCGAGACGCCAGTCAAGATCGCGGTCTCAATCACGATGCATGCCAATCGCAGAAAGAGCTCACGTCCTGGCCCGGCTCGCGGGGCGGGAGGAGTATTTGCGAAGCGCCTGGTGACCGTGGATTTCTCAGGCAGCGATCGGCAGGTGGAAGGCAGCGTGAATGCGGTCAAGGCGATCACGTATTCCGCCTGCTTTTACGTTTTCCGTTGCTTGCTCCAGGAAGACGTTCCGGCAACCGCAGGGCTAATGCGTCCTATCGAAGTGGTCGCACCCGAAGGTACGATCGTGAACGCCCGTCCTCCGGCCGCCGTAGCCGGAGGAAATGTGGAGACCTCGCAGCGAATCGTTGATGTCCTCATGCGCGCGCTGGCGCAGGCCATTCCTGACCGAATTCCAGCGGCCGCCGCCGGTACCATGAACAATCTAACCATCGGCGGCATCGATCCGCGCACAGGCGAGGCCTTTGCGTATTACGAAACGATAGCCGGTGGCATGGGAGCGCGCCCGACAAAGGATGGGGTCTCGGGCGTGCACACCCACATGACCAACTCGCTGAACACCCCTGCTGAGGCGCTCGAATACGCATACCCGCTGCGCGTGCGGCGCTATGCGCTGCGGTCAGGAAGTGGCGGGGCAGGAAGGTATCGTGGAGGTGACGGGATCGTACGCGAAATCGAAGTACTGACCGATGCTGAAGTCACTCTGCTCGCGGATCGTCGCGTTCGAGGTCCATGGGGATTGCACGGTGGTGCCGAGGGCGCAGCCGGAAAAGCCACGATTTTGCGAGCAGATGGATCCCACGAAAAGCTGCCCGGAAAGTTCAACGTCCGCCTACGTAAAGGGGAAGCCATCCGAATTGAAAGCCCCGGCGGCGGAGGGTGGGGCTCGGGGTAGGTTTGGGTGCGAAGAAGTATCCGCTGAAGGAGTTGCGCAAAAGATTGGGCAGTATTTCGTGGAGAATCTTAAATCGCGGAGAACGCGGAGAACGTCCGCAGAGAACGCAGAGATTCCGGGAAGGACTTAGCCCTTCTTTCAGGCGCAGCGATCGCGCTAAAGCCGTTCAATTTCGGATGCTTTACGGCTCGGCTGGAGCCGAAAGAGGCCGCGGAGATGCACCGCGGCCGGGCAGACGAGGCGTCTGCCCCTACGTAAGGCCCTGATAGGTCTCGAGCTGTGCCCTCCGCGGGTTCGATCGGTGGATGCCGTTCAACGCGGTCCACAAAAAACCGGCGAAGTCCATAGGGTGTTGGAGCCAATTTTCGCAACGGGTTTCCAGCATATCGTCTTGGCGAGTGCCACGGTATCATGAAGGCTGCCATGGACGGTCTCGGTTCGCACTTTCTTGAAGAAGTTCGTCGCCAGCTTCGCGGATATAAACGCATGGCCGAAGGCGCCATCGCGCAGGTGACCGACGAGCAACTCCTGATCACGGTCGATCCCGAGTCGAATTCCATTGCAATCCTGATCAAACATATCTCCGGCAACATGCGGTCGCGCTTTACAGATTTCCTTACCAGCGACGGCGAAAAGCCCGACCGCCACCGCGACCAGGAGTTCGAACTCAACGGCGAGCCTCCGCGCGACGAACTTCTCCGCTGCTGGGAGGAGGGCTGGGCGTGCGTCTTCCGCACCCTCGACTCGCTGAAGCCAGAAGACCTCATGCGTACCGTCTACATTCGGCACGAACCACATACCGTGGTGCAGGCACTCAATCGCGCACTCGCCCACTACGCATCTCATATTGGTCAGATCGTGTTCCTTTCGAAGCATCTCGGCACCCACAACTGGCGGACCCTCAGTGTGCCTCGCGGAAAGTCCGAGGAATACAATCGCAAGATGATCGAAGAGAAACGCCGAAGTGGGAAAGCGGTCAGCAAAGAGCCGGCCCACAAGTCCTAAGCTGCCTCGCCCGATGCTAGAATAAAGAGTTTTCGCGCCTAATTCGTTCTCTTAAGGAAGTTGATGCCCAATACCATGCTGGCGGTGGTGAAACCGGAGGCCGCACCCGGTGCGGATGTTCGGGAAGTCAAGGTTCCGGGCTACGGTCGCACCGACGTCCTGGTGAAAGTCAAAGTCGCCTCCATCTGCGGCACCGACCTGCACATCTACGAGTGGGACCGCTGGGCACAGAGCCGCATCCATCCGCCGCTCATTCCCGGGCACGAGTTCTGTGGCGAAGTGGTTGCTTACGGCGACGAAGTCACGAGCGTCAAGGCAGGCGACTTCGTCTCCGCCGAAATGCACGTGGCCTGTGGCAAGTGCCTGCAATGCCGCACGGGCGAGGCCCACATCTGTCAGAACGTGAAAATCATCGGCGTGGATGCCGATGGCGCATTCGCTGAATACGTAGTCATTCCCGAGTCGAACATCTGGAAACTCGATCCAGCCATTCCGCACGAGTACGCCTCGATCCTGGATCCACTCGGCAACGCCGTGCACACCGTATTGGCCGGGGAAATTGCCGCGAAGACCGTCGCTATCACCGGCTGCGGGCCCATTGGACTGTTCGCGATCGCGGTCGCGCGCGCGGTCGGTGCCGCGCAGGTATATGCCATCGAGGTCAACGAGCATCGCCGCAACGTCGCTAAGCAAATGAAGGCGGACCTCACGCTCGATCCTTCGAAAGAAGACGTGACCGGTCTTATCCTGGAGCGAACAGGCGGACTTGGCGTGGATGTCGTCCTCGAGATGGCCGGCCACCCCAGCGCCATCCGAACGGCATTTGATATCGTGCGCCGCGGCGGGCGCATCTCGCTCCTCGGGCTGACCTCCAAGCCCATCTCGCTGAATTTCTC
>QIAH01000249.1 GCA_003225465.1 Acidobacteriota bacterium | reverse complement strand
GTGTCGCAGATTCCTCCGCCGCGCTCGGCGTCGGAATGACAAAAGGGCTCTATTCCTCTGCTTTGCCCCGCATCATGTAACCGACTACCAGCAACGTGAAACCCATGAGCGCGAGGACTGTGATCGCAATCAACCAGGTGAAGCGACCGCCCATCTTCACGCTCGCGGGCAGAAAAAATAATACGAGAGCGTCGGCTACCCAGATCGCGAGGCCGATGAACATCAGGCTCGCGCCTGTCTCCTTCTTTGACTGCTCCCGATTTTCGATTGCACTGGCCATACAAACCTCCAGAGGACGACTGCGTCCTGGTGGGCAGTATGGCTCGACACTTCCATTCCCGCTGTGACTTGCCGCACATTCCGTGAAGCAAAATTGCAGCCGACATCTACAGCACACGTACTTCGTTGCGGAGCTTTTCCGTAAGCTTCTTGGCTATTTCCGCGGGCGAGCCTTCGATCATTTCTGTTTTCTTGGTCTTCTGCGGGATGTACAGGCGCTCGATCTTCTGCAGATTTTCGCCCAGGGCCGACTGGATTTCGGCCATGGTCACCTTGCGCATGGGCTTGTTCTTGGCCTGCTTGATCCCGATGAGGGTGGCATAGCGCAACTTGTTGATGCCGGACTGGATGGTCAGCACGGCCGGCAGCGGCATGTCGACATACTGGAAGTAGCCGGCCTCGAGTTCGCGCTTTACGCGGATGCCGCCATCCTGTTTTTCGATCTGCATAATGATGGTGGCGTGCGGCCAGCCCAGTAATTCGGCGAGGATTACGCCGGTTTGGGCGTAGCCATAGTCGTCGGATTGCAGGCCGGTAAAGATGAGGTCGAATTTCTCGTCCTTGATAGCGTCGGAGAAGGCGCGGGCCGTGTTGAAGGCATCGAGGCCGACAAAGGCATTGTCCTCCAGATGGATGGCGCGGTCGGCGCCTTTGGCCAACGCTTCCCGCAAGACCTGACTGGCGCGAGCCGGGCCGGAGGTGATCACGACCACTTCGCCGGAATGCTTTTCTTTCTGGCGCAGGGCCTCTTCGAGAGCGTAGGCGTCGGGTTCATTGACCTCGTAGGAAAGATCTTCGCGGATCCAGGTCCCTGATTCGTTTAGCTTGAGGGGCGCGTCTTTCTGAGGAACCTGCTTCATGCAAACCAGGATTTTCACGAATGACTCCTGCCGCCGATGCAAGGCGGCTGTTCGGAAACGGACCTTCGTCGCTCAGAAGGCTCCGGGTATGTAGGGCAAACTGGTCATTATAAATAATTCGGACGCGGTTGGGAGAGGACAACGAGCGATCGGCTTTCTTATCCCACCCTAACCTCGCAAAAAACGCGAGGTGAGGGTGGGCACCGGCTTTCTTGCGGTTCAATGTGGGAGTGATTCGAGAGCGTCAATCCAGGGAGACGACGGACTGGACGCTGGTGATCTCGAAACGCTTGCGACAGCGCAGGTTCTTGCACATCAGCACATCGTCTTTGCGGACCATGTAGGACCGGGCCTTCGCGAAACGGGCGCGGTCGCGATCGTCGGCGCGGGGCGGAAGGCTCCGCTTTTTGGTGCGGACCAGCCAGTTGATCTCGTATTCGGCCGACTGGTGGCAGTGTGGACAGTTGAGATTGGCGGGCTTCTTGTCGGATCGCTCGTCGAAAAATTCGCGTTCTTCCATAGGAACAGTCGTCAGTCTTCAGTCGCCAGCCGTCAGCTAGACTGGTGGGCTGACGACTTTGAAATTATTACACAAAGTTGCGGTTGGAGGGGTGCCGCCGACGGTGTCGCGCTACACTCGGGTGCCATGGTGAAGAAGAAGAAAAGCAAGCGCTTCCGGGCAGTGACGGCGGTGAAGGAGATGGCCCGGGAACGGATTGGCACGCCTCCTCCTACGCAGGTCGTGCCCGACCGCACGAAGCGGAAGAAAGAGAAACACAAGCGGACGCTGGGAAAACTGCTGGGAGATTTATGAGGATCACTGTCCAGTGAAACAGACCACATTGGCGGTCATACTCCCCGTGACCAGCGCTCCGGTAGACGAGATGGCTCCGTCGCTGTGATTGGTAACGACGGTCGCGGAAATAATCGTGCCCCCACAGGCGAGGCCGGTGGGCATGATCAGCCCGGTGGAGGTTACGGTGACCATATCCGGTGTGTTTGAGGTCCAAGTGACTTGGTTCGTGATGTCTTTGGTGACGGGCGGGTGGATATAGGAACCAAGAGCCCTCAACTGCACTTGCGCCGCCGCGTCTAGATCGACCGGGGTGGTGGTGGATCCGAACGTTTCGACCGCCGGGATAACGGTGATCGATTCCAATTGCTGGTCATGGCCGCACGCCGACATGATGGAAAGAAGAAAAGCGGCGAAAAACAAGCCCAACAGGGCGGACAACCTGTTACTCATGAACACTCCAGGGAACGAGTCTCGACTGCTGTGAATTGTTAGCGAGTGCGGTCACTTTAGCCAAAAGCTTGGACAAAATGCAAGACACTTTCCCGCCTCTCCTCTTATATTGAGGGTGCGGATGGACGGGCGAGGAGGCCCGTCGCTCCACATGCGCGGCGGGCATTAATCTGCACTACCTGACTCGCCGATGACCCGAGCTACAAATTTTGCGAATTCCCGCACATCTTCTTCGGTCGTGTCGAAGGAGCACATCCAGCGGACCACCGACTCGTCTTCGTGCCAGACGTAGAAGAAGTAACGATCCTGGATTATTGGGATGGCGGGGCGCGGGATCTGGGCGAAGACTCCGTTGGCTTCCACGTGGTAATGGATCTTGACCTGCGGGATCTGGCGCAATTCGTGTTCCAGCAACTTCGCCATGCGGTTGGAGTGCTGGGCGTTGACGAGCCACAAATCGTTGGTGAGGAGGGCGGCCAGTTGCGCGGAGATGAAGCGCATCTTCGACGCCAGTTGCATGGACTGTTTGCGGAGGAAGAGGAAATCCTGGGCCAGTTCCGGGCGAAAGAACACGACAGCTTCGCCGCCCAGGATGCCGTTCTTGGTGCCGCCAAAGGAAAGTACATCAACGCCGAGATCGCGGGTGGCTTGGCGCAGGGTTTGGCCGAGCGCGGCGGCGGCGTTGGCGATGCGGGCGCCGTCGAGATGCAGGTACAGGTCGCGCTCATGTGCGAAGTTGGCGAGCGCGCGAATCTCGCCCGGCTGGTAGATGGTGCCCATTTCCGTGGCTTGGGTGATGGAAATAACCTTCGGCTGCACGTGATGTTCATCGCCGATGCCGTGGTAAGCGTGGCGAACCATTTCGACGTTGAGCTTGCCATCGGGAGTTGGGATGGGAATCAGCTTGCAGCCGGTGAACTTTTCGGGCGCGCCACACTCGTCGGTGTAGACGTGCGCCGAAGCGGCGCAGAGTACCGCATGATACGACTTGGTCAGAGCTTGCAGGCTGAGGACGTTCGCTCCTGTGCCGTTGAAGACGGGAAAGATCTCGGCGTCCGCGCCAAAGTGTTCGCGAAACGTGTTGACCATGAGGGCGGTGTAGGGGTCAGCGCCGTAGCCGACCACGTGGCCTTCGTTGACAAGTGCGATGGCTTTGAGAATTTCGGGATGAACGCCGGCGTTGTTGTCGCTGGCGAAGCTGCGAATGGGCTTCATGCCCGTCCAATGTAGCAGAGCGGGGGACAGGATTCGTTATCGCAGTCCCATCAGGAATGCAGGGCGAAAGAGTCTCCCCGTCGTTTCACCACGCAGTTCGGCATGAGTGCGTCCGCTCGCGGTCGGGGATGAAAATGCAAGCACAAAGAAGCTGCGGACGGCGCTAACTCATGTGAGGATCCCCAGGTTAGCGTCCAAAGAACGGACGCGAACCTGGGGCACCAACGCCTCTGTGACTCTGTGGCTCTGTGGTGCTCACCGGGGCTTCATTCATGTTTGGAAAGCTGGGCGACACTGGCTCCCAGAATTCTTCCCTGCCCTGACTCTTGCAGAAATGCGATCACTCGCAATTGCGACGGATCCACTCCGCTCTCGATCTTCGCGGAAACATCCTGGGAGGATGACTGCCCTTTACTGATCGAACCAGCATTGACGAGAGCACGGACCACGGCGACATGGGTGAGGTGCCGTCCCGAGTTTTCTCCGCGAGCGACCTGCGACTCGGCGTGGTTCAGCGCAACCACGAACACCAGGTCGGCCTTCTTGGACTGCGCGGGAAGGGGGCCGGTCTCGAGGTGGGCCTTCACGACGTTGCCCTCTAAAGTTGCGCCCGAAATTCGCACCGGAATCTTCGTTCTGGCGGCGGCCTTCTCGAAGGCCTTGGTGGCTTCGTGCGAATCGTTTCCGACAAACTCGTCGGAACCATCGACGACCATCTGGGGGGTGTAGACACTCTCGAGGCGCAAGCGATTTCCGTAAGTGTTCTGGCGCTCGCTGTAGGCAGCGGAAGAAAAGGGATCGGTCCAGCCGATGTGGTTCCAGTAGTCCACGTGCTCGCTGAGCACGATGAGCTGAGCATCGGGGATGGGCTGCTTGTCGAGCTTCTGGAGTAGCAAGTCGGCGGGGGGACAGCTGGAACAGCCTTCCGAGGTGAACAGTTCGACCACGACCGGAGTGAGCGAGTTGGCGTTCGCCACCGATCTGGGAGCAGAATTTTCGGCGAAAAGAAACGCGGCGAGAAACGCGGCCGCGGTCGTGAAAACAATGAGAGTCAATCGATGCATGCTCGTTCCCCCAGCAGAAGAAACGCGTGTATGGCGATTGGATGTCTCGCGCCGTTAAAGGTTACGGATCCCGCGGACCCGGGTAAGACCTTCTTCACCACCGAGACACAGAGGCACAGAGAAATCCAAAAAGTCTTCTCTGTGCCTCTGTGACTCGGTGGTGAAGAGGGGGCGGAGCTTCGGAGAAAGCGAACAGAACGCCAATTACGCAAGTAATCCCACGTCCGTGCCAGAGATTTTCGGGCGGGAGATAGGCAGACTGTAAAGCGGACACCATCCACAGACGAATCGGCAGTGCGCGACGCTCGGGCGAGCGCGATGACAGAAACTGTCAGTATTGGGACGCAGAAAGGCGAGCCGAGCGTGGAAATCCTGAGTTTCTGGGCGTGCTTCGGTGCGGTTTGTGGATGAAAAGATTGTACTTATGCGCTGCGACGGCAAGTGACTTCAGGGTGTTCCGTCTGGTGCTTAAGCTGCGGAGAACTTCAGTCGTTGGAGGCGGTACGAGGCAAGATGGATATGAGCCGAAACTCCCAAATCTCGAATACCACGAAGAATGCGGGATTTGTACCCGATTTGTCGCCACTCGAGCATCTTCTGGACCAGGATGTCACAGCCCGGCAGGTATGCGGCGTGCTCGCCAAGATGTTTCAGGTGCAACAGACAGAAGTTGCGTTGTTACGGCTGGATCGCGGGTTGCTGCAGTTCGTCTATCCGGACGAGTTGCGGACGGCAGGATCGATTCCGATTTCAAGTTCCTCGATTGCAGCGCATACGGCGATCAGCAAGAAGTCGGAAATCTTCAACAACTTTGCGCGCGTGAAACACGCCAGTATTTTTGAAACCGTGAAGCTGGGGACGTCGGAAGGCGTGGATACGAGCGAGCCTCTGCCGATCCAAAAATTGATGTCGGCACCGGTGGTGGACGAGAATCATCGCGTGCTGGGAGTAATCCAGATTTCGCGCAAGGGTTCCGAAGCCACGTTTGCGGGAGCAGACTTCAGCCGTGAGGATTTGCACGAACTCGAAATGGCGGCTGGGATTTTGGCCGGCTCGACCGTGATGCGGGAGAGCTAGGGAGAAGCTAGTATTTCGAGCGCCTTAGGGCCGTAGTCCCCCGGAGGTATAAGACCCTACGAGGGCGTCCGTTCTCGGAAAATACTTCCCTTCCGGCGCTTCCGGGTGAATAATGCGAACGTCTAATGGTTGGTAAGCCCTCGTGAGTCGAGACCTGCAAGTCGAGATGTTCCGGCCCCATGCGAATCTGTGCGACCAAATCAACCACAATATTGTGCAATCCGAGATTGAGGGCGGGGTGTTTCTGAGCGATCTGCAACCGCGCACGGTCCTGCTGATCCAGACACAACATCATTGTTATGCGGCGGTTTTTCTGGGGGACAATCGGGCGCTGCTATGGGGACATCCGAAGTTCTGCCCGCGTCCGGTTTCGGTATCCATCGTGGGATCGACCTGGGGCGGGACCATGTTAAAGTCGCGATTTGTGGGCCGTGGAATGCCCGATTCAGGCGATCGATGAGCGGCGGCCGCAAGTGCCGCAGAGAAGTCAGCGCGAGATGGTTCGGCAATAGCGCGACGCTGACGCAAATCTCACAACCGTTTCGCGATGCACGCGTAGACCCAGACGCCCTCGTCTGGGCGGCCGGGCGCCAACCCGGCGACAGGTTGCTGCGAGATAATCGGCTCTTAGATTGGCAACCACTCATAATTCATGTTTTCGGTCCAATGCCGACACCGCTAGTTGGCGAAAATTCCTGAAGCCGAGCTTCGCTCGGCTGGGCAGACGAGGCGTCTGCCCCTACGCGAACAGCCCGCCGCTCCATGGAAACGTTATAATCTCGGGGCGTGCAGCGCTCGACAGTGCGGTCGCCAACGGCGGGGCTTTTTCTCGGACTGATCATTACGCTCGCGGCCGTAGTGGCGTATTCGTGGTATACGACCCAGCAGATTTCCGGTTTGCGGGCGTTGCAGAACAATCTTCTTGATCGCAATCGTCGCGACTCTCTCCAGTTGCTGCGGATTCAGAATGATCTCAACTCGCTGGGGTTGGGAATGCGGGACATGCTCGACAATACCGAGCCCTATCCGCTGACCGCATGGACAGCGCAGTTTGAACGCATTCGCTCGGACCTGGACAATGCGCTCAAAGTGGAAGAGGACCTGGCGGCGACTCACCGAACACCGGAGCAGCGACAATACCTGGCCAGCTCGCTCGGACAATTCTGGGACGCGGTCGATCGGACGTTCGCGTTAGCGCGAGATGGGAAGGCGGACGAAGCGCGCGCGCAAATCCGGCTCACGCTGCAGGCGCGGCAGGCGGCGTTGAGCTCTGCGGTGGCGCGGCTTCTGGTGGAGAACAACGAGAGCGAGGAACAGGCCAACCTGCAAATCCGCCAGATTTATGATCGCGTGCAGCGGCAGGTGTATGTGTTTCTGGGCGCGACGTTGCTGGCGATCCTGCTCACCAGCCTGTATGTGATCTATACGAACCGGCAGCTGTTCGCGCAACTTGCTGTGTTGTCGGAACAGCGCAGCGATCTGGCGCAAAAGCTGATTGCCACGCAGGAGTCGACGCTGCGCCATATCTCGCGGGAACTGCATGATGAATTTGGCCAGATTCTGACCGCGGTCGGAGCCATGCTGGGACGCGCCGAGAAGCACACGCCCGAAGGCTCGCCGCTGCGACTGGAACTGAAAGAGGTCCGGGATATCACGCAGACGACCCTGGACAACGTGCGCAGCCTGTCGCAGGCGCTGCATCCTGTCATGCTGGACGAAGCTGGACTGGAGACGACGGTTGACTGGTATCTTGCTACGGTGGAAAAGCAGACGGGAACTGACATATCCTACGAAAAATCCGGCGTATCGTTTCCGCTGAATGGGAGCGCGAGCATTCATGTGTACCGGGTGCTGCAGGAAGCGCTGAACAATGTGGCGCGGCATTCGGGGGCGCGTGCGGCCTGGGTGCGGCTGCGCTTCACGGGGAAAGACCTCGAATTGGAAGTGGAAGATCACGGGAAAGGCTTTGGCGCGAATACGCCCAAGGCCGGGATCGGGCTGGTCGCGATGCGGGAACGCGCCGAGTTGCTGGGCGGCAGCCTGGAATTCCGCCAGCCTCCGGCGGGAGGAACACTAGTTCGACTGCGGGTACCGCGCGAGAAAGCGGAGTTGCATGCCGAATAAAATTTCAGTTTTGCTGGTCGACGACCACGCTTTGGTGCGGCGCGGCTTCCGCCGAATTCTGGAAGACGAAGCGGACATCACTGTGGTGGGAGAGGCTGGTGATGGGGCGGAGGCGGTCCGGCTCACCAAGCAACTTAAACCCACAGTTGTCGTGATGGACTGCGCGCTGCCGGGGACGAGCGGCCTGGCGGCGACACGAAAGATTCTTGAGACGCATCCGCTGGTGCGGCAGGCGCTTGAAGCGGGCGCGCGCGGCTACGTTCTGAAGAATGCGGTGGATCTCGAGTTGCCGGCTGCGATCCGAAAAGTCGCGGAGGGCGAGACGGTTCTGGATCCCCAGGTGGCAAAGCGGTCCGCTTTGAAAGGCGAGCGCAACGGCGGACTCACGGCGCGGGAGCTCGAAATTCTACAGTTGATCGTGGACGGAAAATCGAACAAAGAAATTGCGGATCAGCTTGGCCTCAGCGTCAATACGGTGGCGGTGCATCGCGCCAACATCATGGACGCGCTGGGCATTCACAAAGCCGCGGAACTGGTGGTGTACGCCATCCGCAACGGGCTGGTGAATATCCCTTGAACCGACGGTCCTTCCTGCGGGGCATGGCAGGAGTCGCATGGGCGGCGGGGCACGCTAAGAATGCGTGGGCCCTTCCATTCTTGCCTTCTTCTAACCTTGGATTCACCCTCACCGATGTCACGTCGGCAGCCGGACTGCAGTTTCATCACAACAGCGGCGCGTATGGAGGAAAGCTCCTTCCGGAGACTTTAGGGTCGGGCTGCGCGTTTCTGGATTATGACGCGGACGGCTGGCAGGACATTCTCCTGATCAACGGCATGGATTGGCCCGGGCACGAACGCCAGCGCAGTACGCTGCGGCTCTACAGGAACAATCGCAATGGCACGTTCACGGATGTAACGCGCGCGGCCGGGCTGGATATTGAGATGTACGGCATGGGCGTGGCGGTGGGCGATTACAACAATGACGGCTTTCCGGACATTCTGATCACGTGCGTGGGGCAGAACCGGCTATTTCGGAATACTGGGAGGGGCACGTTCGCCGATGTAACGAAGAAGAGTGGGCTGGGTGGGCGGCAGGCGCTCAGCACGTCGGCGCTGTGGTTCGACTATGACCGCGACGGGCTGCTCGATTTGTTCGTGTGCAACTACGTGAAGTGGTCGCCGGACCATGACGTGTTCTGCAGCCTGGACGGGAAGCATAAGTCGTACTGCACGCCAGAAGCGTATCGGGGCGAGACTTCGTGGCTCTTCCACAATCGCGGGGATGGCACGTTTGAAGACGTCACGGCGCACAGCGGAATTTTCGACAGCAGTTCGAAGGCGCTCGGAGTGGCGATGCTCGATTACGACCACGACGGCTGGCCCGACCTGCTGGTGGCGAACGACACGCAGCCGAACAAGCTGTATCGCAATCTGCAGAATGGCACCTTTCGGGATACCGGGATGGAGGCGGGCATCGCGCTCAGCAGCGAAGGCAAGGCGCGCGCGGGCATGGGCGTGGATACCGGGGACTTCACGAATTCCGGCACGGCGGGGATTGCGATCACGAATTTCGATAACGAGATGATCGGGCTTTATCGCGAGATGAAGAAGGGCGTGTACGAAGATGTGTCCACGCAGTCGGGCGTGGGGTTGCCTTCGAAGAACAGTCTCGGATTCGGGTGCGCTTTCTGCGATGTGAACCTCGATGGATATTTAGACCTGGTGGTGGCGAATGGGCACATCGATGAGACGGTTCGCAATATTCGCGGGAACGTTGGCTACGCGCAGCCGCCTCAGCTGTTTCTCAATGACGGGAAGGGAATGTTTCGCGATGCGGCCAGTGAAGCGGGCGGGGAGTTTGCGCAGTCGAAGGTGGGGCGCGGCGTGGCCTGCGCAGATTTCGACCGGGATGGAGATGTCGATCTCCTGATCACCACCAACAATGGTCCCGGGTATCTTTATCGCAATGATCAGGGCGCGGGCAATCGCAGCATCCGTTTTCACCTGGTGGGAACGAAATCGAGCCGGGACGCGATTGGAGCGGAAGTGCGCATCGAGTGCGGAGGGGTACATCAGTCGCGCATGGTGAAGAGCGGATCGAGTTATCTTTCGCAGTCGGAGTTGCCGGTGACGTTCGGACTGGGCAAGCGCGATCAGATCGACCGCGTGGTGATTCAGTGGCCTAACGGACGCAGCGAAGAATACAAAGGGCTCGCGGCGGGAAAGGCCTATCAGTGCATGGAAGGTAAGGGGATCACGGGATTGGGTGGGTTCTGAGCAGGCTCCACTGTATCTTAACCGCAAGCAGCGGTGAGGCAGCAAATGGAATATCTGATTGGCTTGTTCCTGTCTTTGGCTGTGGCTGGCTTGGCCATCATTATCGGCCTCGACCAGGAGCGTGCGTTTTACCCTACTGTGCTGATCGTGGTCGCCTCGTATTACGT
>QIAH01000248.1 GCA_003225465.1 Acidobacteriota bacterium | reverse complement strand
CGCCGTGTCGGGTTATCTCGCTTGCCAGCCGGGAGGATTTAGAACTCCGAAGGACAAGCCGGATTTTACGAGCTTGCCTGAGTTTCCCTATGCACTCGACCCGCTGCAATTAACTCGCAAAGAGATGGGCGCGTACGCGGCGCAGGCGCGCGACATCGGGATCAACTACATTGGATCGTGCTGTGGCTCGGTGGCTTCGCATGTACGAGAAATGGCGAAAGTGCTCGGCAAAATGCCGCCCGATACGCGAATCTGGAAAAAAGGCGGAGCCAAACCGATGTCTGCATTCGAATACTACGAACACGATAAGCCGAGAGTGAAGGGATAGCCCGTTGGTGCCCAGGTACAGCACCACGGTGAGGCTTGCGATGACGCAGATGTGATGTCCCTCGCGCGCCATGATGTCAGATTCCTCCGCCGCGCTCGGCGTCGGAATGACAAAAACGCGAAACAGGCCCGCTTCGTAAACGGGCCTGTCGCATTTGTACTGACCAGTGTGGAACCGGACCATGCCGAATCAGGCCGCCTCTCCCCGATCCTCCGCAATCACCAAAGGCACGTTCACGAGGTGCTCGTTCAAAAACCATTGCTGCAGTTCGTTGGTGCGCAGGACATCACTAACGACCAGGTCGTTGGTGCCCTCGTCTCCGATAGTTTGAGCGCGCTTGGCGAGCTTGCGGCAATGGCCAATGATGATCTGATGCGCGTCAAGCAGGCGTGAAATCTGGACTGGAACTTCTTCACGACCACGCGGGGGGCGTTCGATCTGGGTAGTCTCAGCGATATCGGCTGCCATCGCCAGACTGATGCCCCCGAGCAGTTGGATACGCTCGGCGATCTTGTCGACGATTTCGTCCTGCTCTTCGTGGTGTTTGTCGTAGAGCAAATGAAGTTGATAGAAGGTAGGTCCAGCGACCTGCCAATGAGATTTTTTGTAGAGATCCCGGAGAGTGATGGTGTCGGCGAGTAGCTGGTTGAGTTGCTCGGTACTCTCGAGGCGCACCGGCTCTTCGAGATCGAGAGGAAGCAGGTTCTCGACTGTGCCGTACTTCTGAATCTCGGGCGCCCTCTGATGCAGGCGCGGTTGTGCGCTCACTTTGCCGCGATTGGCTGAAACTGGGTCCTTCTTGGCCATAGGAAAGCTCCTTGCGATGCGAAAGGATGGGGGCTGCGGGCAGCCAGATTTGAAATTGTAGACCTTAGTAGCCTCAGGATGCTTGACGGTTGGACGTACGCGAAACGGATTCGATTCGACGCGGTTCGATCGTGCATTATTGAAAGCCAACAATTAACTTATTCTTAACAACTTGCCAGGTAATCCTAGCGCATCGGTTCAAGCAGCCCAGGACCTTCTCATTTGCCATCCAGCGCCAGATTCAACTCCAGTACATTCACCCGAGGCTCGCCCAGAACTGCAAATTGGCGAGGCCTGATGTGCGCCTGAACCAGGCGGCGAACTTTTTCTTCGGCCCAGCTGCGCTCTCTGGCAACGCGCGGGATCTGGAACTCAGCGCCCGCAGGTGAGATGTCGGGATCGAGCCCGGACGCCGATGCGGTGACGAGATCCGCCGGAACTGGCGCTCCTGGGTTCTCCGTGTTCAGGCGGGCGAGATCTCTTTGTACTCGGTCGATCAGCTTCTGATTGGTGGGCCCGAAGTTGGACCCTTGTGAGTTCGCTGCGTCGTAGCCCGCATTGCCCGCAGCGGAGGGTCTGGAATGAAAATAACCCGGACCCGAAAACGGCTGACCGATGATCCGTGAGCCGATGATCGCGCCATCGCGAGTGATGAGTTGCCCATTCGCTTTGTCCTTGAAGAGAACTTGCGCAACTCCGGTTACCACGAGCGGATAAACCAAGCCGAGCAGGACAGTCGTCCAAATCACCATAAGAAGGGATGTGATCAGATGTTTCTTCATACGAGTTCTCGCTATGCCAAGCCAATTCTGACGATGAACATGTCAATCAGCTTGATTCCTACGAATGGCGCGATCAGGCCTCCCACGCCATAAATCAGCAGATTCCAGCGCAAGAGCGCCTCCGCGCTCATCGGGGTATATTTGACGCCGCGCAATGCTAACGGAATCAGCGCAACGATGATCAGGGCGTTGAAGATTACTGCCGAGAGTACGGCCGACTGCGGAGTCCGCAGATGCATGATGTTCAGCGCATTCAGAACTGGGAATGTTCCCGCAAACATCGCTGGAATGATGGCAAAGTATTTAGCTACATCGTTGGCGATAGAAAAGGTAGTCAGGGCGCCGCGCGTCATCAGCAGTTGTTTGCCGATTTCGACGATCTCGATGAGCTTGGTGGGATTGGAATCCAGGTCCACCATATTCCCGGCTTCCTTTGCGGCTTGCGTTCCGGTATTCATGGCGACGCCCACGTCTGCCTGGGCTAGTGCAGGAGCATCATTGGTGCCATCGCCGGTCATCGCGACCAGCTTTCCCTGGCCCTGCTCGCGGCGAATGAGATCCATTTTGTCTTTTGGCGTCGCCTCGGCCAGAAAATCGTCAACGCCCGCTTCGCGCGCAATCGCCGCAGCGGTTAAAGGATTGTCTCCAGTGATCATGACCGTCTTGATTCCCATGGCGCGAAGCTGGTCGAAGCGTTCGTGCATGCCGCCTTTCACAATGTCTTTCAGGTAAATCACTCCGAGGGCACGAAAATTCTCTGCCACCACCAGGGGAGTCCCGCCGGACCGCGCAATCTGCTCGACGGTTGCGACCACTTCTTTCGGCAGGACAGTACCATTCTGTGTGAGGTACTTCGTGACCGCGTCCACCGCGCCTTTGCGAATCTCACGGCCGTCGAGGTTTACGCCGGACATCCGTGTTTGCGCGGTAAACGGGACAAAAGCCGCTTCGTGACTGCCCAACTCCCTGCCCCGCAGCCCGTAACGTTCTTTTGCGAGGACGACGATGGAGCGGCCTTCCGGGGTTTCGTCGGCCAGCGACGAGAGTTGCGCAGCGTCGGCAAGATCGGTTTCCACGATGCCTGGCGAAGGAATGAACTCGGCGGCCTGACGATTGCCCAGCGTGATCGTGCCGGTCTTGTCGAGCAGCAAGGTGTTGACATCGCCGGCAGCTTCCACGGCGCGACCGGACATGGCGAGCACGTTGTGTTGCACGAGGCGATCCATGCCGGCGATGCCAATGGCCGAAAGCAGGCCTCCGATGGTGGTGGGGATGAGACACACCAGCAACGAGACCAGCACAAAAACGGTTTGCGGCGATCCCGAATAGATCGCGAAGGGCTGCAGCGTGACCACTGCCAGAAGAAAGATGATGGTTAGCCCGGCGAGCAAAATGTTCAGCGCGATTTCGTTGGGTGTTTTTTGCCGTTCGGCGCCTTCGACCAGAGCAATCATCCGGTCCAGAAATGTCTCCCCGGGATTCGAGGTGATCCGGACTTTGATGACATCGGAAAGGACACGAGTGCCACCGGTGACGGCGGACCGGTCGCCGCCTGCTTCGCGAATGACGGGCGCAGATTCACCGGTAATCGCCGACTCATCGACCGACGCAACTCCCTCGATCACTTCTCCATCGCCCGGAATGAAATCTCCGGCCGCAACCAAAACCACGTCGCCGCAGCGCAATTTTGCGCTGGCCACGCTTTCAGTCGCGCCATCTGGTAACAGGCGATTCGCCAGCGTCTCGGATTTCGCCTTTCGCAGAGTATCGGCCTGCGCTTTGCCGCGCCCCTCGGCCATGGCCTCTGCGAAATTCGCGAACAGTACCGTGAACCAGAGCCAGAGTGTGATTTGAAGATTGAAGCCGAAATCGTTTTTTCCGCGAAACAACAGAACCGACGTCACCACACTGCCGACTTCCACCACGAACATGACAGGGTTCTTCATCATGCTCCGGGGATTCAGCTTCAGCACAGAATCGAGCAGAGCGCGCTTGATAATCTTCGCGTCCCAGAGACTCTTGCTTTTGGATTTTGTATTTTTCGCCATGGATACCTTAGAAAGTCTTTCCCGCCATCATCAACAGGTGCTCCAGGACAGGGCCGAGGCTCAGGGCTGGGAAGAAAGTCAGAGCTCCAACAATCAGAATCACCGAGACGAGCAGCACCGCGAACAACGGCGTGGTGACTGGAAACGTTCCAGCAGACGCCGGAACGGTCTTCTTCTGCGCAAGGTTTCCGGCGATCGCCAGCATCGGGATGATCATGAAGAATCTCCCAATGAGCATCGTGATCGCACCCGAGATGTTGTACCAGGGAGCGTTGCCGTTGAGACCTGCGAAGGCCGAACCGTTGTTGCCCGCTTGCGAGGTAAACGCGTAGAGAATCTGCGTGAGGCCGTGTGGTCCAGGGTTGCTGATACTGGAAGCGCCAAAGCCCTCGACAGAAGAGATTGCTGTGAGCGCGAGGATCACAAGGGGGAACACCAGCGTGACCAGCATCGCCATTTTCACGTCGTACGCCTCGATCTTCTTGCCCAGATACTCCGGCGTCCGGCCGACCATGAGGCCTGCAATGAACACTGCCAGCACCACGTAGATCAGAATTCCGTAGAGACCGGCCCCTACACCACCAAAAACGGTTTCGCTGAGCATGATGTTCACGAGCGGAACCATTCCGCCCAGAGGAGTGTAGGAATCGTGCCAGCTGTTAATCGCTCCGCAGCTGGCGTCCGTCGTGACGGTGGCGAACAAGGCCGAATCGGCGATGCCGAAGCGGACTTCCTTGCCTTCCATGTTGCCGCCCGCCTGCATCGTGCCGGCCTGTTGATCAACGCCCTTCAGGAGAGGGTTTCCTTTCGCTTCCGCCCAATACGCAGTTGTGACGCCGCACAAGAACAAAATCGCCATGGCGGACCACACTGCCCACCCGTGCTGGGGAGATTTCGTTATTTTCCCCAGCGTGTACGTGAGGCCGGCTGGGATCGCAAAAATCGACAGCAGTTGAAGGTAGTTGCTGAATGGGGTGGGATTTTCAAAAGGATGGGAGCTGTTGGCGTTGAAGAATCCACCACCGTTTGTGCCCAGCATCTTGATGGCTTCTTGCGAAGCCACCGGGCCTTGTGCGATCGACTGATCACTGATCGTGTCCATCAAGGGTTGGCCATCTGCGCCGACCACTGGCTTGCCATCCGTGCCAAGCTTTGGCACATGCTGTGCCTCCATCAGTTTCGCCGTGTCATAGGGGCGGAAGTTCTGTACGACTCCCTGGGACACCAGCAGCACGGCATAGACGACGCAGCCTGGCAACAGCACCCACAACGTGCCGCGGGTAAGATCTACCCAGAAGTTTCCGATGGTCTTGTTCTCGGTGCGCGCGATGCCTCGGATGAAAGCCACCGCCAACGCGATCCCCACGGCGGCTGACACGAAATTGTGATAGGCAAGCCCGGCCATCTGCGTCAGGTAGCTCATGGTCGCCTCGCCCGTATAGTTCTGCCAGTTGGTGTTGGTCGTGAACGAGGCGGCCGTGTTGAACGCGAGCGCGGGATCGACTCCCGCGAATTTCTGCGGGTTGCCTGGCAGGAAATGCTGCAGGCGTTCGATTCCATACAGAACCAGCATGGAAACACCGCTGAACATCAACATGGTGATGGCGTATTCCGTCCACGGCATGTCGTGTTCTTCGTCGACTTGCGTTAGCCGATACAGCAGGCGCTCGATCGGCCGGACGACGGGATCAAGGAAGGTGCGCTCGCGGCTGAAGACCTTCGCCATGAACACGCCCAGCGGCTTGGTCAGCAGAAAAATGAGCGCCAGAAAGAGAAGAATCTGGAACCAGCCATTAGCGGTCATTTCAGAATTTCTCCGGGCGCAGAAGGGCATACAGGAGATAGACCATCATCCCCACGCAGATCAAAAGCATCACAATGGATTCAAGGCTCATGATGTCCTCAGCGAATCCGATTGCAGAACCGGACGTAGCCCAGTGACAACACAAAAAACGCAACCGTGATGGCGACAAACAAAAGATCTTTCACGAGTTCCTCCTCGCTGATCGACTGCCTAGCAGGCTGCTGAAAAAACCTTTTCGACCCGCAACTTCCCTCAGCGGCTAAAGCCGCGTTGAATTTGTAGCTCTTACGGCTGGGCTGAAGCCCAGCCCTTTCAAACCGCAGCTATCGCAGGAGCTTTTCAGCAAACCGCTAGAACTTCACCAGAATTGCCACATTGATACGATCTTCGGTCTTGCGCAGATCCGGAAACCAGGTTGCTCCCGAAGGCAGAATTACGGTGGAACCAAGCGGTCCGGTGTTGCCGCCTGGCGGCGTAACTCCCCCGGGACCGGAGAAATACGGCACGTTGGCGCGATGGTTGTATTCCCAGCGAAAGGTGATGTACTGGCTGGGCATGTAGTCGAAGGTCGCAGAAGCATCCCACGCCTTGTAGGGGTCACCGGGATTCTCTGTGAAGTACGAGGTTCCGGAAGCCGCGGTTGCGCCATTGATGGGCGGCAAGAGCACGAGGTAGCGGCCCGGATTGTTGATAGCGCCGCCGCCCAGCGTCAGCCCGTACAGATCCTTGTGAAACCAGAGCCGGTTGTAGAACATGAATCCCAGAAAACTCTGCTTCACGCCGGTTTTGCTGTTGCCCGTGCAGTTCACCCCTCCCCCGGTCTCACAACCAGCATCGACGGTCACCGAAAAAGCTGACTTGTCCATCCACTTTTCGGGCTGATCGTAGTACTTCACCTCAATGCTATCGTCGGTGTGCAGACGAGTCCGGGTAGGAATTCCCAATGCGTCTGCGCCTACGCCGTAGTTGTTGGAGATGATCGAGATCGAGCCGTTCGGCCGGTAGAGAATCTGGCCGCCAACGCCGGGACGTCCGTTGAATCTTCCGTAAGACTGCCAGCCATTGATAAACCATGGCTCGATCTTCAACTTCTCGGTGGGGAAGATCTGCACGCGCACGCCGTTGAAGAACCAGGGCGTGTTCGATGAAACGTAAGATGGCTGATACGCCCAGTTATCGAAGTTGTAGTAACTGAACAATCCGATGTACGACATGAAAATGCCGGCATCGACGTTCACGCCGTGCAGCGCGTTGAAGTGATAGCCGCCATAGGCTTCCGACAAGTAGCGATAGGCGTTGTCCAGATTCCATTGACCGCGCGCGGGGCTGGCGTCGTTGCGTGGAGTAGTCTGCGAATACATCCCGAACTGCGTCATCAAGCGAGCGCGCACATTGTCATAGTGGAAATCACCACCCACGCCGAACTGGGTCACTTGAATTTCATTCGACCGGAACACTTCGCTCGAGCCGCTGATGGTGTCGTCCTTCGGATGATTGAAGTCGTAGATGTAATCGACATCCGCGCGGATCTCGGGCGTGAAGAATTTCGTATCGAGTGGAGACTCCTTCGTGCGTGCGTTTCCGTTGAGCCAGGTCCAGTCGGCGAACGCAAATGGCTCTGCTTTGGGTGCTTTAGCTTGGGTATTCGATGACTCGATCTGTGTCTGCGCGGAAGCCACAACCGAAGCCGGCACCGGCGCAGCGGTGAAGTTATCTTGTATTGGAGGTCGTGAGGCGCCAGCCTCCGTCG
>QIAH01000247.1 GCA_003225465.1 Acidobacteriota bacterium | reverse complement strand
GCGGAGCTTGTTCATGTCGTTGTTGTAGTTGCGGGCAATACGCTTAAGCGCATCCATGCCGGCCTCGTGCGGAGACATGCCATGCCGCATGTTCTCGACAATGGTGTGCGCTCCGGCGACCTTGATGTTCTCTTCCCCGCTGCCGGTCGCGCCCGCCGAGCCCACGTCCTGATCGGTGTAGCAGCCTGCGCCGATCACCGGGGAATCGCCGCAGCGCCCCGGAAGTTTGAAGGCGAGCCCGCTGGTAGTGGTAATGCCCGACATCTCGCCTTTCTCATTCAGCGCCGAGCAATGGATTGTTCCTGTAGGTGGGAAGAGCACCCGGTGAACGGCCTCTATGCGGAATTCCGGCTCGATGCCCAGCTCGCGAGCGCGTTCGGCCAGCCATTCGATGCGCTCGCGCCAGAGTTCCGCTTTCGGCTTGCGGTCTTCGGACTGCGACTCCGGTGGATGCCACTTCGGATCGGCGATTCCCGGTCCCCACCAGTCCCCATTGGAGTGATATTCCTTCCACAGCTGCCAGATCTTGCGCGAATGCTCGGTAAGAAGATTTTCCCGCGGAAAGCCCATGGCCAAGGCAAAGCGTTCCGCGCCCTCCCCCACCAGCATCACGTGCCCGGTATGCTCCATCACGGCCTTCGACACTTTGGAAACATTCTTGATATTGCGCACGCCCCCCACAGAACCCGCGCGCCGCGTTGGACCATGCATGCAGCAAGCATCGAGTTCAACCACGCCCTCTTCGTTCGGCAAGCCGCCGAAACCGACGCTGTCATCATTGGGATCGTCTTCCGGGCCGGTCACGACCAAGATCGCCGAATCGAGCGTGTCACCGCCCTTGCTCAAATGCTCGTAAGCACGGTCGAGATATGCGAAACCGTTATTCGCACACACGATGATCGGACGCTTTCCAGAACCGGCTTGGGGAGCATCGGCTCCTGATTCGGACAAAAGTTCAGTCTCAGATCCTTTGGCCTGAAGTCCAAGTGCAAGCGAGCCCAAAGCAGTGGTAGTGAGAAAATCACGGCGGGAAAAACTCATGCGCTTCCTCCCGGGATATTGATCGTGAATAAAAGGCGGCGCCAGCATAGCAGTTTCGGCAGTAAGCCAACGTCATGGCGCGTCTGCACCCACTCGCGAATCCAGCGGCAAGGCTTCTGAACTAGTATGTTTGTATTAGCTATTAGCTATCAGATTGGCGTTTAGATCGTTTATAAGCCCACGCCCCGGTCCGGATGACCTCTGGGCTGCCAAGCGGCTCAATCGTGCACCTGAGGGCTTCTGTACGCCCGGGATGGGCATTCTAGGCGATGGTCACACCCTGGTTTTGGACGGTCAGACGATCGCCGAGGCACAATAAACTGTATAACTTATTGATACTATGCAATCTTCTCGAGGATTCGGAGCCTACAGAATTGCTTCGGTACGAAAGTGATGCGGCTGTCGGTCCCACGAAAGGCCCGGCCAGAGGAGCTTGGACGGGGCACCCATTCATTCTTACTGGACTCCCTGACTCTCGTCTCAAAGAACTTTTCGTGAATGGGAAACTTTGCCGGCTTGGCGTTTGACGATCCAATAGCAGCTGCAGGCCACCGCCTCAAGCTGTTCCCGATCGAGAATCACCAATTCTGCGCCGTTGTAGGTAATCATTCCGGCGCGCTGCAGGGTGGAAGCCGCCACGCTCACGCCGGCCAGGTTTCTGCCTAGCATTTTTGCCAGCAACTCCCGGGGAAGGGGCAGCTGCTGCGTTTGAATGCGGTCGTTGCTGAGAAGCAGCCAGCGCGCCAGGCGTTCCTCGTCGGAATGAATGCGGTTGCAAAGCGCGGTTTGAGAAATCTGCAGAAGGAGCGAGTTCGTGTAGTTCAGCAGAACGTCATGAAAAGCGCCACACTGGGAGAACTCGCGTTTCGCCTCTTCTATGGGAAGGCGCGAGCCTGTCCCCGGCACCTGCACCAGATTCTGATAGGGGCTGTTCATCGAACCCAGAATGCCGCTGAGGCCGACCGCTCCTTCGTTGCCGCAAATAGCGACTTCTACGTCCACGTCCTCTTCCGTGTGGCTCAGAGTGGAGATCACTGTATTGCGATTGGCGAAGTACAGGTGGGTGATGGGGTCGTCGAAATCGTAGAGAACTTCCAGCGGCGGCAGAACAGTGGGCTCGAGATGAGGCATGAGCCGCTCGAAGATATCTGAAGGTAATGCGGCCAGCAATTCGTTCTCTCGAATCTCGTTGGACATCTGCGACTTCGGGAATAGCATGCCAGGACTCCCCGCCCAAAAAATAGAGCAAGCAGAACGGTGAAAGGTTGTATCGGAAGGGGACGATCAGGCTCTAGTCGTTAGGCTCTGCGCTCTAACGAGCAGCCTCTAGTCGCTGGGCTCCAGGCTTTAGTCGTGGGGCTTGCGCTTTTGCTAGCCTAAAGCCTGGAGCCGAGAGCCTGGCTTCTGCTGATTTCTCGCTGCCTGTCACCACTGAAATCGGTGCGCTAACGCATCGACACTTGTACAATGAGAGTGCGACGATCAGTCGGGGTTTTTCCTTACATTATTTGGGGGGATTCACCGCAGTGACAGGCCGCACCTTTCCCTCGCCGGACCATTCTGATCAGGGTAGGACTGTGCGCGAACAGCTCCCGTCAAATCCCATAGAACTTCTGAATTTAGCCAACGATGCGATTATTATCTGCGCCGTCGACCGCAGGATTACGTTCTGGAACTCAGGCGCGGTGGCGATGTACGGGTGGACGGTCGAAGAAGCAGTCGGCCAGAACATCCATGAGCTTCTGAAAACGACCTTCCCGGAATCGCGCGAGGCACTGCGCGCTGCCTTGATGAAAAATGGCATCTGGGAAGGCGAACTGATCCACGTGTCGAAAACCGGAAAGCCGATCGTAGTTACCAGCAAGCATGTCCTGCAACGAGATGAGGTGGGCGAGCCCATTCGCATTCTCGAAATCAACCGCGACATCACCAGCCGGAAGTTAATGGAGCAGGAACTGAAACTCAGCCAGGCCGAACTGGAGAAGATCGTCGGGCAACGCACTGCGGCATTGCGCGCTTTGTCTTCCCGCCTTCTGCGCGTGCAGGATGAGGAGCGGCGGAGAATTGCACGGGAGCTGCATGACAGCCTGGGTCAGTATTTAACGGACGCACAAATCAGACTGGATATGTTGAGCGCGCACGTGCCGGTAGCACAGGCGGAGACCCTGGCGTTGGCACGCCGCTCGGTTGAGCAATCTATCGTTGAGACCCGAACGCTTTCCTACCTCTTACATCCTCCCCTGTTGGATGAGGCCGGGCTCGCGTCGGCGGTTCGTTGGTACGTGGAAGGCTTCGGGCAACGCAGCGGGATCGAGACGGAACTGGAGTTGCCATCGGATCTCGGCCGTTTGCCCGAGACGGTGGAGACGGCAGTGTTCCGGATTCTGCAAGAGAGTCTTACGAATGTGCACCGGCACTCCGGCAGCAAGCGGGTGCAAGTAGAGCTGGCCAAGAACAAACACCAGATGATTTTGACCGTTCGTGATTTTGGTCGCGGCATACCGGCCGAGTCTCTCGATGCCTCCCAGCCAAACGGAAGGAGCATCGGGGTGGGCTTGGCGGGGATGCGAGAACGGGTGAACGACCTGGGCGGCCGGCTGGATATTCAATCGAGTGGAAAAGGAACTCTGGTACTGGTGTCGATCCCCTTGCCTGCGGAACAAGAGGGAGCGGCGGCGTAGATTTTGAAAAGCATTTAAGCGCGGCTTCGATTCACCACAGAGGGACCGAGCCACAGAAAAGACCAAAACTTTGATTTCTCTGTGACTCTGTGTCTCTGTGGTGATCAGCAGAATCGTTCTTACGGGTGCTGATTGATCATCAGATGCGCCCATGGCGTTCCCGCCCACATGATCCAGGTCCCGGTCTGTTTTGGTTCGGTGGGCAGGCCGCTGGTTTTGGGATCGAACGGCCACAGAATCATCCAGTGGGGCGGCTCTTTGATGGGGGTGCCCGAGGTTGCATTCGGGTCGGTGGCGCTCCAGTCGGTTCCTCCCAATAGCATGTATTCGATCCCGGGTTCTTTATTTCCGGGCTTGGGCCTGAGGGCCATGAAATCACTCTCCCACTGCAGCGCGGCCGCATTCGCGCAATAGGTGGCATCGCCCACCACGCCGGGATGCCCGGGAAAACAAGTGAATCCGTTTGAGCCGTCGCGCAGAACCGTCTCGGCGCCGTTGTTATCGCGATCAATCACCTTGGCTCCTTCAGAAACATTCGCGGGCGCAGCCGAAAGGGCGCGGGCAATTTTCGCTTCCTTCGTCTCGGTCTTCGTTTCTGCATTCTTCTCTTGAGCGCTCGCCAGCATTGAGGCGAGATGTATGACGAGAATTCCTGCAATCAAGTTTCGGGTCATGAGGGCTCCTCGAAGGATGGCCGATATTTTAACGTAGGCCCAGGTCGCGGAGAGAGGGACGGCTGAAGTTCAACATCGTCAGCGGAAGATTGACGAATTTGGCAATCTGGTAGTCCGTAAGCCAACGATGGTGTTTAACATTACCGAGCTACAAAATTACAAATTCTTCAATTTCCCAATCATTCAATTGATGGGCTCTCTCGGGTATACAGTGTATGGGCGAAAAGGTCTGCTGAATTCCACAATGAAAGGTTAGAAAGGCGGTGCCTAAGTGAAGGCTGTGACTGGAGTTTTCATCTCTGAAGCCGATGCGCAGCGGGCTGTGAAGAACTTGCGAGCAGCGGGCGCTCCCGAGGACAAGGTCACCCTGCTCACTTCCAACCGTGCACTGAAACAACCGGAACCGGTCGCGATGGACACGTCCGAACGGCCAGGAATTGGAAAAGCCATGGGGGCGGTGGTCGGTGCTGCCGGGGGTCTGACCGGTGGAAGCCTGCTTGCGGCTGCGATTTTGCCTGGGGTGGGGCCAGTTACGGCGCTCGGGCTTTTGGGCTCCGCGATTCTTGGAGCGGCGGGCGCGACGGTGGGAGCCAAGGTCGCCGGCTCGTTCGAGAATTTCACCAGCGAAGGACTGCCGGAAGACGAGATCTTTGTTTATGAAGATGCGCTGCGCAGAGGCCGTAGCGTCGTGATCGCCCTGGCCGCAGATGATGCCGGGGCCGCGCGCTTCCGAGACGTGCTGAAGGCCGAGGGCGCGGAAGAAATCGATGCTGCGCGGCATCAATGGTGGATTGGATTGCGCAGCGCCGAGCGCGAGCACTATGAAGCTGCTGGAGAAGGCTCTCCCGACGATGAGAAGTTTTATCGCATGGGCTTTGAAGCCGCCCTGCACGCCAGGATGCGTTGCAAGGAATTCGATCAGGTGTCGGCCGAAATGGCGAACCGGGTGGAAGAACTCGAACGGGAGTATCCGGACGCCAATGTGGAGGGTCCGTTCACGCGCGGATACCAGCGGGGACGGGAATACTATCAGCGGCTCTGTGATGAATCACGGGCCGCGTAGTTAAGAGGCGCGTTAAACCTTTGCGAGCTTGGCGATCTCTTTGCGTACTTTGCGGTTAAAGGCTCTTACGAGAACTGCAGGCAAAAAGATTTTAACCGCAAAGGACGCAAGGAAAGGCCGCGAAGGGCGCGAAGAAACGACGGGAAGCAAAGACGATTTTTCTTTATCGCCAAAAGGTGGCCGGGATGGATCTCAAAATTGCGGAAGAGTTTCTGGATGAGTTGTTTTCTTCGCTGGAAGCCCAGGAAACGCAGAGTGCCGCCGTCCTGCAATTTCTGAAAGACCATGGCAATGCTACGGACGAACGACTCGCGCCCTATATTGAACAGGCCAGTAAGGCCAGCAACGTTCGCTGGCGTGCCGCTCGCCTCAGGTTGATGAGTTTGCTTTCCTCGGCGGTGAAGAGTTCGGAGGAGGCATCGGCGAAGGGTTCGCAGCCGGAAAAAGATCAGGAACTGCAGCAGAAAAAAGATCGCGAAAAGGCTTCTCCCCAACAAAAACATGCGCCGGAGGGCGAGCCCGCGAAAGAGAACGCCCCGTTGCCGTCTGCCAACAAAGCTACCGAACCTTCTTCGAAGGAAGAGGCGCCGAAAGCAATAGAGGAAGATCGCTCGAACCAGGAAGCATCGCGGGAGACTATCTCCCAGCAAGATACCAGCAAGGAATCACCGCCTTCGAAGTACCAGGCGGCGAAACCGACGGGGCAAGATCGCTCCAGTGTGGAAGCATCGCGGAAAACTGCGTCGCCGCAAGATACCAGCAAGGAGTCATCGCAAAAGCCCGGGAAGAAAGACGCGGCCTGATTGGAGGTTGGTTCAGGTCGAAGTCGCTGTCGTGGTGAGAATTACCGGCGCAGGACGAAGAAATACAGCAGCGCTGCAATCACCGCAAACAGCAGTAAGAAGCGAAAGAGCTTCCACTTGCCGCTCGCCTCGGGAGTGATAGGAGTGTTGGCGAAAGCGGCGCTGTTAATGTTCGCGTTCTCTGTCGTGGTGGTTTCCACACTTGCGTACTCATTCTTGAGATCAGCAGCTTGCATGGGCTGAGTGGGTAATAGGCCCTTCGCTCCACCAAGAAGCGAATTTCCCTGCAGCGTGACGCT
>QIAH01000246.1:1355-9076 GCA_003225465.1 Acidobacteriota bacterium | reverse complement strand
ACTGACATTGCCATGGCGCGAATCGATTTGCCGTGCATCGCAGGCAACGTCTGCCAGTTTTTTCCGCCATCGGTCGAGCGGAACACATCGCCCATTTGCTGGCTCTGTGCGCTCCAGGCCGAAACAAACATGAGCTTCGGATTCTGCGGATTCAGCGCAATGTGGTCCACGACATACTCATCGCCCGTGCCCAGGTGCGCGAACCGCGACCAATCCTGACCGCCATTGTTCGATACAAAAATGACTCCCGTGCTCGTCCCCAGGAAGATGCGATCGGGGTTGTGAGGATCGTAGGCGAGACTCCGTACATCGCCTCCATCCGGCCCCAAAACAGCCCACTGACCTGCCCAGAGCGACATGCTGCAGGCCAAAGTGATCGCCAATACAATCAACAACTTACCCGTGATGGCTTTCAAAATCATGTGTGTGTTAGCCCCTGTGCGCCGACAGTATACCTTGCGGTCTGAGAGTGACAGCGTAACCAGAGCCCTTCAAGTTACGTAAGGGCAGCCAAAAAATAGGCCGGTCGGAGTTCCGACCGGCCCTTTGGGATGAATTAGAGATGCGGTTATTGGGCCTTTTTGGCAGGCTTTTTCTTAGCCGCTGCCGCCGGGTGATCCGGGATCGCTTTCACCTTGGTCTCGTCCACCGGCTCGCTGCCCGCTGAGTCGAAGCTGGCTCCCGCAGGAACCACCCAGTACTCGGCCGTCTTGGTGCCACCGTTGCCGGTGCGCGTTTCGATGCGGCTGGCGTCAATCGCCTGTTTGGCTTCGCCACCCGAGAGATACGCTTTGGAATCCACGGCACGCTCCGCCGCCAGGTTCTTGCGTTTCTCGCTCGGGTCCGCATTGCCGACAATCACGAGCTTCGCGTCTGGTTCCTGCTGCAGTCGCAACGCCACGTCGTCAAGTATGGCCTTGCAGGTGTTGTCTACGCGCCAGGGCTTCTTCACATTCGGGAAGTCGCACTGGCTCAGCTTGCTGGCCTTCGGTGGCGGTGGCGGCGGATTCTCCACTGTCACCTGCGTCGAGGAGTTCGCCGTCAAACCGCGAGAATCCGTACAGGTCGCGCTGACCGTGATTTGGCCAGGCGATGCACCCGTGGTGTTGAGGGTACCGGTGTTGCCGCTGCCGGCAACCGTGCCGCCGGTCGCGCTCCAGCCGGCAACGTTCACCGGAACTCCGTCGGGACTGGTGCAGGTGCAAGTGATCGTCGCGGTGCCGCCAGTTTGGAGTGAAGTCGGGCTCGCAGAGCAACTCATGGTCGGCGGATTTTTGGGTGGCTCTTTCACCGTGTAGTTTGCAGTGCAAGTCGCCTCGCCGTTCTTCTTATTCTTCGGATCTGTCACGTGTGCGGTCACGGTATAGCTGCCGCCCGCAACGCCCTTGGTATCGATGGTGGCGGTGGTATCTTTTCCGCTCACATTGCCGCCATTCGCCGTCCAACTGTAGGTAAGAGGATGCTTGGGATTGAAATTGCTGGTTTGCACCGTGGCAGTGACGGGCTCGCCCTGCATGACTTCTGCGTGGTCGACCGAACACGTCGCGCTCGGAGGAACTTCAGGCTCCCCACCGAAATTGAACACCACGCCGGTACGCAGACGGGCGCCTTCGAAACTGGCGTGCCGCAGGTCGGGCTGGTTCGATGGCACGATGCTCGCATAGTTCTGCCGTGCCCACTGGTAATCGGCCTCAATCAGGCGGAGGCTGATGCGTCTCACGATCGGAAGATCAATGCCTCCGCCGAGAATCGCTCCAATGCCATTGCGCGCACCCACCGGACTGGTAAGGTGATTGTCACCGAGCAGTGTGTGCGCGAAGAAATTGATGCCTTCCCCGCGCCACGTGAACCGCGGACCTATCGAGTAGGTGCTCACGTCAAACTGATCTTTGAGATTTAGCCCTATATCACCTTCCAGCGCAAAATTAGGATGAAAGTTGTATCCAAAGGCAAGACCGCCGCCCTTCCCCATGCTGGGCAATTTGAAGGGAAGAATGCCGCCCATGCCATCCGGCCCACCCGGGATGTTGCCGCCGGGATTCAGCCACTGATACCCGGCAAATATGTCGTACTTGGGAACAGGCTGCTTTTCCTGGGCCAAAGCGCTGCTTGAACATAGGATCAGAACGAAGGCAGACAAAAAGCCAAGCCGCAACACCTGGCTATTTCGTGAACCACAGCGATGAGACATGGAATCCTCCACAACTACACCGTCAATTGTTCAACCCTGGGCGATTTGGAATCGATCCGAATGTATACGTGAACGCAAAGAAGGGCGTCCTAGCTAAGACCGCAGATTCTACAGCAACGTTACCCTAAAGTGAAACTTGCAAGCCGGAATATTTACCTTAGCGTGTACCAGAAATCGCAACTGCGCTTTGCTTGTCTCAGTTTGACATTCCGGGCTCAGTTACGAGCTACGAGCTGTGTGCGGCCCGCTCCGGGCGAAATCGCTCACTGCTCGAAGCTCGAAGCTCGAAGCTCAAATTCTGCGTAACAGGCGCCTCTCTTGCTAGAGTGTCCAAGGAAACGAAATAATGATGTCGAACACTTCTATGAGCCAAGAAAAAGTTCTGATTGTGGAAGACGAGGAGAACGAACGGACTGGTCTTGCCGAGGTCGTCTCCGCATGGGGCTATCGGGTGGAAACGGCCGTGGATGGCTACGAGGGATGGGAAAAGGTCACCCAGTGGACCCCATCCATCATCGTCACCGATCTCAAGATGCCGCGCGTGAGCGGAATGGAACTTCTCGAACGCCTGGCAGACCAGACCCACGCCATGGCCGTAATCGTGATGACGGCTCAAGGCACCATCGACAGCGCGGTACAGGCGATGCGCATGGGCGCCTACGACTACATCACCAAGCCGATTGACACCAATCGTCTCCACACCATCCTGCAGAACGCCTGCGCTCTGCTGGGCACCAAGGTCGAGCTTGAGGTCACCCGGCGCAAACTGCGCGACAGTGGATCACTCGGCCAACTCGTGGGTTCCTCGAAAAAAATGCAGGAAATCTTCCGGCTCGTCGAAATGGTGGCGCCCAGCACCGCCTCCGTGCTCATCACCGGTGCCAGCGGAACCGGCAAGGAAATGGTCGCACGCACCATCCACGAACTGAGCCCGCGGCGCTCCAAACCATTCGTGCCGATCAACTGCGCGGCGATTCCGGAAACTCTGATTGAGAGTGAAATCTTCGGCCACGAAAAAGGCGCTTTCACCGGCGCCCTCGAACGCCGCACCGGATGTTTCGAGCTTGCCGAAGGCGGTACCCTCCTGCTGGACGAGATCGGCGAAATGCCCGTGGGCACGCAGGCAAAGCTTCTGCGCGTCCTGGAGGACCACAAACTGCGCCGCCTCGGCAGCAAGGTAGAGACTTCCGTGGATGTGCGCGTCCTTGCGGCCACCAACAAAACTCCTGAGGAGGCAGTCGCGCGCGGAGAACTTCGTAACGATCTGTACTACCGCCTCAACGTGTTTAACATCCATATGCCAGCCCTGCGCGAACACAAGGAAGATCTTGCGGAGCTGGTGCAGACGCTTCTCGCGGACATGAACGCGAAGCACGATCGCAAGGTAGCAACCGTGAGCGAGGCGGTGCTGAATCAGTTCAAGAATTATTCCTGGCCAGGCAACGTGCGCGAGTTGAGGAACACATTGGAACGAGCCATCATCGTGTGCGAAGGGGCCGTGGTGGAAACCAAGCATCTGCCTCCCGGATTCGGTCAGGTGACCGTACGCCAGGCCGCCAATGACCCGGATGCGGTTCGCCTCGGTGTCGGAACCACGGTGGGCGAAGCCGAGAAGATGCTGATCTTGAAGACGCTGGAGGCGACCAGCAACAATAAGACCCGCGCCGCCGAGATTCTCGGAATCAGCCTCAAAACCTTGCACAATAAGCTGAAGGAGTACGGTAACTCCGCTGCCGATGCGATTCCCGACAAGGAAGAGTAAACTCCATGATTATTGGCTTCCCCCACGCGATCGCGCGGCCTGAAACGCTTAGTCCAATCTGACACATGCGGCGCAAAACGAAAATCGCTCTTGCCATTACCTTCATGGTCGTGGTCATGGTGTCGGCGTTTTCGTATCTCTACATCTCCCAACTTCTTCGCCAGCGCTTGAACGCCGCCAGCGACATTGCCCAGTTGCTCGCGCAGCAGATCGTCTATTCGGCCAGCAACGCGGTTTTTGATATGAGTAGCACCAAGGTGGACACCGACAATTCCAAGGCGGTTCGCAAGGCGATTGAAGGTTACCTGACCACAGACACGAATCTGAACGACCTGCTGGACTCTTCCGTTGGCAACGTGCCCATCGTGTATGACGCAGCCATCATGGACCTCGATGGACGCGCACTGCTGCACAGCAACCCTGATCTGGACGGCAAGATCCTGACCCCGCGCCCCGATTTCGAGCGTCTGCGCACTGCCCGTTTTCTCGACCAGTTGCGCATGATTTATCGCCCTTCGTCCGTCTACGACGTCCGCCAATCGCTGAAACTGAACGGCGCGCCCTTTGGCACGGTGCGGGTTGGCATCTCGACGGTCCTACTCAAGAGTGAACTGACCCCGCGCCTGCAGCACGCTCTGGTATTTTCCGCCGGGGCCATCTTTCTATCACTCCTCCTCTCGGCATCCATTTCGCGCCTGGCTCTCGGTCCCCTCGAAGAGATCAACCGCAACCTCGATGACGCGAGCGGCGGCGGCACCGATTACGCCGCCAGCAATGATGGCAATCATGATGAATACGGGCTGGTCACTCTGAAGATCGCCAACCTCGGCCGTCAGATGCGGGATGCCAAGGAGATTTTTTCCGCATTGAAAGACAATGTCGACCAATTGATGGCGAACCTGCAGGATGGCCTCATGCTGTTCACCCGCGATTCCCGCGTCGTGCTGGTGAGCGCCTCGGTCGAGCGCTTCCTGGGGTGTCCGCGAGGAGAAATGCTGGGCCGCACGGCTCAGGAAGTATTCTCGAACCGTTCGCCGCTGGGAGTCTTGTTGCTGGAAGCTTTCGAGCGACGGCGTCCCCTGGGACAACGCGAAGTCGAGTCCCCCAGTGGCCGCCGGGTGCAGTTGTCGTTGGATTTCATCCAGGAGAAAACCACGCAGATCGGCGCGCTTCTGATTATGCGCGATACCGAATCAGTGCGCCGCCTGGAAGATGAAATTGAGATGTCACGCCGGCTTTCGGCCAGTGGCCGCTTGACGCGCGGCGTCGCCCACGAAGTCAAGAACCCGATCAACGCCATCGTCCTGCACCTTCATCTCCTGCAGAACAAGTTGCAGCAGATGGATCCCGGCACTCGACGGCATGTGGACATCATCGGCAACGAGATTCATCGCCTGGATCGCGTGGTGCAGATCCTCGTCGATTTCACTCGTCCCCGCGACCTCAAGCTCGAAGAAGTCGATCTCAGGCGTCTTTTGGAAGATGTCGCTGCCCTGGCCGCCCCCGACGCGGCGCAGCACGGCGTTGCCATCGTGCGCGATTTCCCCAAGCAACCGCTGCTCATCAAAGCTGACCTGGATTTCATGAAGCAGGCCATTCTCAACGTCGTGATTAATGGAATTCAGGCCATGAGCGAAGGCGGGCAACTCACCATCACCGCCCGGCGCGACGACGTGATGGTCGTCACGGAAATACGCGACACCGGGTCGGGCATACCCAAAGATGTCCAGGAGAAAATCTTCGAGTTGTACTTCACTACCAAGACTGATGGCAGCGGCATCGGGCTGGCTCAGACCTACCAGGTAATGCAGTGGCACTATGGGACGGTCGACTTCGAGACCCGTGAGGGTGAGGGCACAACCTTCCGGCTGCGGATGCCGCTTGCCGAATCCGGGCTGGGTGCCGCGCGCGAAGTCGCAACCCGAACGTAGCCCCCAATCTTGTCATTCCGACTGCCGAATGCGGCCGAGAAATCTTCCATCGTAAGACAGCCGCCGGGTGCCCCACTTAACCTCGCGTCCTTTGCGAGGTTAGAGCGGCGATTTTCCTAAAGGCTTGGAGTACCGACCAGAAAGGCTTAAAATCACCCGGTAAGCCTGGACCTCAGGCGCATCACAGAATAGGTATGTATCTGGCCGGCATACTCGGACTGTGCGCGCTGTTGCACGTCCCCGCGTGGGGAGCCGTGGGCAGCTCCGCCTCCCTGTTCGCGCTCCGCAGCGAAGGACGCATTTCTCAGCAAATTTCCAGCCAGGAACCGGCTACGCCCGATCAATCCTCGCAGCAGACTCCGACACCGGACCAAGCTAACCCGGACACGTCGCAGCCTTCCAATCCAGAAACAAAGCCACCGAACAGCATTCAAGAACAGCCACCTCCGGTCACCCCCGGTACCGTTCCAAAGGAGCCAGCGAAGCAAAAAAAGAAGACCTCGACCTAACTCCAGGGCAAGAGGCGCAGAAGAAAGTTATCCATCGAGGTGGAACTGCAGAACCGAACCCGCAGCTCACACCCAGTATTACCGAGGAACAGGCGGTGCGTCAGCGGCAGAACACCAACGATCTGCTGGCCACGACCGACGCATCACTGCAGAAACTTTCCGGGCGCCAGTTGACCCAGGATGAGCAGGAAACGGTCGGCCAGATCCGCAAGTTCATGCAACAAGTCAAAGAGGCCGACAAAGAAGGGGATCTGCAACGGGCCTACAAGCTGGCCGTAAAGGCACACCTGCTCTCCGACGCGCTCACGAAACCCTGAAATCCACTCAAACCGCCGTTATTTCCCCTTCGCTCTCGCTGCGTTCACTTTTTCCAGCAGTTCGCGGGATGGTTGCTGGAGAGGCCCCGGAACCTTTATCGCCTCATTGAGAGTCTCGCGGGCGTCCGTCGTGCGGTTCAGCTTCGCATACGCATAGCCGAGACGATACAGAGCAGTCGCGTAGGCGGTATCATCCTGCCCTTTCAATAGAGCCGAAGCGGACTTCAATTCCGGAATCGCGCTCGCCGTCTTGTCCTGTTTCATGAAGGCGTAGCCCAGGGTGGAGTGCGCCACCCCGGCCGCCAACTTCCGCGAGCGATCCGCATCGGCTTCATTCCCTTTTGCCAGCGTTACAACTTTTTCAGAATAGGTCACAGCCTTCGCCACGTTTGCCGGCTTCGTATCCTCCACATAGGTGCTGGCCAGCATGAGCATAACGGGAACGCTGTTCGGGTTGGCCGCGAGGCTTTTCTCGCCAAACGCTACCAGACGTACCGGATCATTCAGCTGCCCGGGACCAAGCGTGTACATCGCATACTGGGAAACTTGCTCCTGAAACTTTGAGTTGGAGAAGGCGGCGCTGAAACGCTCGATATACGACATGCGCTTCTTGGGGTCTTTTTCGTCAGCGATGGCGTTGAAACCAACGCCTTCCAAAAAATCATGCGCCCCGTGCGCAGAATCCCTATCGGAGGTTGCACGGTTCGCGTAATCCTGATCACTCACGCCTTCCGCTTTCGCACCTTTCCCGATCGACTCGTAGGCTTGCCCGCCCTTCTCGGCATAATCAATGATCTTCCCGTCATCCTTCAGTTGCTGCGCAATGCTTGCCTGCGAAACCAGGATGTCCAGATTGTGTGGCGAAGCCGCCAGCGCCTTGTCGCCATACTCGAGCGCCTTGGGCAAGTCTCCGGCACTCTGGTAGGACTGGGAAATCTGCCAATTTCCATAAGCGACCGCCGCGGGATTGGAAGAAAACTTCTGCAGAAAATCCTCGTACATTGTGAGTTT
>QIAH01000246.1:0-1329 GCA_003225465.1 Acidobacteriota bacterium | reverse complement strand
CAGCCGCGATCACGATTCGATCCAGCTGCCCATACGAAAATGAAACCAGCACGAGAACGAGCAGAGTCAGCAATCCGATGGTTCGCTGCATAGGGACCTCCACACCTGGAGAGGAAACTCCAGAATCACCCAATCGGGCGCCATGCTAGCGCCGAAAGCACCCAAACACAAGGGGCGGAATCACGCGAGCGCGTCACTGCAAGACCTTGACGGCACAAAAAAATCGCGGCCTTCCTCGCGGGTCGCCCATTGGTAATTGCACGGTGCCCCAGGTTCGCGTCCGTTCTTTGGACGCTAACCTGGGCATACGATCAAGAATTCATCGCGCGTCGCCCATTGGTAATTGCACGGTGCCCCAGGTTCGCGTCCGTTCTTTGGACGCTAACCTGGGCATACGATCGAGAATTCACGCGGGTCGCCCATTGGTAACGGCGCCTTTACAGCTCATTGACAGTTTTCCAGAGCACCTTGATTTAAAGTGAATAACATGCGCGCCATCCTGCAAAAGCGGGCACTTCGTTTTGTGCTTCTCGCCAACGTCGTCTCCATGCTGGGCAGTGGAATGAACGCTGCCGCCGTCGCCTGGCACATTCTGCAGGCAACCCATTCCGAAATGGCGCTCGGCACGTTGGCGGTCCTGCAGACTCTGCCGGCCATGCTGCTGCTTCCCTTCACCGGGGTCATGATTGATCGTGAAGACCGGCGTCACCTGGTGATGATGCTGGACGCGGCCCGGGCTCTGGTGATTCTGACGATTTCCGTTCTGGCGTTTCGCGGCAAGGTCCAAGTCTGGCAGCTCTACCTCATGAACACTCTGGTTGCTGCCGGCTTCTGGATGTTTTGGCCAACCATCACCGCGCTGATCCAGGAACTCACGCCCGAGGGCCAGTTTATGGAAGCAAACACTTTCCTCCTGGCCGGCATTCAAGGTGGCTGGTTGATGGCGGGCGCGATCGTGGGCTTCGTCTACAACCACATCGGACTGGGCGGCGTGCTGCTGATCGACTTCACCACCTACGTCGTCTCCTTTCTTTGCTACTTCGGCGTGCGCAAAGGAAAGCACGTGGTGCCCCGCCCCGCTGAACTGAGAGCGGATATCGCCGCCGCCGAAACGGCGGAGAAGCGCTTCTGGCACGAACTTTGGGAAGGCATCGAGTTCTTGCGCGATCACCCCAACGTGGTCTTGTTGGGACTGAGCTGGGCGTTGTTCCTCGGAGCCATGTTGACGGGAGTGGTGGTTACGCCCTCACTTAGCGATCGCGTGTTTCACGCGGGCGCCGTCGGCTATGGCTGGCTAAACGCAGGCTGGGGCGTAGGAGCATTTCTCAG
>QIAH01000245.1 GCA_003225465.1 Acidobacteriota bacterium | reverse complement strand
AAAGTGATCGGCCGCCTCCGCGAGCCGTTGCTCAAACCGGATCAAAAGGAGCGTAAAGGCTACGTGCCGAACGTCGTCTATACCTGTGGCGCTCTCCTCCACAACGACGAACTGATCATTCCCTATGGCATGGCCGATCATGCCACCGGTTTCGCTACCGTTCTCCTCAATGAAGTGCTGGCTGCCCTGGAGTAGGAAATATCGAACAGCATGACAAAGCCCGTCAAAAGAGTGGCTATTCTGTCGCCGATAGCCTGGCGAACACCTCCTCGGCACTACGGTGCCTGGGAAACAGTCGCTAGCAACATCGCCGAAGGGCTCGTGGCTCGTGGTTGGGATGTGACATTGTTTGCCAGCGGGGATTCTGTGACCCGTGCTCACCTGCACGCCGTGGTGGACAAGGGATATGAAGAGGACGCCACCGTTGATCCCAAAGTAGCCGAATACCTTCATATCTCGGAAGCGTTCGAGCACGCTGGTGAGTTTGATCTCCTCCACAGCCACTACGACTTCATGGCTTTGACCTACACCCATCTGGTCAAGACCCCCGTCCTCACTACCATCCACGGATTCTCGTCAGCCAAAATCATGCCCGTCTATCAGAAGTATCGTGACGGATATTTTGTTTCTATCAGCGACTCCGATCGAGCCGCAGGGCTGAATTACCTAGCGACGGTCTATAACGGCATCGACCTCTCGCTGTACCCGCTTCAGGAACCCGGTGGTGAGGACCTGATTTTCCTCGGTCGGATCCATCCGGATAAAGGTGTTCATCTTGCTATCAAGGTTGCTCGTCTGAGCGGAATGCGTTTGATCATTTCAGGTATCGTCCAGGATGAGGCGTATTTCCGGGAGCAGATCAAACCCCACCTCGACGATAAAAACATCCTTTATATCGGACCGGTGGACGTGAAGGGCAAGAACGAACTGTTTGCTCGAGCCCGGGCTCTTCTGCACATAAACACTATCCCGGAACGTTTCGGACTTGTACTAGTCGAAGCCAATGCCGCTGGCGTGCCCGTCATCGCGATGGACCTCGGCTCTTGCCGCGAGGTGATCAAGAACGGGGAGACCGGTTTTCTGGTTGCCAATGTTGCGGAAGCAGTTCAGGTGCTTTGGCCGAATCTCTGAAATCGATCGTCGGGCCTGCCGCAGCCGTGTCCGACAACACTTTTCGATCGAAACCATGGTGGAGGGATATGAGCGGGTTTACTCAACGATTTTTGATCTGGAGGCGAGGAGACGATCATGAAGCCGGACATTGTCAGGCGGTACCGGCACAACCCCATCCTCACCAAGGCCGAGATCCCCTATCCCGTGGAAACTGTTCACAACGCGGCGGTCGTGAAATGTGAGAACGAATACATCATGCTTTTCCGCTCCCATCTCCGCACCGGACGGTCCATCATTGGTTTGGCACGCAGTCCCGACGGATTCCGCTTCACCGCCGATCCAGAGCCCTTTCTGATTCCTGCGCAGGACAGCCCTTTTGCCGCCTATGAAGAGTTCGGCGTGGAGGATCCACGCGTGACCCGTCTGGAGGGGGAGTACTTCATCACCTACAGCGCCTACTCTCGAAATGGAGTGCGGATCGCCCTGGCCAAGACGAAAAACTTCAGTCAGGTGGAAAGGGTCTCCCTCATCACGGAGGCGGACTATCGGAATGTGGTGATCTTTCCCGAGAAATTTGATGGACTCTACGCCCGGCTTGACCGTCCTCATTCGGAAATCGCGCCCTGGTCAATCTGGATTTCTTATTCTCCGGATCTACGCTATTGGGGCCAATCTCAGCTCATCATGAAGCCTGAGCAATATCACTGGGATGAAATGAAGATCGGTCCCGGCGCTCCTCCGATCAAAACGGACCAGGGGTGGCTTTCCATCTATCACGGAGTTTTCCAAACCATGGATGGATCGGTCTATCGTTTGGGGGTTGCTCTTCATGACCTCTCAGACCCGGCAAAGGTCATCGGTGTGGGCGACTCGTGGATTTTGCAACCGGAGGATCCTTGGGAAATAACTGGATATGTCCACAACGTGGTCTTTACCTGTGGTGCCGTTCTGGAGTCCGATGGGACCGTGAAAATCTATTGGGGGGGCGCAGACACGGTCATGTGCGTGGGCGAAGCAAACGTCTCGGATCTGGTCGCACTATGCCTGCATCACGGCAGACTGGCAAAGTAAACAGGGCGCTTCAAAAGTCCTAAGAGCCTGAATGGTATTTAATCCCCAGGACAGCGTTCGCCTTGATGCCCCTCCCGCTTATGATCCAGTATCGCGCCAAGGCATGAAAACTCACGATCCGTCCATCCCAACGAATCTATGTCCTGGCTCTCCGTCCTTGCCTGAATGAAGTCCCATTCCAGTTGGTCCAACTGCTGGCAAACCATAAATAACTCCCGTTCTAAGCAGCGTTGCTGCTTTGCGAACCGGCAGCCCAAAGCTCTACGTTCAATTATCTCACCAACCCAACCCTCGCGCTCATGGCAATTAGGTCAGCTGCCAGGGCTAAGTGAACGCGCAGCCAAGTGGGAGCGTCGCAGGTTAGGTTATCGCTAACTATTGAGAACAGGGTTTCACCGGCGGTGTAGGGAGAACGCAGTGGGGATATTATGCAAACGAATTCAGTTTAATTCGGTTCTAGTTTCCGATTTCTCAAGCGCCTATTTGTAGCTGTTCTTAGCAAATCAAAATGTCCGGTTTTTGTAGCACACGATATGTCCGGTTTCTAAATTAACCAGCCGTAGCCGGGGTTGTGGGAAAGTGGGAATCCTGCGCAGTATGCGGGACTTCCAAGCGGGATGGGAAAGTCGGTTTTTGGGACTTTTCCAGCCCGCGTCTTTTCCACAACCCGTGGCGCCGCCGGTTTGTGCTGCAGCAACTTTCCTTCCGCGCTATAGCGGCCCAGGCGCTGCGGTCCGTGAGTGAGGGTGAGCGTTCCATCCAGATGCTTGTGCACCCGCACCGTGCAGCCCGCCAAGGTCGCTCGCCAACGCACCGCTTCGATCTGCAAGCTGAGGTGCTGAAAGCTCACCGTGTTATCTCGATTCACCGCCCGCTCAAATTGCATACTAAAAATGAGGTCGAGGTTCTGACCTCCGCGTGGCAGAAAGGCTGTTCCCCGCTCCGCCGCGCGCACCTGAAAATGACCGTTGAACTCGGCGATATAGTGCTCCCGCAGAAACCGGTTCGCCTCCTCCGGCGTCGCGATGCCGTGCAAGCGCAGCTCCTGGGGCAGCCGCCCCTGCCAGGTCCCGAAGTTGCGCTCGCTGTGGCCGCGCGCTTGCGGCGAGTAGGCTGGGATCATCTGGATTCCTAACTCCGCCAAGGCCCGCCCTACCTGGGTCAGACGATTCCGATCCACCTTGCCGCCCACCTTCGGCGTGAGCCAGAAATGGCTGCCCCGATCGCTGTACAACCCGCAAAATAGCCCTCGGCGTTCGATCACCGCGCGCAGAGCCGCCAGCACCGTGACCGTCGATTCTTCCTCCACCAACTGCGCGTAGTAGATCTCGCTGGTCGCATCGTCCAGGATCACGATCAGGTCATACCAGCGTTCATCCTGGAACCAGCGGTGATGACTGCCGTCGATGTGCAACAGCATGCCCGGCAAAGGCCGCCGCGGCCGCCGCTTGCGATGCACTCCCCGCTTGCGTCCCCGCGCCACCAGTCCCGCGCCCTGCAACGCCAGCTTCACCCAGGTGTAGCTGAGCTCGTGCAGCTTCTCGTGGAAATGGCGTAGGTTCAGATCGAAATACCGATCCCGGCAGAGTCCCAGCACCTGCTTCACGTTTCGGCGAAGGCTTGCCCTGCCGCCGGTCGAACAGACCGTCATAGCCAAACTCTTCGTAGCGCTCCCGCCAGCGCCTCATCTGCCGATCGCTGATACCGATGATCTCGGCCGCCTGCCACCACGTGATCTTCTTCGCCATGGCTCGCAAAATGACTTCCTGTACTTTCATCGCCCGCTCCACTGCGGCCTTCGGATAACAGAACATGCTTCGCATGGTCTCCCACCCTCGCCGCCTGAAAAGCGGACAGATCACGTGCTATCTCAACCGGACATATAATCTGCTAACGACAGCGCCTATTTGTAGCTTGACAACTCCTCCGCAATAGGACTAGCGTTGGAGTTGAGCGATCCTCACTTCCGCTCCGTCAGGTCTCCTGAACTAAGTCAGCCCATCTGAAGTTTTTCCTCTTAGATTACCCCAAGGAGGAACTGCGTTATGACACTATTGACCCGTTGGGAACCTTTCCGTGAGTTTTCCACCATGCAAGACCGCATGAATCGGATGAATCGTCTTTTCCGTGAGTCCTATAGCCCCGAAGGACCGGAAGAGGCGTTGACGACTACCAATTTCGCACCGCCGGTGGACATCTACGAAGACGAGCACAACATTGCTCTGAAGCTTGAAGTCCCGGGCATCGACGAAAAAGATATTGATGTCCGCATCGAGGGCAACACCCTCACAGTCCACGGCGAGCGCAAGATCGAGAAGGAAGAGAAAGAGGAGAACTTCCGTCGCATCGAGAGGCAGTATGGTGCCTTCACCCGCTCGTTCACGCTCCCCAGTTCCGTGGATCCGGGGGAAGTCAGCGCCCACTACGACAAGGGTGTGCTGAAGATCAACCTCGCCAAGAAGGCCGAAGCCAAGCCCAAGCAGATCAAGGTGAACGTTGGCAGCGAAAAGACCCTCGAGGCCAAAGCTCACGGCAAGGCCGCCTAGGAACCACACTAGTTGCCAGTTGCGAATGGTTAATGAGGCAAAAGGGGAGGCGGCTTATATTGCCTCCCTTTTGTTCGGCATCCTGGGCGAGGCGAGGACACGCAACAAGACGTGGTGTCGTCTTAGCCCGATCTAAAGGGTGTCTCAACAAAGGAGTCAGCAATGAAAGTCCTGATTGCATTATTTATCGCACCAACTCTGTGTCTCTCCATGCAAAGCCAAGTCGGCGGGTCGCGGAACTCAGCAAAGCAAATACTGCCGCTAACGCAAGCGCAAGTGGCGCAACTTCCCTTGACCACTCGCGCAGTTGTGCAATTGGAGTCAGGGGGATTGCCTCCGTCCGTTCCCTACGAGTTTCGGGGAATTCGGATTGGCGACCAAATGAAGAAAGCGAAGCAGAAGTTTCTTTCCTGGAAAATACCCTCTCTTCCTTTTAAGCCCGGCCTATGCGGCTCCGACGGAATTTACCGTATGGAAACTTGCACGGATGTCTTGGAAACGGGACAGTACGTAAACATGACAATTCTGGATCAAAGAGTGGCCCAGATCTATGTGTCCACGGACAGTCGCACCGAGGGAAACACGTACGACGGCTACGTGCTCAGGTTGGCGAAGAAGTACGGCAGGCCTGAAAGAGTTGACGTCGGGCAAAACCGCAGCGGTCTTGCAAATGAGTTTTCGGGAGAAAAGCTCCGCTGGTCAAAGGGCGATCAATACATCAGCGCCAGCAGAGACGAACACGCCTTCACCATCGGGAGCGAATCCCTTGATCTGAAAATGGACGAACTGGAGAAGAAAACGCAGCAATTCTAACGACCTGTGGCTTGCCAGATTCAACACGCACAAGAAGACGTGCAATTGTGACGAGAGTGTCGGGATGGAAACTGGTTTCTGTAGACACTGAGTTGCCGCTAACCTGCCTAAGAACGGACACTAAGCTCCGCCGGGTCGTCGTTCTGGCATTTGTGCCTTGGGCATCCTTGACTCGTGTGAGTGTGCTCAGCGGAGCTGGCCTTGGCTTCCTTTTTCCTGTCGTGGAACTTCATCTCGTGGTGTTCGCGGCCGAATTTGTCAGCTTCGTTGATCTCTTTCAAGGCCTGGTCGATATAGTTCATTGCGGCGACGCGGTGGCCACCCCACTACGATACGTGCTTCAGCTTGGGACTGTCGTCTCAGGACAAGCCCGACTTGGTTGAATTCTTAAAGTCGCTACCTCCCGGCAAGAAGGACGGCGAATAGTAAAAACGAAGAGCGAATGCACAGTCGTTGGAAGGGTGAACCTGATCGCGTTCTTGCGAGGATTCGTGGACTCCGATCGCTCTGCATACAGATTCCGGCGATCTCCTTCTTCTTAAGCCAAGAACGAACAAATGAATGCACGACGACTACCGACGTCTCGTGGCTCCATATCGTTGGCTCAAACCGGCACTGTCGAGCGAGACACTGAGTTTACCGGAGCCTCGAACGGTTTCGCCTCTGCTGAAGATGGAAGGGATATCGCCACCCTACGAGTTTGTTGAGTGCTGTGAGCTGGCTCCTCGACAAATATTGAGCACCAGAGCTTGAGCCAATTCTTGTCGTTGCACATCAGGCCGGGCATCAGGGTGAACGGAGAACGGTCACGTCGCTATCGCCGTGTGCGCGGCACCGCTTCATTCTGGCACATTGCGTGTGTGAATATTCAGTATTTGCTGTATTTAGGCAGGAATGAACATGTGCTAGTTTTCTTGTGAGGCTCGTGCCACAAATGGTCTCGATGACATTGCGAACATTAGGACATTTCTGGTTTCGCTTGTTGGCCACCCTGCTGGCCTGTGCCGCACCATTTGAGCCGATACTTCTGTCCGCTGATCAAGTCACCGTCCGCCACATGGAAGGCCTGATGCATGGCTTTATGGCACTGCGCACCCTTGATGGCAAGCGCCTGGCAGACGGTGAAATGACCCAAGTTGCAGAGGGTGACCGGGTGACCAGCCGTCTGATCTTTCGCTTTAAGGATGGTTCGGTCTATGACGACACAACCATATTCTCTCAGCGAGGCGCTTTCCGGGTTTTGAGCGATCATCTCGTGCAGCGTGGCCCCTCCTTCAAGCAACCGATGGAAACATCGATCGATGCGGCTTCAGGACAGATCATGGTGCGATACAAGGATCAGGACGGCAAAGAGAAGGTCCTGAAGGAGCGGCGTGATCTGCCTCCCGATGTCGCGAATGGATTGTTGTTTACCCTCGTGAAACACATCCAGCCAGATGTGCCCCAAACTACAGTATCCATGGTAGCGACGACTCCAAAGCCGCGGGTGGTAAAACTTGAGATTCTTCCAGAAGGCAAGAAAGCGATAGCAAGTGGCAACACAAAACACGAAACAGTACGCTACGTCGTGAAGGTAAAGATCGGAGGTGTAGCGGGGTTCGTGGCGCGCCTCTCTTGGGAAAACAGCCTCCAGACACGCACGTGTGGGTTCTTACTGGCGATGCTCCCGCTTTCGTCAAATTGGAAGGTCCGCTTTATGTCGGCGGTCCCGTCTGGAGAATTGAATTGGCAACTCCGGCAGGATTCTAATCGCCTCAAATGCACCGACGAAGATCTGCGGAGGATTCCTCAGAAAACGTCCTGCCCAGAGGTGTTCTGGGTTCAGAACGGCTTCCGGAGTTCAGAATGAATCGTTTTTCTGGCGTCACACATCCAATAAATATCAGCTAAGTTTGATTCACCCAGCAGTTGAAAGTCGGTCCCGCCAACCAGCGCCACCCCTTATCACCCGCAGCGATTCTTCTCAGCAGAAATCCACAATAGAAACAGGTAACACAATGGAACAAGGAACAGTGAAATGGTTTAACGACGCCAAAGGCTTCGGCTTCATCAGCCGCCAATCTGGCGACGACGTTTTCGTGCATTTTTCGGCCATCCAGGCAGGCGGCTTTCGCAGCTTGCAAGAAGGCCAAACGGTCGAATTTGGCGTCACCAAAGGGCCCAAAGGCTTCCAGGCGGAAAACGTTCGACCTCTCTAACCGAGGTCAACAAACTGCCCGGCGCGAGAACTCGCGGCTGGGCAGTTCTTTTTGACGTACGAGAAAAACGTGGTAGCGAGTCAAGATAGGTGCAGACTCTTGAGCGAGGCGCGAGCGCTTCCGCCACTCACGTTCGGGACGATAATCAATTCGAGGATGGTGACGCTTGCGAGCTCAACTTGATATTCCTCCACCTCGCGGATGGTCTCCGGAGGACTGAAGTTCCACTGCTGCCGGACTATTTCCCGGAATGAGTTCCCGCCATCGGCAGACCAGCGCAAGACGAACTCTTGCGTCCGCGCGGTGTCTTTTTCTTCAAAGATAAGCGATATCTGTTTCAGCCTTTGCGGCTGGTCAAATACGAGCCGAATCGTTTGCCGCCCTGTTTCTGCGGCGCGCCAGCCCTGCGCCTCTCCCGAAACGAAGGCAGATTCGACGGGATAATCTTTGTGCTCCGAGGTGATCTCGACCATGGCTGCCCGCTGGACATCGAGCCAGCCTTCACTGCGGGATCGACCCGTCTCTGGCGTTGGAGTAATAAGCCGTTTCCTCATAAGGAATCAGTTTAGCTCCGGTCCGCGAAGTATCGGTTGAAAACATACGATTTCTTGAGCCGATTCTCGACCGAACGTCATCGAAACAATATCGGCTGATTTGGACTTCCCACTCGCATTTGACAACCGGTTCACCGGTCGAGCGAAAACGATTGTCAACTCGTTGCGAAAATTGGTGGCGATAGGTGAGAGACGCATCGGGCCGCGCAGGACTCTGCCGGTGCATATTCCACAAACCGTTGAGGAACTTAAAGCTGCACCCGCCGACTCACCTCGCCGCAACATCCGAAAGCTCCACACAGTAATCCTCGACCTCCCGTGTTGTTGTCGGTGGGCTGAAATTCCATTGCTGCCGTACAATTTCGCGAAATCGTGTCGCACTGCCGTACGCAGATCTGCTCGAAAATTACACTATGCAGATGGCTGCAGCCCTCTCCTACTATTTCGTCCTGTCTTTCTTCCCAGCTCTCATCTTCTTGTCCGCGGTGGTTGCTTATTTGCCGGTCCCGGACCTCTTCAATCAGGCGCTGGGCGTGATGGAAAGATTCTTGCCGGCAACACGAAACAATTCCCCTTTTACATTCATCAATTGAACGCTATGCCTGGTGAGACATCGGGGCTATCCGGGATAAGCTGTCGATTCTGGTCGATATTTGCCATGGACGTATCGATGCCGGAAATAACCAGAAATAAATGGAGTCTACCGAACCAGTCCGCCTCGCGGAAGTTGTAGCGTTTTGGATCCTCGCTGAGAAGCGAGCCATACTGGGCAAGAGCTGCTTCGATTCCTTTAGATTCGATAGTGGCGGCGATGGCGGGAGCAATGGACGGCAATGGCTGGCGCAGGTGAAATCCTATTTCTGTGTTCAAAAATGTGGCAATCTCTGGAAAGAAATTCGGATTGAGAATCGGATTATTTCCACCAACACGGTGGATCCCACGAATTCTGACCAGCCGCTTGGGGGGTGGGGCAAGTTCATAGAGCTTCTCCGCGTGAGCAAACGGAATAACATTATCTTCAGTACTATGGATTATCAGAACCGGCATTCGTACCTTTTCGATCTTGGTATCAGATTCAAATCTATTCTTTAAGAGCATCCGGATGGGCAAAAAGGGAACCACAATTGAGCAACGGCGATCCCTGAAGAGAACCCGCCGTGCTCGACCAATGCGCCGGCTTCGACTCGGCTAGCCAGGTCAATTGCAATTGCAGCGCCCAGAGAACCACCAAAAATAACAATATCCTTCGCAGGAACCTTTTTTGACGGTGAGTAAATATTGGTACGCGGCTTGCGCCTCGCGCTCTACGAGGGCTTCACTAGGTTCGCCAGGCGCATCAAGGTAACCCGGATATTCGGGTGCCATGATGTTGAATCCCATTGCGCGAAAGTCATCTTGACCGATTGCGCCGACGGAAACATTGTCATCACTGCCGTGAAACAAAAGCAGCCAATAGTTGGAGTGGCCTTCCGGCAAGCTGGGAATGATCCAGGCGAAAAACCTCGTCCCGTTCACAATCGCTAAAGTCGACGCGTTGCTCGTTCAACGCCAGGCTGGGTGAGTGAGGTGTATAAGACAGCGCGCGGCTAAAAGCCAACCGAGTCTCGTTTGCTCTCACCCTGTGCCTCGCCAAAATTCTGTCCGGCTCTGAAATCAACAGCTTCCACAGTTTCCTCAGCGGGAGTATCTG
>QIAH01000244.1:248-789 GCA_003225465.1 Acidobacteriota bacterium | reverse complement strand
CATTGCGGCTGTTGCGAATAGCATCTAAGGATTCGGTAATGCCCTGGTAGACGTAGGTGTAGTCAAGTTTGTACTCGCGGTAGTAGAGCAGAAAAAATTCCAGGGCACCGTTGACAAAGGATTCGTCGTCAGGATAGCCCAGCGCGCGACGCACCAGCATGGGAGCACCGTCGCCAATGTAACTGGCGATTACCTCGTCAGGCAACTCCGCTTTGCTAAAGTGGCGCAGCATGGCATTGACGGAATTTGCCAGGTCGATACGCGAGTCTACGAGCGTGCCGTCAAGATCAAAGATAAGCAGCTTCAAATCCGCGGCGGGAATGGAACGGTTCTCTTGAATCATTCGTTTTTCAGTATATCCCGCAGCGACTTAGGATTTAAAATATACAGTACTTCCAGTAAGACCCCAGTCATTCTCGAAAAGTCCAAATAAGAGGAGCCCCATGGCCGTTCAAAAGGCTGAGTCGAAGAAGGGCGCGTCGGCGGTGGCCGATGCTCCGGTAAAAACCGAAAAGACCTATGAAGGACTGACACGCCAGCA
>QIAH01000244.1:0-195 GCA_003225465.1 Acidobacteriota bacterium | reverse complement strand
CATCGACGATAAAGAGAAGAAGTTGAAATATGATCAGAAGATCTACTTCCAGATATCGGGCGCCGGTCATGAAGCTTTATGCGTAGCGGCTGCATGGGTGCTCAAACCTGCTTATGACTGGTTCCATGCCTATTATCGAGACCGGGCCCTTTGCCTGGCGCTGGGCGCTACGCCGTATGAGCAGTTCCTGCAGGC
>QIAH01000243.1 GCA_003225465.1 Acidobacteriota bacterium | reverse complement strand
GAAGCTGCCCATTGTCTTCGTAGTCGAGGACAACGAGTACGCGATCTCGGTCCCGGTGGAAGTGCAGACGGCGGGCGGCAACATCTCGCGTCTGGTTTCCGGGTTCCCGAATTTCCATTTTGAAGAAGTCGACGGCACCGATCCGGTGGTGAGCTACGCGGCGATGAAGCGCGCGGTGGATTATTGCCGCGCGGGTAAAGGACCGGGGTTCGTGCATGCGCATGTGATCCGGCCCTATTCGCATTCGCTGTCGGACGATGAGCGGCTCTATCGTCCGGATGTGGAGCGGCAGCGCGATGCGGCGCGCGATCCCATCAACCGCATGCAGATGTTCCTGATCCGCGAAGGCATTCTCGACGAGAACAGCATCAACAAGCTCGAGAAGCTGGTTGAGGACGAGATGCAAGTAGCGGTCGATCGCGCGCTGGAAGCCAAGTTCCCGACGCCTGAAACGATCACGAATTTTATTTACTCGCCGGACCTTGATCCGACTTCGGCGCAGTTCGAAACGCAGCCGGTATTCCCGCAGCCGGCTGAAGCACCTCCAGCAGACGGAAAGAAGACTCCGGCCTTGCCGAAGACGATGGCGGAGCTGATCAATGCGACTTTGCGCGACGAGATGAAGCGCGACGAGCGCATCGTGGTCTTCGGCGAGGACGTGGCGGACGCCAGCCGCGAAGACTACCTGAAGAAAAAGTTGGTGAAAGGGAAGGGCGGGGTCTTCAAGTTGACGGCCGGGCTGCAGATGGCATTCGGCTCCGACCGCGTCTTCAACGCGCCCATCGCGGAAGCCAATATCGTGGGCCGCGCGACCGGCATGGCGACGCGCGGGCTGAAGCCAGTAGTCGAGATTCAGTTCTTCGATTACATCTGGCCGGCGATGATGCAATTGCGGGACGAGCTGCCGGTGATCCGCTGGCGCTCGAATAATGCATTCTCGGCTCCGCTCGTGATCCGCGTCGCGATCGGCGGCTACCTGACCGGAGGCGCACTCTACCACTCGCAATGCGGCGAAAGCATTTTCACGCACATTCCGGGACTGCGTGTGGTGTTTCCTTCCAATGCCCTGGATGCGGCTGGTTTGCTGCGAACCGCGATTCGCTGTGATGATCCGGTATTGTTCCTCGAGCATAAGCGGCTTTACCGCGAGACCTACGGACGCTCGCACTATCCCGGGCCGGACTTCATGATTCCGTTCGGCAAGGCACGCATCGTGCAGCCCGGCACGGACATCACGGTCATCACATATGGTGCGGTGGTGCCCCGGGCTATGCAGGCCGCGCAACGTTTGGAACGCGAGCATGGAGTGAAGGTCGAGTTGATCGATCTGCGCACGCTCAATCCGTTTGATTGGGAGACGATTGCTGCCTCGGTAAGGAAGACCAACCGCGCGCTTGTGGCCTACGAAGATTCTCTGAGCTGGGGTTACGGCGCTGAAATCGCGGCCCGCATCGCCGATCAACTCTTTCCCCATCTGGACGCCCCTGTTCGGCGCGTCGCTGCCATGGACGTCTACGTCGCCTACCAGCCGATTCTCGAAGACGCCATCCTGCCCCAGGCCAATGATCTCTTCCGCGGGATGAAAGAACTGGCGGAGTATTAAGACCCGTCGCCGGCCGTTGGCTAGCTTTTAGCTGTTAGCTCTTAGCCTTTAACTCTGCGCCTGAGACGCGTGTGCCCGGCAATTGTGACCGTGAACATTGTGCGCAGTAACCAGTGGTCGCCTTGCTTAGATTCCAGTGGGCGTGATGGAGCTTGGAGCTAAGGGCTAATAGCTGAGAGCTGCTTTTCGCGGACGACCGCCGACTGGTTTATGAGCCCTGTTACTCACTTTCTGACGGGTTGGATTCTGGCGAACTCGACAGCTCTTTCCCGTCGCGATCGCGCCCTGGTAACTTGGTCGGTCGTCCTCCCGGACATCGATGGTCTCGGCATTGTTGCCGAGGTGCTAACTCGCAACACATCTCACCCTCTATTGTGGTCCTCCCGCTACCATCACTCGCTGCACAATCTTGCTTTTGCGCTCGTCATTGCGATGCTGGCCTTTGCACTCGCTGAGCAGAAGTGGAAGACCGCGGCATTGTGTTTTCTGGGATTTCATCTGCATCTGTTGGAGGACCTGTTGGGCTCGCGAGGGCCCGATGGCGATCAGTGGCCGATTCCTTATCTTCTGCCGCTTTCATCTGCGGCCAATCTGACGTGGCACGGGCAGTGGGCCCTAAATGCGTGGCCGAACTTTGTAATCACGATGGCTCTCCTGGGAATGACGTTCTATCTGGCCTGGCAGTGTGGATATTCGCCTATGGAAATGGTGTCGGAGCGCGCGGATCGAGCCTTGGTGGCCGCGCTGCGAAAGCGATTTCAGAACGCGCGCGCCTAGGTGTTGCGGAAGAACCCTTCACCACGGAGACACAGAGGCACAGAGAAAGGCAAAAGCTTGAGCCTCAAAGGCCACGGAAGACGGTGAAAGGGCCTTCGTGACTCCTTGGTCCTTGGTAGTTGCTTTTGGTTATCGGACGGGAGGGGCGGAGATGACCAGATTCAACGGCGACGCGCCGCTCACGGTGGTGCTGATGTGTTCGGTGGGATTGCCTGCAAGCGCGAATGTGAAGGTGGCGGTCAGCGTTTGGCCTGTGGCGGACGGCGCGAAGCGCCATTTGTGAAGTGCAGTTTGGACTGCTGCTGTGAACGCGGGGTCTCCCGATTCGATTTTCACTTGAGCGATGCCACGATTTTCTACCGCGAGCAGGGCTGTGACCGTTCCTTGCTTGCCGGCCTTGCGGGCTGTCTCCGGATAAGCCGGGGCGACAAAGTATTTCACTTTATCAGCTGAGCAGGGTTCGATTGCAGCAGGCGGAGCGGGAGAGCTTTCATCCTCCGAGGAGTCTTTCTCCAGCCGGCAATCACAAGGATTTTGCGGAGCGCACACATAGTGCATTCCTTCGGGCGGGGCGGGATGATCACAGCTACGCTTCTGAATCTGAAATCCCGCACACACCAGAACGATCAAGGTCAAAGAAAGAAATCTGAGCATGGAGCCCTCCCGCCGATTTCTCAAGGCGATCGATCGAATAGTTCTTTCTTATAGATCGCACGAGCGTGCGATTTTTGCACCTATCATGGACGAAAAGGAAAGAGGCTGCTCGCGAGCAGCCTCTCTGTTTTTTCTTGTCTGTAGAGCTCCGGGCGTTGCCGCCCGGCGGACGGGCGAGACGCCCGTCCCTCCACAAGCATGTGCCCGGGACTCAATGTTAGTCCTCGGGAAGTTGCAGCACATAGCCACCACGCCCATGGGTTGCAGCGTAGAGCCTGCGCCCCTTGGTGGAGATGGCGACTGCGCAGACCTCGACCATCGGCATCCCAGTACCCGCGCTCTGCCAAGTGGAGCTTCCCTTAGGCAGGCGCAACACGCCGAAGTCGTTGGAGGCGTAGAAATCGCCGGTTGGATCATCGCGAACGACGGAAGTTATCGGCATATCTCCGAGGCTGCCATCGATGCTGGTGAAGGTAGCGGTCCCCGAGTTCGGGTTAAACCTGACCTCGAAGATGTGGCCGGGAGTGGTCGGTGTTCTGGCACTGTACCCGGAATAGGAGATCCACGCACGGTTGGGGTTCTTGGCATCCACATAAATGTAAGTGGGTACCCGGTTGGGCGCCGCCGCCGACGTGGAATCAATCCGCGTGTAGGTAACGTCGCTACCGTCGGCGCCTGGCACATTGGAAACGTCGTCGGCGTTCTTGGAAACAAACACGCGTCCGGTGGTCGTTGCCGCCCAGAGCGTGCTCTTGTCGCCGGGAGAGCGCCCGATGGCATTCACGACTCCGCCCACGCGGTCGGAACCAAAAAAGGTGGAGGTGAGGTTGCCATGCGCATCCGAAAGTCCCGTCGGGCTACCGAGTTCGACAAAGTCACCGCAGAGCACCTTGAAGTCCCCGGTGAACTCATTGCAGTGCTGGTCGAGGTAAGCCCGTGGACCGCCGTTGTCTCTAGTCCGCCAGACTCCTTGCAGCCCGGCGAAGATGCTGCCGGCACTGGCAGGATTGGGGTCGTAAATGATGGGTATGTAGAACGACCATCCCTCCGCCGGTGGAAGGAAGAATCGATCGGCGACCCAGTCCCATCCCGTGGTCACGGTGCCTTGGAAGTTCACGTCAACCTGCGGGGCGAAGTAAGTGTGGAAGCGGATGTCAGGGTTGGCAGCATTGAATCCTGACTGCCCGCCATCACCACCAATGGTTTGTCCCCAGAGCACGCTGGATCCTTCGTACAGGAAGGTGCCGTTATCCTGGGTGCCCCCCAGCAATTCCTTGCTCGGGTTCTTGGGATTGATCGAGAAGCTCTGGAACTGCAGGGTATCCAATCCGTTGTTGAGGCTGGTGAGTTGGGTCGGCACCGCCGACAGCAGCCGCTGACAGGCGGTGAGATTATCGCCAGTCAAGCCGCGGGCAGCGCACTGACTGGAGACGTCGGTGTAGGTCCCATTGGAGCGCATCAAGCCGCCATCGGAGCCTTCAAACCAGACGTTCGGGTTGTCGGGCAGGAACACCAGTGCGTGCTGGTCCGGGTGGATACCATTGTTGTTTGGATCGGTACCGGCATCGGCAATCATGTCGGTGAAGGTCCGGTTGTTGTGGTCGGGATCAGGAGCTCCAGCGGTAGTGGAACGCAGCACGGCGCGGCCGTTGGACAGGCCATTTCCGCCAGACCCCAACTGTTCGCGATAGAGATAGGAACCGAGCACGAACACCGTGTCCGGATGTCCTTTCGGGGTGTAGATGGCATTGTCATACCAGCACTGCCCGGTGCAGTAGTTGTAGGTTGCGTAACCGGGATCGCCGACTTTCGAGCTGGTCAGGTTCTTCCAGCTCGAACCGTTCACATTGCCGCTGGCCAGCGTCGAGGCGGGCTGGTTCATGTTGTCATTGCGCCAGACCTGCGAGGCGGGCCCATTCGGTATGTCGGCTCCGTTACCATCAGCCACGTACATGCGGGTGAGGCCGCTCTTGGTAGTAACGGCAAACGCGGTGCGGTCAAACGGGTCGAAATGGGCTGGGTTGCCGTCGTTGTCCTCGGAGTAGAAGACCTGCTGGAAGGCTCCGCCGTTCTCTGAGGGGTCGCTACGGAAAATGCCCAGACCGAAAGCGCCCACATAAACGACAGCGGGGTTGCTGGGATCGAGAGCGACTCTACTGGTGCCCTCGCTGAAGCCGCCCGGCGTGATCGGCAACGTCAGGAAGATGGCGCTGAAAGTGTTGCCGCCGTCAGTGGATTTGTAGAGCCCGACAGGGGCAACGGTCCCGACCGGCGGATTGCCGGTGTCGCCAGAAGAAGAAGACACACCACGCACGCCACGCGTGGTCCCCACATAGATGGTGTTGCCGTTGGTGGGATCGATGACCACATCGCTGATGGAGCGGTTATTGGCGAAATCGCTGCCCGGTAACCGGGTCCAGGAGTTTCCACCGTCCGTCGACTTATAGATTCCCTGCCCGGCGCCAGAGTCTCCGCTGGCGTTGGGTTCACCGGTTCCAACGTAGATGGTGCGTCCGCTGGGATCGGTGGGATCAATCGTGATGTCGCCGATGGCGTTGGTGGCGAAGCTGCCGGAGATGAA
>QIAH01000242.1 GCA_003225465.1 Acidobacteriota bacterium | reverse complement strand
ATCAGCTGGTTCATGCTCAGGCCCATGGTGACCCCGGCATTCTCTCCATGCCACCTGAAATTTCCCCAGCTGCCCTTGCCGATAGCCAAGCCAAGAATCACGAACGCGCCCATCGCGACAAACTTCGCCCAGGTCGCGACATTTTGCAGGACAGCGCCCTTCCGCAGGCCGATGACATTCATCCAGGTGACGAAGACGATCGAGATGAGTCCCGCGATGTGGGTCCTGGTGAGCGTGATGCCCACGGCCGTAAGAACCACGTGCTGCTCGGAGATTGCCGGAAAGATCGCGCTCAGGTAGGCCGCGGACGCGACCGACAGTGCGGCAATCGTTCCGCCGTTTGCCACCGCAAACAGCATCCAGCCATACAGGAAAGCGACCAGGTCTCCGAAGGCTTCACGCAAGTAGACGTACTGTCCGCCCGAATCTGGAAACATCGAGCCCAGTTCGGCGAATGCGAAGGCCGCGCACATCGAGATCAGCGCGCCCATCACCCACACCAGCATGAACAGGGTTGGGTGCGGGAGAGGGCCCGCGATATCTTTCGCAGTCAGGAAAATCGAGGATCCGATAATCCCGCCCGCCAGCAGCAGCACAGAATCGAGCAGCGAGAGACCCCGCACCAGGCCGGGTGTCGATTCCGTCGATGCAGGATCGCTTTCCTGAGCGACGCTGGGAGAATTCATTCGTTATCCGATCCCGAGTTCGTCGGGAGATTCCAGCGGCGAGCCGCAAACCCGGCAGATGACCGCAGCGCAGTCGCCACAGGTAAGCGGGTCGGTCACTTCGCGGGCGCACTGTGGACAGTAGAGAACGGAAGGTCGGGAGTCAGGTTCCGGGGCGGCTGGCTGGCTTGGTGCCATGAGGATGCCAAATGTAGCATAGGAGTGCGTCGGGCAGAAATCATGAGCACGGTCCCGAGTTAGGCGTTCGATACAGGAGCATTCGCGGGGCGCTGCTTGCTCATAGCTCATAGCTCGAAGCTCGAAGCTAACGAAGGGAATCCATCATGCCCGAAAAACAACATACGCCCGACGAAAACCTGCAGCAGGAATTCAACCGCTGGGCGGAGGCGGGCGAAGGCGAGAAGATGGAGAACCATCATCTCAACATTACGGAGAAAACGTTGCGCCACATGAATCTTCGGCCGGGCGAACGGGTGCTCGATCTCGGATGCGGTTCCGGCTGGGCGACACGGCTTCTGGCGAGACTGGTTGCCGACGGGCCCGAGGGTTTCGGCCAGGTGGTGGGCGTGGATATCTCCGATGAAATGATTCGCCAGGCGCGAGCGGCTTCGAAGGAATTTGATAATGTGATGTACGTCTGGGGCTCGGCCACGCAAATCCCGTGGGAAGAGAATTTCTTCGACAAAATGCTTTCCGTCGAGTCCTTCTATTACTATCCGGATCAGGACCGCGCACTTGCCGAACTGTTTCGCGTGATGGCTCCCAAGGGCCGTATGTTCATCCTGATCAATCTCTATCGAGATAATCCCTACTCATTGCAGTGGGTGGATAAGCTGAAAGTCCCGGTGCACGTTCGCTCCGCGGCCGAGTACGTCGACCTGCTGAAGAAGCACTCTTTTGAAAACGTCGAATACCTGCAGATTCCCGACGATACGCCCACACCCGGCGACTACGTCACCAAATCATTTCACAGCCTGGGAGATTTGAAAGCATTCAAACGAATCGGGGCCTTGCTGCTCATGGCCAGCAAGCCCGACTTTCGCACTCCGGCGCCGGGATACACGGTGTACTGACCCGGTTGGTGGAGCGGCGGGCGTCCTCGCCCGCCGGCACGCGCCCGAAGAACATATAGACGTTCGCAACCGTGCGGGAAATTTCTGCTCTTAAGGCCAGCTCGGAATGCTGCAGGCGGCGGTCTTGCGGCTGCGCGAGGGATCCGCTATCGCGAATCCCTTGTTCCGGCTTAGACGGGGCACGGCTGTTTCGGTGAGTAGGGCGAGCTACGAGCCACGAGCGGCGAGCCTAAAGCCAGAGCCCAGATCATTGGAGAGTCGGGCGTCCCCGCCCGACTGGACGGACGACACGCCGTCGCTCTACCGCCTAAAGCTAGAGCCCAGAGCCCAGAGCCTAAAGCCTGGAGCCTGCTCTTTAAATCAGAATCAGCCCCATCCGTATGCCCAGCGTGACCGCCTCGGTTCGTGTGGAAGCTCCGGTCTTTGCGAGGATGGAGCTGATGTGGAACTTCACGGTATGATCCGAAATCCCAAGACGCGCCGCGATTTCCTTGTTTCCCAATCCCTCTGCCATCATGCGCAGCACTTCGATTTCGCGCGGTGTGAGTTCCTCAAACGTTTCCAGTGTCGGGTCGGCGGCGCCATCTTGGCGATTACCGGCAAGCAGATCTTTGGCGATTTCCGGATCCAGAAGAACCATTCCGTTACTGGCCGCTTGGATGGCCGAGTGAATCTCTTCGCGCGAAGCTTCTCGTGCCAGAAGTGCTCGCACGTCTGCACGAAGGGCGCGTGAGGTCCAGTTCGCATCGGGTTCGTCGATCAGGACAACTACGGCCGTACCCGCTCGCTGCAAAGCAGCCGCCCGCGAAGCAAACTGTGGGTCAGCCTGCGGAAGATCAACCAGCACGACCTCAGCCTGCAGTTCTTGCACTCGTTCTGCGAGCCCCGCCAGTCCGGCAGCCGAACCGACTAGTTTGAAGGAGGAGTTCTCGCGGACCATTGCTTCCAGTCCACCGCGGCGCACGGCAGAGGTGGCCGCCACCATCACGCGGATGACGCCACCTCCGTTGTTCTCGCGCATGCGCTCTTACCTGGTAGGCCGGTCCGCAAGCGTGATCGAAAGTTTCACGGGCGCTCCGCCTCTCAGAACGGTTGCGGCAACCGTGTCTCCGATCTTCACCGAGCCGAGCAGTTGCTGGATGTCGCCAGTGTCTTCGACGGGCTTGCCCTGCAGTTCGACGACAACGTCGCCCAGCAGTACGCCCGCCTTATCGGCTGGACCTGCTGGTTCGACGTGCACCACCAGCACCGCGCTGTTCCCCGCGCCCGGCACTTTTCCTCGCAGGGATTCAGGCACTGCCACCGGCTGCATGGCGAGGCCAAGATAGGGTTTCGCGATGTGCCCTTTCTCAATCAGTTCGTCCACAATGCGATTCACGGTGGCCAATGGGATGGTGACCGCGCGTCCCCGCGACAAGCCGCGCGTATTGATGCCCACTACCTTGCCCTGTGCGTTAACCAGCGGGCCACCCGAAAATCCCGGATACAGTTCGAGCGATAGCCGGATGTGCTGATCCACACGTCCTCCGCGTCGAGGTTCCCATTCGCCGCTGATTCCGCCGACAATGCCGGCGCTCGCCACCAGGTTCGATCCGCGCGAGCGTCCCAGGGCGAGCACAACGTGTCCGAGCTTCAACCCTCCATCGCCAAAAGCGGGAATCGGCAATGCGCCTTCTTCGGAGACCTTCAGGATCGCAAGGTCCGTGCTCGGATCGCGGCCCGCGAGGTTCGCCTTAAACGACTTTCCCCCCGCCGCGACCACCGTGATGTCCTCTTCGCGGCGGATGGTGTGATGCGCGGTCACAATAAATCCCTTGCGCCATTGGATGCCGCTCGAGGGCATCCAGCGTCTTCCGTAAATTGCGGCCACCGAACTGCCCACGGCCTCCGCCGCTGCCGCAAAATCATTCGATAGTGTTTCCAGTACTGACGCCATTTCTTTTCTCCTGCACTTGCGAAGCTGGTATTTGGTTCGCTTCTAGAATGACTGCAATGGGAAGGCTGCACATCCGCCAATCGGCTAGGCCCGACGCTGGAGGAACGGGTAGGGCAATGCCGGCTCCGCATTGCATGTGAGGCAGTGGTTTCGTTTGTGCTATAGTGCCGCGCATTTGGTTCGAAGGAGCCATTCATGCGCCCATTCATCGGCATCCGCCGGTGCTCCCTGACCTTCACTCTGGCAATTACGTGCGTTTCGTCATTGCTCCAGGCCCAGACCTCGCTCCCGCCGGACCTCCGCCAGAAAATCGACAAAGCTGCCCAGGACGTGCTCGCGCACACCGGAGTTCCGAGCGCCTCCGTTGCGATAGTGAAAGATGGAGCCATGGCCTATGTGCAAGCGTATGGCGCTGCGCGACTCGATCCGAACACTCAGGCACGCTCCGCGATGCGCTACAGCATCGGTTCGATCAGCAAGCAGTTCACGGCTGCCGCGATCCTTCTACTACAGGAGGACGGGAAGCTCTCGCTGGATGACAAGGTTGCGAAGTACGTTCCGAACCTGACCCGAGGCAACGAGGTCAGCATCCGCCAATTGCTGTCGCACACTTCCGGCTACCAGGACTACTGGCCCCAGGATTACGTTCCTCCCTTCATGTTGCAGCCGATCACCGCAGAAAAGATTCTGGATCTTTGGGCCCGTAAGCCGCTCGACTTCGATCCCGGGACCAAGTGGCAATACAGCAATACCAATTACGTCATCGCCGGCCTGATCATCGAGAAAGTCAGTGGAATGCCGCTCCTGCAATTCCTGCAGAAGCGAGTGTTCGCTCCTCTCGGCATGAAGAGCGTTATGAACATTGATCAGGATCGATTGGGCGACACCGACGCGACCGGCTATATGCGTTACGCACTGGGACCGCTGCGGGTCGCGCCCAAAGAAGGGAAGGGCTGGCTGTTCGCGATGGGAGAACTCGCCATGCCGGCGGACGATCTGGCCCGCTGGGATGCTTCCATTATCCAGCAAAAATTGCTAAAGCCGAGTTCCTATCGCGATTTCGAAACCGAGGTGCTCCTCCAGAATGGTCTGGGTACACAATACGGGCTGGGAGTCGATGTCTTGACCCAATCGGACCGACGCGCGCTTGCCCATGGAGGTGAAGTATCGGGCTTTACCGCGCAGAATATCGTGTTCCCCGACGATGGAGCGGCGGTGGTGGTGCTCACAAACCAGGACGCTGCGCGGGCAGCCGCAGAGATCTCGCGCCAGATCTCTACGTTGCTCTTCAACAGTGAGGACACCGCTGCCGTTACCAACAACGAACAGGCTCGCAAGATCTTCGAGGGCTTGCAGCACGCCACCATCGATCGATCGCTATTTACTGAAAATGCCAACAGCTACTTCAATCCGCAGGCGCTGCAGGATTTCGCGAGCGGTCTTGCCCCTCTGGGTGCGCCCCAGGAATTTGTGCAGACCCGGCAAGTCCTGCGCGGAGGAATGACCCTGCGCGTTTACGAGCTAAAATTCGCCAAGCAGATGCTGCGAGTCTGGACCTACGAGATGCCCGACGGCAAGCTCGAACAATACCAGGTGGCGTCGGAATGAGGATGAGAATGAAAACACGCGGATCCGCAACGTTAGACTCGAGGTTGCCACCAGGTTAGCAAAAACGTTATCGTCCTTCCGGACTACCGGTAGTACGTGCCGTACAAGCCCTTCCGTAACCTTCTTTTCGTGGTTACCCCGGCCCATACTCTCCTCTGTAATATGAGCGCCCTCCCCCAACAGCAAACCGCTCCGCGAACTCCGCGGGTCCACCTTGACCGTAACACCCCAGCCGTCCTCCGCTTCGAAGGTGGCGAAAGTGTCTCAGGCGAGCTACAGGTCATCTCTTTGACCGGGGGCTTGCTTTCGCTTCCCGCCCCTTTGGAGCGAGGATCGCAAGTCAAACTGATGTTCCTGATCCGGCCGGGATCGGTGCTGGCAGGCGCCGAAATGTTGTCGCCGGTAACCAACACCCTCCAGCCGTTCCGCTTTATTTCGCTGGGCCAGAAGGAACGGCGCAAGCTCGAGGCCATCATTCCTCTCTCGGTCTACCAGGACATTACCGAACCGAACTGGATGAAGAAGCTTCGCGTCGCTTCCGATCATCGTTATGAGCCACGGCGCCGCCATGTCCAGTTGGTGGCCGTCGGCATGATCGCTCTGATTACGTTAGGCCTTGCAAGCGCCATGTATCTGCGCCACTTTCAGTTGCTGAGATAGCCGAGCCCACATGGCGGGACTCACTCTCAACCCGAGGAACCCCATCAATACCCGGCGTTGGCCGCGGTTTCACGTACACCTGCCCGTTCTCATTGCGGCCGAAACCGCCGACTCCGAAATTGCCATCCCCGGCATGGTCAGCGCGATAAGCCGCTCCGGAATGGAAGTCTACGGAGGCGTTCCCCTCCGCCCAGGTGACCTGATGGAAGTCGAATTTCGCACCGCGGGCACCGTGCGGATAGCGGGCGTCGTTCGCAACCGTTCCGGTTACTGCTTTGGAATGGAGTTTCTGCGGCTCGCAGCCTTCGACTCCGATATCGTCCTGGCGCCCGAGTTCTCTTCCGAAATCCCCGAGGCGGACTGGACGGGAGCCGACATCGAAAACCTGGGTAGCGTCATGCATGGACCTGACCCGGTCACCATGGCCTCGGCAGACGAGACTCTGGCGGCCTTGTTCATCGAGCGGCATCAATCCTACCTGCGCGCCAGTCAAAAGGAGATCGACCGCCTCCGCCGAGGAACTCTCCAGTTTCGGCATATGCGCGAGGCCATGGAACGCCTGCTTGAAGAACGCGCTTCCGAGGACCAAACACGCATCCTGCCCGGAAAAGGTTCACTGCGCTGATTTCGGCAGCGGTAAGGAAGACTGGCCGAATACGTAGCGCCATCCCGCCGGAGTGCGTACGTAGGTGTCACTGAACCAGACGGTGTAGTCAAAAGGCTCGCCGTTTTCGATGCCTTTCTCCCACAACTTGGCGGTCACGACCGCCGTGTCACCCGAGATCCGCACCGTCTGCTCCGTGTCCTCCTGATGCTCGAGGACTCGCAGGCGCATTTAGAGTCCGGTCCGAAAACGTCCAGTTCAAGCTGCGGAAGCGGCTATCATGATCTGCTGACGACCATGGAACTGGATTGGAAAGTTTGTTCGCGGGCCCGGCTATCGCGTGATCCGCGCTTCGATGGAAAATTCTTTATCGGCGTGCGAGGCAGTCGAGTTTACTGCCGTTCCATCTGCCCCGCGCCTACCGCCAAAGAAGAGAATTGCCGGTATTTCTCGAGCGCAGCGGCAGCCGCTGAGGCCGGATTTCGCCCATGCCTGCGTTGCCGCCCGGAGTGTTCACCGGGCACTCCCGCTTGGCTGGGAACTCCGAACACGGTGTCCCGGGCATTGCGTCTGATCGCCGAGAGTGGCCTCGAGGACGGAGGCATAGAAGGGCTTGCAGAACGCTTGGGAGTGGGCTCCCGCCATCTCCGCCGCTTGTTCATCCAGCATCTGGGAGCGCCGCCCAGTGCCGTGGCCAAGACGCGCCGTCTGCACTTCGCGAAAAAGCTTATCGATGAGACGAAGCTGCCTATGAGCGAGATCGCCCTCGCTTCGGGCTTCGGATGCACCCGCCGTTTCAACGCAGCGATTCGCAAGGTTTATAAGCGAACGCCCACCCAGATTCGACGCCTTTCCCGCTTGGCCGGCTTGCAGCCGGAAAATCAATATATCTTCCGGCTGCGCTTTCGGCCGCCCTACCATTGGGATGGCATGTTGCGGTTTCTTGCGGCACGCGCCACACCTGGAGTCGAGTCGGTCGAGGCCGGCAAATATAGTCGCTCCATTTCCGTGCAGGGAAGCCAAGGATTTATCGACGTTTCCCTTGATCCGGAGAACGATACGCTCGTGCTTCGGGTGCAATTCGGCGACCCGCGTGCGTTGTTTTTCATCGTCGAGCGAATTCGCGCGATGTTTGACCTGAACGCGGACTGGACGTCGATCGTGCCGAGTCTGAAAGCGGATCCGGTCCTGGGCAAATGGGTGAACGCCGAGCCGGGCTTGCGTGTCCCCGGTTGCTGGAGCGGTTTTGAACTCGCGATCCGAGCCATTCTCGGTCAGCAGATTACCGTTAAGGGCGCCACGGCTCTGGCGGGCACGCTGGTTCGAACCTTCGGACAGCCAGTCTCCGATGCGGGCAACCTCACTCACCTGTTTCCCACCCCGGAAATCCTGGCCGAGGCTGATCTCGGCCGGATTGGGATGCCTCGATCCCGCTCGGCCACCATTCGCGCATTCGCAAAAGCAGTGTGTCACGGGCAGTTGACCTTTGAAGGCATCGTCGGCACAGACGAGTTCCTCGCCCATTTGTGTGAAATCCCAGGCATCGGAAACTGGACCGCACAGTACATAGCCATGCGTGCGCTCGGCGAGCCGGACGCGTTCCCCTCCGGCGATCTTGGCCTGCTCCGGGCCTTAGGTCTGGAGAATCCGCGTGACCTGGAGCGCCGCGCAGAAGCGTGGCGACCGTGGCGTGCCTACGCCACCATGTACCTCTGGCACAACGCAGCGCACCTCCGAGCCTCCGGCAACGCCTCCTTGTCCCAAAGCGCAACCCAGGCCGTCGCCGCTGACTAGTTACTCCGCCCCGGTCTTCATAACGAAACCATCTCCGTGTGTTTCGCTATGGAGCGACGGGCGTCCTCGCCCGTCGAGCTGCGGAACGAGTTCCCAGCGCAAAGGACCTCCCGCAGCCTCTCAGGCGAACGAAATGCATGAGCGAAAGTGATCACCCCTGCAAGTCCCGCCGCGTTACCCACCTTCTCCGCGCCTGCCGGCGAAACGCTCAGACGGAGTACCGCACTATCCAACAATGTGGCACGCAGAGGTGTTGACGCCCGCCCATCCCGGCACTAGTTTGGTCCGACAACCCTCTGGCCGCAAAAGGAGCGTTCGATGAAGCTTACGGCCTTGTGGTTCCTCGTTCTCGCAGGCGCGGTCCTGTGTGGCGTCTATTCTCCTGGACAAGCCCCGGCACAACCGCCGGAAGCGCTCACCGGATTCGATGACCAGAGCAACGGCTTTTCCGATGCTGACCGGCGCAAGGCCGACCAGAAGTTCTTCGAGGAGATGGAGCATATCGCTCCTGATGGCCTTGGGCCGCTCTACAATGCCCAGTCCTGTCGCGAGTGTCATCAGACGCCAGTCAGCGGCGCTGCCAGTCAGGTAAGCGAACTGCGCGTCGGCCACGTCGATGCCCATGGCCTCTTTCAGACCCCGGAAATTCCTGTCAATCACGGCGCGGAGGTGATCAAGGACCGCACGCTGGTGAACGATCGCGCCATCTGTCCTGAAATCCAGGAACACGCGCCCGCTACAGAAACCGTGCGCACCACCCGGCTCACGACCAACACGCTAGGCGACGGCTACGTCGAAGCGATCTCCGATGAGACGCTGCTGAAGATCCGCAAGCAACAGTGTGAGTCTTCTCACCGGAAGATCTGCGGCCAGGCCGTGAAAGTTCCCGTGCCGGAAAGCGAAGGACAGGATCGCATTGGCCGATTTGGCTGGAAGGATCAACACGCCAGCCTTCTGGCCTTCGCTGCCGACGCTTACCTGAACGAGATGGGGATTACCAGCAGCCTGCAGAAGACAGAAGTCACCACCATCTGCAATCCGCCAGTGACGACCCAAATTCCCAACAACGACCCCACGAAGATTACTGAGCCCAACAGCCTGCCGGATCCCACGGACAATAACCTGGAGGACATCGACCACTTTGCGGCGTTCATGCGCTCATTAAAGGCCCCTGCACGCGATGAAACCGCGGCCACCACGCCCGAGGCAAAACACGGGGCTGACTTGTTTGCGAAGGTCGGCTGCTCGATCTGCCACGTCGATACGATCGTGACCGGCAAAAGCCCGGCCAGCAAGGGAGGTCCCGGCCTGCACCTGGACGCTGTTGAGAACCGCACCATCCACCCCTACAGCGATTTCCTTCTGCATGACGTGGGCACGGGAGATGGAATTGCCATCGCTCTGGTCGAGCATTTCGGCCGCGAGCGCCTCGAAAAGCGTTTTCGCGAGGAGAAGGCAACCGGAACCGAGGTGAAGGAGCTTACTGGAAAGCGCGAAGACGAGTGCAGTGAGGGCTATCAGGCCGCGGTGGCCGAGGGAGAAAAGCATCCCAACCTGGTGCGCGACACCATGTGCGCTCGCAACAAGATCCGGACGGCACCGCTTTGGGGACTGCGTTTGCGCTCGCGCCTCATGCACGACGGCAACTCCGTCCAACTGGACGATGCCATCCGCCGCCATCGTGGAGAAGCCGACCACGTCACCCAGAAATTCCTGAAATTGAAGCCGGAGGACCAGAGAGCGCTGCTGGCGTTTCTGCAGTCGCTCTAGCGACGGGGACACAAGGCCGTCCTGCGGGACCCCTGATTTCAGGCGGTCTCATTGACACGCGGTTCCGGCGCACCCTAGACTGGGGCCAGTTCCTTCTGGGCAAGGTACGATCGAGGACCCATGAGCTGGCTGCAAAACAAATTCGAAAAGAACTTCATGATCTCTACCGTGGACTACGTGTTCAACTGGGCGCGCAAATCCGCCGTCTGGCCAATGACTTTTGGCCTGGCCTGCTGCGCCATCGAGATGATCGCGTCTTCCACCGCGCGCTTTGATATCGCGCGCTTCGGCTCGGAGGTATTCCGTCCCAGCCCGCGTCAGGCCGACTTGATGATCGTCTCGGGCACGGTCACCCTCAAGATGGCGCCGGTGGTGAAGCGCATTTATGACCAGATGCCCGATCCCAAGTGGGTGATCTCCATGGGAGCCTGCTCGTCCGTAGGCGGCCCCTTCAACACCTATGCCGTGCTGCAGGGCGTCGACAAGATCGTGCCCGTAGACGTCTACGTGATCGGCTGCCCTCCGCGTCCGGAGAACCTCTTCTACGCTCTCCTCAAGCTACAGGACAAGATTGACACCATGACCCTCGCCAGGAAGCCCACTGAAGTCCGGCTGGATGAAAACATGGTGGAGAGCTTCAAGCGCCAGGTGATGATCGCCCAGACGCTGCAACCGAAATGACCGCGTTTCGAGGGTGTGAGCGAAGCGGGAGCCCGAGACGGTCATCGTGAGCGAAGCGAAGGATCTGCTGAGCCGATAGCTCTCAGCCCAAACCTTGGAGCGACGGGCGTCCCCGCCCGTCCACCACGGCGCTATAATTCGTATCGAGTAATCTTTCCCTTCCGCCAATCCTCCTGCGAGCGGATATGCCTTTCGTAAAGATCGCCTCCCAATCCGACCTTCCCGCCATCAACGAAGCCAAAGAATTCCCTTGTGGCGAGAAAACAATCTGTGTCGCCAATGTGAATGGCACGATCACTGCCATGGACAATGTCTGTCTGCATCGGGGCGGTCCGTTGGGGCAAGGCGTGATTGAGAAGGGAAAAGTAGTTTGCCCCTGGCATGGATGGGCCTGGGATCCGGTGACCGGTCAGGCCGTGCACAACCCGGCTGCCAAGTTGAATGTGTATCCGATCAAGATTGAAAACGAGGAAGTGTTGATCGATCTGGAATCTCGCGGATGAAACTAATTGCTTACCCAGTGATGATTCTCTCAGCCTGTGGGGTTCTGATGTGCGTCCTACTCTTTGGCTGGAGCTTGGGAGCGAATAACCAGATAGTTAAGATGGCGCCAGCCATCGTCTTCCCTGGCCTGTTCTTGGTCTGGCTACCGACTGTTCTTCTTATGAATCGGCTAACGCGGGAATTCAAGCAGAAGGACCTGTGGAAAGCTGCATTGCGAGGCTGCCCTCCTTGGATGAGGACATCGCTATGGATAGTTCTGGGTGCTGTTTTCTTTTTGACTTTCGCACTTCCCTTTTTGTCAGGCAGTAATCCCGGTACGTTGCCCAGCAACTTCATCCTTTTTCCCGTTTGTTTCTACGCCGTCTCTTTTTGCGTGATGTATTCCCTGATTCACGTGGAGAAGTATGACACGGGACGGCGTTGCTTGAATGGGCACCGAATATCGCCTCTCGCAAAGTTCTGCGAAGAGTGCGGTGCCCCGCAGCGATGAGTCTGAATTAGCCTAGAAGCGTCAAGAAGCCGTTATTGGAGTTTTCGAATCCCGGGAACACCTGTTCCAGCCTCGAATTCCCCAGATGCTTCGCGACCGCCTCTCCCAACACTCTCCGAAAATCCGTCGTAA
>QIAH01000241.1 GCA_003225465.1 Acidobacteriota bacterium | reverse complement strand
AGGCGTCCGGGCATGAATTCGATCCATGCGGGAGGCGCTCGGCGATTGACGCACCACGCATGAGTTCATCCAGAAGGCGCCAATCCCCAACTCCGCGGCCACTCTTGCTGGTCAATATCGGCCAGTTGCTGACCTTGCGCCAGTCCTCCGAAACTCCTGGCCCGCGCCGCGGAAAGATCCTGTCGGAACTCGGCATGCTCGAAGACGCGGCCGTGCTTTGCCTCGGGGGCAAGATCGTTTCCGTCGGCAAGACGAAGGACGCCCTCTGTGATTCCTGGCTTAAGAAACATCGCAAAAGAGTGATCGAGATCGACTGTGCTGGGCAGGTCGTCGTGCCGGGATTTGTGGATTCACACACGCATCCCGCGTTCATAACTCCGCGCCTGGTTGATTTTGAAAAGCGCACGGCCGGTGCGTCCTACGAAGAGATTTCGGAAGCGGGAGGCGGGATTCGTTCGAGCGTGGAGCCGGTGCGCAAGGCAGCGAAGCGTGCCCTGGCGGAAAAGGTGCTTGGTGCGCTGCATGAGATGGCTGAGCAGGGAACGACGACGGTCGAGGCAAAGTCGGGATACGGCCTCACCGTGGATTCAGAGCTGAAGTCACTGGCCGCGATCCGCCAAGCTGCGCGGGAGTGGCCGGGGACCGTGGTCTCGACCTTGCTCGGTGCCCACGTTCTGCCACAAGAATTTCGTGGCCGCTCACAAAAGTACGTGGAAGCCGTCTGTAAAGAGATGATCCCGCAGGCGGCCCGCCGGAAGCTCGCCCAATTCGTGGACGTGTTCTGTGACCGGGGCGCATTTTCGGAGGAGGAAACGGCCGCCATCTTTGGGGCTGCCTTTGAAAACAAAATGGGCGTGCGAGCTCACCTCGGCCAGCTTTCGGCGCCTAGGGCGGGTTTCATCGACTCTATGCTGGGCTGCTGCCAGCCTGCGTCCCTCGATCACATGGACCACGTGAGTGACGACGACATCCACGCGCTCGCCAAAGCGGATACGGTGGTGACCTTTGTCCCGGGCGCAAACTATTTTCTGGGATTGAACCATTACCCGGCGGCGAGGAAATTTATCGATGCGGGGGTTCCCGTAGCGCTCGCGACCGATTACAATCCAGGTAGCTCTCCCACCGCCAGCATGCCATTTGTCATGTCTTTGGCGTGCACGCACATGAAAATGTCTCCTGCAGAAGCCGTGGCCGCGGCCACGATCAACGGCGCGTGTGCGCTTGGGCTGCAGGAGCGGAAGGGCTCGGTTGAGCCGGGAAAAGATGCGGACCTGGCGGTATTTGAAGTCGAGGACTATCGGGAGATCCCGTACTGGTTTGCGTCCAACCGGTGTGCCTTGACGGTTTTGAACGGCGCTCTCGTCGCCTCCGGCGGTTCCGGGGTCTTGGGGTGAACTGCCGCAGAGGCAACTCCGTATAGAGGAGAAGAACTCTTCGAGAAGGTGAAGGTGTGCCTGGTTGGCCCCGGGCGCGCTTTGTTGTGTGCAGTCCATGCCATTTCGTCGGAAATTCATTCTTAATATTTTGGAGCTCACCAATCACGATGAAGCGAATTCTTGTCTGGTTTGGTTTTTTCGCGCTGCTCCCTTTTGCAGCAGCGCAGCGTTTGCCGGAGTTGGCAGTCCCGGAGAATTACAAGCTTTCCTTTGCGCCGGACTTCCAGAAAGATAACTTTGAGGGGGAAGAAACGATTTCCGTGCGCGTCCTGAAGACGACGCCGGAGATCGTACTGAACTCAGCGGAAATCGAATTTCAAGAAGCAACCATCTCGAGCGGCGAGACTACACAGCAAGCGAAAATCACGCTCGACAGGCAGAAAGAGACGGCCACTCTGGCTTTCTCGACGCCGGTCAACGCCGGGCCCGCCAAAATTCATATCAAGTACACCGGCATTTTGAATAACGAATTGCGCGGTCTCTACCTGGGAAAGGACAGAGACGGCCGCAAATATGCTGTGACGCAGTTTGAGGCGACCGACGCGCGACGCGCGTTTCCATCCTTTGACGAACCCGGCTACAAGGCCACATTCGATGTTTCTGTAGTCGCGGAAGACGGCATGGTGGCGATCTCGAATGGCAAGGTTTTGTCAGACACAGCGGGGCCGGGCGAGGCGAAGCACACCGTGACATTCACGACCACGGCGAAGATGTCGTCCTACCTGGTTGCGCTGGCAGTCGGGCATTTCGAGTCGGTGGAAGGCGAGGCAGACGGGATTCAGATTCGCGTGTGGGGGCCTCCCGGCACCAAGCAAAACGATGGCTACGCGCTCGAAGTCTCGGAATGGTGCATGAAGTACTTCAACCAATACTTCGGCATCCAGTATCCCTTCGAGAAACTCGACATGATCGGCTTGCCCGATTTCTCAGCGGGCGCGATGGAGAACACGGGTTTCATCACGTATCGGCAGGCCGAACTCCAACTGGATGACCAGCACGCGTCGGTGGAACTTCGCAAGCGAGTGGCGGTGGTGATCGCGCATGAAATGGCGCACCAGTGGTTTGGTGATTTGGTCACCATGCGGTGGTGGGACGACATCTGGCTGAATGAGGGCTTTGCAAGCTGGATGGAGACCAAAGCCGTGGGCGCGTGGAAACCGGAATGGCATTTCGAGTTGGAGGACGTGGAAGACACGACGGCAAGCTTGAATTCGGATTCGCTGCGGAACACGCGTCCGATCCATCAGGCAGCGGAAACTCCGGCCGAAATACAGGAACTGTTCGACGGCATCGCCTACGACAAGGCAGCTTCTGTGCTGCGTATGCTGGAGGCTTATCTCGGGCCAGAACGTTTCCGTGCGGGAGTAAACCAGTATTTGACTGAGCATTCTTACGGGAACGCAACCGCCGACGACTTCTGGAGAACTTTGGCGAAGGTGTCGAAAGAGCCGGTTGACAAAATCATGCCCACCTTCGTGCAGCAACCCGGAGCGCCGATGGTCAGCGTGCGAACGCAGTGCTTAGGTGGCTCCACGGTCGTTACGCTTTCGCAGCGACGATACTTCTCAGACCGGAGAATGTTTGAAGCAGGCAGCAAGGAACTTTGGCAGGTGCCTGTCTGCGTGAAAGAAGGCGGGGAGGGCGAGACTGGGCACGAGAAGTGCGTGCTTCTGACAAAGAAGGAAGAGAGTGTCACGCTGCCTGGGTGTGGTTCCTGGGTGATGGCCAATGCAGGTGCACACGGATATTACCGGTCGGGATATTCCTCAGACGCGATTCGCGCCATGGGACGCAGCCTGGAGCATGAACTGACTCAGTCAGAACGCATCGTGCTGCTCGGCGACTCATGGGCCTCCGTGCGGGTGGGTGAACAGCAGATTGGCGACTACCTGGCGCTGGCAGAAGGAGTCCGGTCCGATCGGACACGCGCCGTGCTGTCGCAGGTAACGGCCAAGCTCGAGTACATCAGCAACTATCTTGTCAGCGACGCCGACCGACAGGAATACGAGCAGTGGGTGCGACGCCTGCTGACTCCGGTGGCTGCAGAACTGGGATGGCAGCCAAAAGCCGGCGAGAGTGATGAGACGAAGAGCTTGCGCGCCCGCGTATTGCACACGCTGGGCTACGCTGGTCGCGATCCGGATGCGATCGCAAAGGCTCGTCAGTTAACCGAGAGGGCCTTGCAGGATCCAGCGTCGATCGATTCCACAGTCGCGTTTACAGCGTTCTCACTCGCGGCTGAGAATGGGGACGCGATTCTATACGACAAAGTAATGACGAAACTGCAGTCCCGGGGGAGCAGCCTGGAGAGCTATTACCTATACTTCCAGACATTGTCGAAGTTTCACGATCCGAAACTGCTGCGCCGCACGTTGGACTATGCCGTTTCCCCTGCGGTGCGGAGCCAGGACACGCTGGGGATGATCGCTGCGGTTATGAGGAATTTTGCCGGCGCAAAACTTGCATGGGATTTTGTGCGCATGCATTGGCCCGAGATTGAAAAGATAGGCGGTGGGTTCACAAGCGCGGAGGTGGTCGCGGCGACAGGCGTATTCTGCGATGCCGAGATGCACGAGCAGGTCCGGAGCTTTTTCGCTCAACACGACGTTCCAACCGCGGAACGAACCTTGAAGCTATCGCTCGAGAGCATTCACAATTGCACGGACTTGAAATCACAACAGACGCCGGAGTTATCGACGTGGCTGCAGCAGAAGGGCAGTGCGTCGGGCAAATAGGTTACGGGGCACATTGCGAAATAGGCGGTGGTTGTGCTTGGTTCTAAAGCGTGCTGGGAGTGGCTGACAACCAGTCCCCTCGCTGCGAGTTCAGCCGAGCAGAGTTGCGCACGGTGCGGTCAGCCGTGCGCACCGGATGGGGGCTGCGAGCACATCACTGCACGGGCGGTGTGAGCGCGTTGAGTGATTCGAAGCGGATTGCTATAATCAAGCCGTTCCGCACGCCACAGTACGCATCCGGTTGTCAGCGCCAGCAGACATCCCACCATCGTTACAGCGTGTCACGAACAACTCGTTGCAGGAACCTGCTTGCGCGAGTGCTCCACGAAGTGGCCAGGTAGCTCAGGTGGTAGAGCGCAGCCCTGAAAAGGCTGGCGTCGGCGGTTCAACTCCGTCCCTGGCCACCATATGTTTCAGTGACTTAGCAACCCGGTCCGAAATCTTACACCTGTGATTTCACACCTGTGGCCTCTCAGTTCACCGCGTTTGAGGGCGTCATCATCGCGGTCAGCATATCAACCTGCGCTGCTAAACGATCTTCGCTCATGCTGTGCGCGTAAATTCCGAGCGTAGTGGAGACGTCGCTGTGGCGGAGCAATTTCTGCACCGTCTTCACGTCCGTCCCGTTCCGCACGAGGAAGCTCGCCAAGCTGTGCCGCAGGTTGTGGAACCCGAGACGTACCTTCTCGCCTTCCTTTAGCACTCCCACCTTCACCGCAGCCGGACGGAGGTAATCTTCCACTAGCATGTTGGCAACGCGGGGTTGCTTTCCCTTGAGCCGGGTGCTCGCAAACATCCAGTCGGTCGGCTGACCGTAGGGCGTCTGCTGCTGCCACTCGCGGATGAATCCGGCGAGCAGCGGAACCAAGGGAACCGGAGCTTTGCTGGCCGGGCTTTTCGACCGACCAACTTTCCCGGCCGTCCACGAACGCCGAACGGAAATCTGCTGGCTTTCGTAATCCACGTCTGCCCACTGCAAGCCAAGGCACTCGGAAATCCGAAGCCCGGTCGCGGCGATGAGTAGGGTGAGAGTACGTTCCGGTTGAGGCATCGCCATGAGAATCTTGAAGCCTTCCTCCGGCGTGATGAGCATTAACGGTTCGCTTGGCCGTCTGATCAACGGTCGCACAATCTCTTCGATCCTCTGCGGCCCGCGGTCATTCTTTCGCGGACTCCCTAAGACAACCACCGGGAATTCAAGCCCTTTCGCTTGGTGGATTGTTATGAACGGAATCCTTCCTCTGGGAAAGGGATCGTCAGCGTCTTCCACTTCCGATTCGCCGAGCCGATACAAGGCGTAAAGATACGAGCTAAACAAAAATCTTATGAACAAATCGCCGCTCAAGAAGCGGCCCGTGATCATTGGCGAATACTAGTCAGTGAATCGGGCGAGGTATTGAGAAATCAGCGCCAAGTTGCAGGCCGGGCCTTCATCTATGCCCGTCTCTGCCATGTCAAACATAGCTTTGAAGTGGTCGAAGGCCATCGCTTGGTAGAAGAGGTCAAGAACGCTCCAGTCCACCGACGTCGCCGTTGTGATCACGTAATGCAAGCTGAACGGGCGACCTTCCTCTGCTCGTTTTCTGATCAGTCGTTCCATGTAAGGACTGCGAAGGGTAGCCATGCAAAGGAACGGTGTCGGCAGCCTGTTCGAAATAGTGCGCCGCGTTCAGATCGGCAATGAGCCCAGGCTGAACCGGTCGCCATCCCAGCCGTTCTTGCGTCAGAGCACTGGAAGCCGGGCCGTCGATACCAAAAAAGAGAGCGATCCAGCCAAAATGATCGGCTGCTTCCTCCCGAGACTTGCTGACGACCGGTACGTTCAACTGCCGACCGATGACCTCAGCGATCTCGCGAGTCGCTACGCCCTCGTCGGCCACGCCGTGATATCGGGCTGCCGCGGAGCCTTTCTCAAGCGCAAGCCGGTAGAGATGAGCAGCATCGAGTCGATGCACCGCGGGCCAGCGGTTGAGTCCGTCCCCTATAAATGCGGAAACGCCCTTTTCCCGTGCGATGCTAATCAAGCGCGGTACAAAGCCGTGATCACCGTTGCCGTGGACCGATGGCGGAAGCCGCAGCACCGATGCGCGGATTCCACGTGCCGCCAGCGCAAGCGCCGCCTCCTCCGACTTCCGTGGGAAGTTGGGATTGTGTGCATCCTCTTCTATTGCGAGCGCGCCTTGGCGTTGAGCGAGCAGGGTCCCGGACGTGACGATCAACGGGCGATCAGTGCCCGCGAGCGCCCTGCCGAGAGTCTCGATGGCACGCCGATCCGCCTCGGCGGCTGGCCCATAGTTTGAGAAATCATGGATAAAAGCGGTGTGGATCACGCCGTCGGCAGCCGCTGCACCGCTGCGAAGGCTTTCGAGATCTTCGAGCGAACCACGATGTACGGCGGCTCCCGCCCCTATAAGAGATTGGGCTGCCGCATCTGAGCGCGCGAGACCAAGCACCTGATGACCAGCGTCGATCAGTTCTCGGACGACTGCGGTACCTACGAAACCAGTAGCTCCGGTGACAAAAACACGCATATTCATCTCCTCCT
>QIAH01000240.1 GCA_003225465.1 Acidobacteriota bacterium | reverse complement strand
TATGATCAATGCGCGGGGTGGAGCAGTCTGGTAGCTCGTTGGGCTCATAACCCAAAGGTCGGTGGTTCAAATCCACCCCCCGCAACCAACGCAATCATAAGGTTACGAGGAATTAAGATTTTCGATTCTAGTCCAAAATAGTCCATTAAGCGGAACCGCACGAAGCGAAGGCCGTCCTCGAGACGGCCTTTTGCTATTTGGACTGATTCGGAGCGAGAACCCGCTGGACGACTGAGGTGTTCGCCTTGCGTTTCGCTTCCATGAACGCACCACCGTACACGTTCATGGTGGTCGAGATGTTCGCGTGACGCATCAGCTTTTGCTGCACTCCTAACGGAGCGCCCGAGTCGTCGAGCCAGGCCCGATAGCTGTGACGCAGCGTATGCCAGCCGATCGATCCCGGGATCTTTGCCCGCCGCGCCGCTGGTTTCAGCATCTTCTGGCGCAGAGAGCTTGAATCGTAGGGTTTCGTTGTCCGGGGACTGGGGAACACCCAATCTCCACTGGATTCCGGGCAAAGCCGTTTCCATTCGAGGAGAATGGTCGCAACGTCCGGGTCCAAAGGCAGTTCGTCCTCGGAATATTCGGACTTGAGTTTCGTGACCTGGCTCCGGGCGTAACCCTCCTTGACGACCATGACCAGGCGCTCGAAATCCACCGAATGCCAGCGCAAACCCAAGACCTCGCTGATCCGCAGCCCTGTGCAGCCGGCGAGAAGAACCATCGATCGATACGGTTGAAGGAGTTGGTTCAAGAGGGCGACGAACTCCTCTTCGGTTAGGATGCGTGGTGCGCGGAGACGCTTGCTGACTCCTTTGAGCTCGACCAGGCCCATCGGGTTCCGTTCGATGGGAGTCAGCTCCCAAAGCATAGCCTTCTCGAACAGTCGGTACATCAGCCCGCGCAGGTGACCTTTGGTCTTGGGAGCGACCGGCAATTTTCGAAGCCAGCCTTGTACCAGGTAGGGTTTGACATCCTTCAGTAAGCACTTTCCCCACTTCGGGGAAATGTGGCTGTTGATCCGGCTGCGGTCTACCTCCTTGGTTGTATGTGCGAGTTCGCCCAGTTCGATCTCTTCGCTGACGTAGCGATCGAGCAAGCCCTGGAAAGTGACGGCCTCCCGCAATGGCAGGCCACTGTTGATTTGCAGTCGCAGCCCCTCGGCCGCTCGTCTGGCATCGGCCTGGGAAGGGAAATCCCTCGTGGTCCCCAGCGTGATGGCAGGGCGAGTGACTGCAGGGTTTGCTCGGTCGCGGTAGCGAAAAATCCATACGTCGGGGCCTTTGGTTCGTTTCTGAAGTTCGAGATTTCCAAATTGATAACGGTTGCGTCTAGGCAACTTGTCCTCCTTTGCCTTGACGCCGCCGGGAGGACTCGGAGCATACCTGACACCGCAACCATTCGTCCAATTCGGAGATGTAGAAGAGCCATTTCTTGCGCTGTCCGTACCCGATGGGGTGGCCAGGAATGTGTCCGATCCCCGCCAAGCGCGTGATACTCCTCACGTGCATCTGCAGAAACTCCGCGGCAACTTTGGCCGCTACAGGTCGTTCGGAGGCCTGCGGCACCTTTCTCGGCGCGTCGATCGCGGTTGTGATATGGGTAGCCACTCTGAGTCACGCAAAGATGTGATCGGTCTGCTCCAGCTGCGACTGAGATGGTTCTATAGACCCGGACTGACCTTCCGTCAAACGGACCGAATGCAAGGTCTTGCACCGGATTCAGGGCGGACAAAACTTGCGGACAACTGACTGCAGTGACGGGTTTTGCCTCGTCTTGTTCCGACCCACGGAGCCCGTCACCGAGTTCACCACCCAGGCTGCGTACAGTCGCGAAACTCGGAAGGCGGTGGTCTTCGGCAGTCCCTACCGCTGGCAAAATGGGTCGATTTCCGCGGCAATATAATCCTGATATGGCCGATCGCATTGCGTGCTCTTGCGTCACTTGCCCCAAGTGTGGAGCGTGGGTTGTGGTGACACAGCCAAGCCGAGTTCGAACGGGCGAAGACAAGTTCGTCGCCCGGTTCCTGCGTCGGACTGCGGAAAGGAGTTTGTTTTCGACTTAGGCGAGACCCATGTCTTCGAACTGCCGCTGGTCCTTTTCGAGCGGCGGCACTTCTACCGTTCTGAACTGTGCTGATGGCTCAGAGATCCCCCGCGTACAGTGGTTTGTCTTGTGCCGCGCCGCCGGCTGAAAGACAAATTCTATTAATATGCCGGAAACAAGATCAGCGATTACTTCTTTCTGTGTGGGAGACACTTTCGACAGTTCATCGAGGCATCGAACAATCTGAAGAGAGACCGAATGAGTACTTCCTTTAAAATGAGGCCAGCAGCCATTTTTGCCGTCCCCTCAACCGTCAGTTCATTCATACTCTGCCCGGCATGCTGTCGTTGCGGGAATAAGGACCGACGACAGCTGAGAAGAAATTTCCGAGGGTGCTTTAATTCACTTTCTCTTGGTTGTATTCGGGCAGGTCCTCCGAAACCGCAAGAATGCAGGATTGGCCGTCGAACTGGATCCTGTCTGCAGAATAAGCTGTGAGCTTGATCTCGCCAGCCTTGGTGCGAAGCCGCGTGATCACGTTCCGGATCGGGCCGCCCCGCTGGAGTTGCTCGATCATGAGTACCCGATCCGCCGGGTCTTCCCAAACTCTCAGTTCGTGGACTGTGTGGCCAAGCATTTCTTCTCGCGCATAGCCGTACCGCTGCTCAAACGCAGTATTTACGTCCAGGAATCGTCCTTCCTTCAGAGTCGTGATGGAGAACGGAATTGGGCTGGAACGAAAGACTTTCTGCAATTTCTCTTCGGAAAGTTTCCGACCCCCCTCCGCTTCCGCAAGGGCGGCCTCGGCGTGCTTCAGATCTAAAAGACGTTTTTCCAGTTCTTCACCGTAAATTCTCGCGGTCTGATACAGACGGGCATTCTGGATTGCGGCTGCCGCGGGAATTGCCAATAGCTCAGCGCGGCGGAGATGTTCTTGTGTATAGCGATTCGGATCGGTGTGGCCGGCGGAAAGAAATCCTAGGAATTCTTCGGATGCGATCAATGGCACGCACAACCAAGATCGAAGTTGCCGGTGTCCCTTGAAGCTCTGCCAGGCCTCTTCCCGATTTGTGTCTCCGATCAATATGGTCTTCTTTTCGCTCGCTATCCGCTGCAGGAAGGGAGACTTGTCGGCGATAAGAGTCAGCGGCGGTCTATACGGTTTGTCGGCCGACTCCGGACATGCTCTCTCTCCCAGCGTCAACCAGTGGGGTCCGCCTTCCGGAACCAGGACCCGCGCACACGTGTAAGGAACTATCTCGGCCAGCGACCTCAGAAGCGTGTCCATGACGAAGTCCATGCGCAAATCCTGTGTAAGTGCGAGGGTGGCTTTACGTAATGCGTCGGCTTCCGCCCATGCCGATTCGGCTTTAGCAAGGTTTCTGACAACCTGGTCTTCCGCCTCTTTCTGAGCGGTGATCTCCTGCGCAGTCCCTACGAGGCGGAGAATTGTCCCGGAGTGATCGCGAACAGGAAAGCCGTGCACCTTAACCCACCGCACCTCGCCGTGAGCACAGAGGATGCGAAAGCGTTCATCGAACTGGCCGGTGTGAGTCGCTTCTTCGAGTTTCGCCAGCACGTGCTCGCGGTCTTCGGGGTGGATGATGTCCTCATAGGATGTTGGATTTTCCATTAGTGATTGGCACGATCGGCCGGTGATCGTCTCGTAGGCTTCGTTGACGTAGATCGCGCACCGCGTGCGGGCATCGATCATCCAGAAGATTTCCCGGATGTTGCTTGCCATCTGCTGAAACTGATCTTGGCTCGCACGGTGCTCCTGTAGCGCACGAACCAAGAACGCCGTGCCAAGGAGAATTACGGTGCCGAAGGCTGCCGCCACAACGATCACCAGAAACCTAGAGATTTCCGCCCCTTGGAATTTGGCACGAAGCACCAGGGATAGAAGAACGACTGCGATTACCACGAGGATGATGGAACCAGTTCGCCAGCCTAGATTTGGCATCCGTCCGGAAGGGAGTTTATGACGGGGTGGGGCAACTGGCTCCATGACAGTACGAGAAAGCTGGATTGATTTTGCACCCGGCCTGATTTCAAAATGACCGGGAGAACATCTGTCAGTCTACTCGTTTTCCATTTTCGGCAGATAGTACGCGGAGGGCACCGGTGCGTCAACCGGATGAACCAACTGAGCCAGGTTGAATGCGGTGAGTTCGTTGAGTTCTCACTGTCGCGGTCCGGGGACTGCGGGCCTACACCGGCAATGCGAGCCTGACCGTGAGAATTGTGCTGATTTTAACACTAGTTCGGCGATTGATCGCTTATCATGACGCGACAACTTTCTGAGTTGTTTGGGCTGCGTGACTGACTGGCAACAGGAAACTCGCGGCCTATTTCTTTGGCCAGTAGAAGGACATGCCGGTGGGGCGCTACCGGCAACGGCGAGCACCGGGAAAGGAATCCTTCCAGACAGACCGCGACTTTCTTTCTGGGGTTGGCGTTCACGGGCGCATCTTGACGGCCAGGCCATTGTCAACAGTAATGACAACCACGGCAAATGGCGTTCCGGAGCCGTCGGACAATTGCGGGAACAGGCTACCGAACTCGTTGTTGCCGAGCATAGAGTTGTCGTAATACGGAGCGAAGATCATCATGTGCGGATGCCAGTGGCCAATACCAGTGCCGAGGTTTTGGTCCGCCGACCACATGTATCCGAAGGAGACCCCGTCCCTCCGCGGAAGTTGACCCATGGCCTAGGCCGCTTGCACACTCTCTCTGATCTGATCCGGCGTTTTTCCTTCCATTCCCAGTTTGCTTCTTAGCTCGTAATAAGGCAGCACTTCCTTGGCCGCTGGCGGGTTGAAACAGATTGGTGCGCGAACGGCAGCGTCATAGACCAGGTCACGGAACTGCGCGGGAGTATAGGGTGGGCGCAGCCCATCCGCGCATCACAAGACAGACGAAACCGTTGTCGCCCTGAGCGGCGACCTTGTATCTCTATATCTACGACGCGTATCCCGGCGGGATCGGAATCAGCCAGCCGCTGTATTGCGTGTGTCACGCGCTTTTGAATCGTACTCTGGAACTGATCAGCGCGTGCCCGTGCGAAAACGGATGCCCTTCCTGCGTCGGGCCGACTGCCGACCGTAGCGAGGGAACGAAAGAAGTCGCGCTTGAGATTCTTAGGCGGCTGTGTCAACGCCCCCAATTCGAGTCCGCGAGAACGGCGGAAACGGCATGAGCGTGCGATACGTTAGCCTTGAGCGCGTTCACGGGCTAAAGGCTCTGCGGCGCTCCGCCGCACCGGTAGCCTCGGCGCGCGGTCGGCAAGGTTCTTTGCTGAACGATGCCGGCGGGTTATCCCCCCGCACGAAGAGGATCCCTTATGATCCCGCCCGATTGTCCCAAGCTCTGGGAGCCATTCCGAAGACGAATCAGTACGGAGACTATCTTTCGGTGCGCGGCTGGTGTGCTCAGCCTCCGCAATACTCGCCTGATCTTCGCGCCTTGAGATTGCTCCTACCGGACGCACCGGATGAGATTGCGGATGCAGGGCAGTGGCTTTTTCTCGATACCGAGACCACGGGCCTTGCCGGCGGCAGCGGCACGTATGCATTTCTCGTTGGCATCGCGTGGTGGGAAGGCGGCGGGCTGGAGATCGAACAGTTCTTCTTGCGCGAGTACAGCGAGGAACGCGCGTTACTGTTCGCTTTACGAGAGCGGATCGCCGAACACCCAGTACTTGTTACCTTCAACGGCAAGTCATTCGATTGGCCACTGCTCGAAACCCGCTATCGCATGTGCCTGAAGATTTCTGCGCCGACTCCGCGAGCCCATCTCGACTTCCTTCACCCGGCGCGGAACCTTTGGCGGCTGCGACTTGGGTCCGTACGGCTGTCAGAACTCGAACGCCACGTGTTGGGCTGGGACCGGGGAGCAGACCTTCTCTCAGGTTTAATTCCACAAATCCACTTCGATTATTTGCGCGGAGGTCCACCGGAACAGCTGGTTCCGGTACTCAACCACAACCAAATGGACCTGCGTGGACTGGCAGTGCTGTCCCGCCGGACTCTTTCCCTGCTCAGCGACGCAGAAAACCTAGGGCAAGATGGCCTGGAACTGTTCGGTGTCTCCCGCATCTGCGAAAAACGAGGGGAGTGCACGCGAGCTCGCAAGCTTTACGAGAGGTCGATCGCGTCTTTTTTGCCGATGGAAACCGATCGAGCGGCGCGACGCTCCCTTGCAAAGCTCGCCAAGCGCGAGGGTGATTTCGATCTGGCCTGTGAGCTTTGGAAAGGTGCACTCGGAAATACACGGCATGGCTATGAGGCCTATGAGCAACTCGCGATCTATTACGAACACAAGGCGCGCAATCCGGAGCACGCTCGGCAGATCGTCCGTCAGGCGCTCGATGAACTTCGCCGCGCCATTCAGGTCGGTGAAATCGCACCTGGCGTGTATCGCGAGATAACGGCGAGATTTGATCGTCGAATGCAGCGACTGGAACGCAAAAGCCAAAGGCCGCTTTTGGATGTCCTGGCCATCGAAGCACAAACATAAAGAAAAAAGTGAGATGGAAGAAGGGCGAAAACGCGTACTAGGAATCATGGCCAGCATTCTGGTCGCGCGTCATCTAAAGACGACAGAGGATCTGCATGACAGCCGGCCAAGTCCGCGAACGGAAGCGCTGGTCGCGTCGGCCGTGCAGTGGGCCGAACGAATCCTGAGAAAATTCAGCGGATGATAAACGATGGCCGCGAGCTTAGAAGAAACTCTCATTTCGGTGTGGCGGCAGGCGATGGCAGAGAACACCCAGGCTGCCACGGTCGGAAACCGAAGCTACCGGGTTCGGAGGACAAGCCGATCCAAGCTACACGAGGTCGATTTCGAGTTTGAAGGGCAGCGGTTGCGAGGGCTGGAACAAAACCCGAAGACCAGCTCCCGCTGGGCGCAACTTTCGAGGGAAGGGAAGAATGTGATGCAGTTCCTCAGTGATGGCCGATAAATCGCCAATGTCGTGGATGGGAAGGTGCAGTTCTATGGGCGAGGCGGTGATCGGGGCTTGAGTCGGTCCGAATGAAAGTAGGGAAGTGGCAGGTTCGAGGTGGAGGTGATGTGATGAATGATTCCAAGGCGAGTAGCCCTTCTCAAGAAAGCAGACGTGTTAATGCGGTTGCCCTTCAAAACGCAGTCCTGTGCGCTGAGTGTGACGTCGTCAGTGACAGCCCACACGATCGATGTCTGTTCTGCGGAAGCAACTCGCTGTTCAACATAGCGCGCCTCTTCGGCGGAAACCTTCCCGAGAAGCGCGCGGGCGTCATTACCTCAGGGGTAGTGGAGATGGCACCGCGCGATATTGTGCTGAACTTCCCAGCGCCTCACAGAATCCGAAAGAAAGCGACGATATAGTTCTCGCCAAACACGGCTTTCGCCCTAGGGGATTGCATCTGCCGGCATGGTACTATGACCGCCGCAGCCGTCCATGAAAGATGAGTTTTAGGCATGCGCTCTGGTGAGCCTCCGCGGCCCATCTCGTGGACGGCGTGCTGCATATCCGTCCCAGACTTCAGAGCTACCTGCGACTATCGGAGTCGAGCGCGACAGAGCTGCCGACCATAGAACGCAAGGTTCAGAGCGCAGACGATCACCCCCGCCACCGTGAGCACGGTTGCAGACATATCCGGATAGACCAAGCTGTCGAGGTAATGGAACAGAAACCCGCCCTGGTATGGTTCGACTCCCGCCTTCGCTTCAAGCCAATTCTCCAGCATAGTCAAAGGACAGGGCCAAGGAAGCAGTTCCGTAAGAATGCCCCAGACTAGAGAGCCGATATGCAGCCAGCGCGAAATCGGACGCGAGCGTGTCAGGAGAACACCAAAGACTACCCACAGGATGAACATGGCATGCAGCAAGAGGACGGCAACGGCGAGCGTGGAATAGAACGTCGGCCCGGGAACCGCTACATGCATTACTAGAATCTACTGTAATGGCGATAAACCATCAGCCTGCTACACATTTCACCGTGTTTCGGAGGCGGATAGTATTGGTGCCGGGGAATCGTGCGGAAAATCATCCATGTCGACATGGACGCCTTTTACGCTTCGGTTGAGCAGCGCGACGATGCGCAACTGCGCGGCAAGCCCGTGATTGTTGCCTGGCGGGGCAATCGTTCTGTCGTCTGCGCCGCTTCCTACGAGGCCAGGAAGTTCGGCGTTCGCTCAGCCATGCCGGCCATGCGCGCCGAACGCATGTGTCCCGAGGCTATTTTCGTCGCTCCGGATTTCACACGGTACCGTGCCGTCTCGCGCAGTGTGCGGGAGATCTTCAAGCGTCATACCGATCTGATCGAGCCACTGTCGCTCGACGAAGCGTACCTCGATGTCACCGAGAACAAGGCGAACCTACCGACCGCGACTCTGGTGGCGCGTACGATCCGGGAACAAATCCGCCAGGAGGTGAATCTGACAGCTTCGGCGGGAGTCGCGCCGAACAAGTTCCTCGCTAAGCTGGCTTCGGACTGGCGCAAGCCTGACGGGCTTTTTGTCATCCGGCCAGAGGAGGTAGATGCGTTTCTTCGGGCCTTGCCCGTTGAACGCATCCCCGGGGTCGGCAAAGTCACCGGGGAGAAGCTTGGCAAGCTTGGAGTACAGACGGTCGCGGATCTACGAAAGCTGGATCTGCCAGCGCTCGAACACGAGTTCGGCCGGTATGGTTTGCGCCTGTGGGAACTCGCGCGCGGCATCGACGAGAGCCCGGTCGTTCCGGACCGGCCGACACAGTCGATATCGGCCGAGGATACATTCGAGCATGACGTTCCGCTGGCCGAAACGGAGCCAATGATCCGGCGGCTCGCAGAAAAGGTCTGGTCCGCGTCGCGCAAAGAATCGCGGGCTGCGCGGACAGTAGTTCTGAAGCTGAAGACGAGCGAGTTCAAGATTCTCACTCGGAGCCATACACCTGGCTCACCTCCTTCCTCCTGTGAAGAGTTGACGGATATTGCGCTCAGCCTTCGGGAACGAGTGGAACTCAGCCCACAGCAGCGCTATCGGCTGGTTGGGGTGGGTCTGAGCAATTTTGAAGATCAAGAAGGTGACGCTGCGCAGGCGTATCTTTTCCCGGATGCAGAGATAGAGAGTGATAGTGGCTCACGCATGAATTCAGGATGATGGAAGCGCCATCCGGCAAAAGGGGTAGCGCCTTCTGCACCGTGAAAAGCAGGCCTTTCACATTGATGTCGAAGGTCCAGTCGTAGAGCTCCTCGGTGATCGCGCCGAGCGCGGCAAACTTCGCGACCCCGGCATTGGCGAACACAATATCGAGTCTGCCCTTTTCTCGCTTGATTTGTGCAAAAAGACGCTCAAGGTCGCCAAGATTCGACACGTCTCCTCGGATGCCTGTTACATTTCTGCCGATTTCTTTTACCGCCGCAGCCAACTCCGTCTCACGTCGGCCCGTGATGAAGGTA
>QIAH01000388.1 GCA_003225465.1 Acidobacteriota bacterium | reverse complement strand
GATGTAATAGCTCTCCTTGCCGGCCTTCATCCAGTCGACGAAGCTTTCCATGCGCTGGCGGCGCAGGCGGTAGTGGTTCAGGCTTTCGGGGAACATACCCGTAAAGAACAAGGTGAAATCGCCGATGTGCTTGCGGACCTGGCGCTCGCGATCGAAGGAAGGAGCGGGACCGTAGACCGGGTCGGATTCGAGCAGCATTCCGCCCACATCGTCGATGGGGCGATTGGCGGCATCATGAACTTTGAAGAGCTGCTCGGCGTCACAGAACTCGGTTAACAAGTGCGCGACGTAGGCGATCAATTGCGGATCACGAATGCCAATCTCTTCCGCGTAATGACGTCCGACCATCTCGCTGAAAAACTGCCGCAACGGATGCGACTCCGGAATCACGCTCATCGGCCCCCCAGGATCCGCGCTCGGCGCGAATCTTCTTGCTGATTGCTGACTAATTAACTCAGCTCAACTTCAAACGCAAGTGACTTTTGTAAGCCACTCAAAAAACCGATTACCCTTATTTAGAACACGCATGAACAAACTGAGTTGTACGCGTGCGATTGGCACTCGCCGCCCGACACTGCTAACGGCGAAGTTACTTTCGGGCCATGCGCGTCTACTACAATGATCGGCCGAGGAGGAAACTCTGTTGAGTGTAGAGCGCAAAAATATCTCGAGTGGCACCCCGTGGGAGCCTGTAGTGGGTTACTCGCGCGCCGTTAGAATCGGACCGTACATACATGTAGCCGGAACGACAGCCACGGGCCCAGATGGGAAAATCGTCGGCATCGGAGATCCGTCTGCGCAGGCGGTGCAGATCCTAAAAAACATCGAGTCCGCCCTGGAAAAGGCTGGAGCGCGCATGAAAGATGTCGTGCGCACGCGCATCTTCGTGATCAACATTGCGGACTGGCAAAAGATCGGGCGCGCTCATGGTGAGTTTTTCCGTGATATCCGGCCCGCGTCGACGATGGTTGGCGTCACGGGCCTGGTCGATCCCAACATGCTCGTCGAAATCGAAGCCGACGCCTACGTTGGGGAGTAAACCAGAAACGGATTCACCATAAAGAAACGATCCGCGCAGATATTCCTGAGCCCAGGTTAGTGTCCAAAGAAGGGACGCGAACCTGGGGCACCCGCCTGAGATCTTTTTCCTGCCCTCGCAACTTTCCTTCGCAGCGTCGTACAATCCCCCTCCGGAGCTTCCTCATGATGAAAATGATGCGCGCAGTGGTGTTTGTCATGCTTGCCGCGCTGTGTCTGGCGGCGCAGGAGAAGGAGACCACACCCCAGGAGACAACGCCTCAGCTGAAGACGTTCACGGTGATTCGCGCAGGCACCCTTATCGATGGCAAGTCGGACAGCCCGCGCCGCGACCAGGTGATTGTCATTCGCGGAAATCGCATTGATAGCGTCAGTGATGCTGCGAGCGCGAAGATTCCTTCCGGTTCGACCGTGATTGACCTTTCGAGGGCCACAGTCCTTCCCGGCCTGATCGACTCGCACACGCACATCTTCCTGCAGGGGGAGGATCCGAATGAAGGAGGATACGATGTGAACCTCCTGAAGTATCCGGCATCGTTTCGTGCGGCGCGCGCGACCGTTTCGGCGCGCCGGGCTTTGGAGCAGGGCTTTACGACGCTGCGGGATGTTGAGACTGAAGGCGCCGGCTACGGCGACGTGGGGATCAAGGAGGCCATTGAAGGCGGCTACATTCCGGGGCCGAGGTTATTCGTCTCGACGCGCGCGATTTCGACCACCGGCGGATACCCGCTGGAAGGCTACGCGCCCGAGCTGACGCTGCCCAAGGGAGCCCAGCTGATCGACGGCCCGGTCGAGGCACGCAAGGCGGCTCGCGAGCAGCTCGACAACGGCGCGGACTGGATCAAGGTCTACATGACGCATCGCTCGTGGGTAGGCAAAAACGGCGAGCTGGTTGCGCAGCCAACCCTGACTCTGGAAGAACTGAAGGCCATCGTTGATGAAACGCACGGCTGGGGAAAGAAAGTCGCTTGCCACGCCTATACCGGGATCGGTTTGCAGCGCGCCCTCGATGGCGGATGCGATTCCATCGAACACGGCCTTGTGCTCGGCGATGCGCAGGTTGCCCAGATGGTTAAACAGGGGACGTGGTACTGCCCGACGATTGCTGTCTATTACACCGACTGGGCTCCGCCCGATACTCCTGCCGGACAACGCGATCGACTGCGCGCCTCCGTTCATGAAGAGAGCTTTAAAAAAGCGATGAAGGCGGGTGTAAAGATTGTCTTTGGGACCGACATCGGCGGAATTCCGTGGACCCAGCCGATTGCACAAGAATTTCCACGTATGGTCGATTTCGGCATGAGTCCCATGGATGCCATTCGGAGCGCCACGACAAGGGCAGCTGAGATGCTCGACAGCAGCGGGCAGATCGGCGTGATCGCGATTGGCGCCTACGCGGACGTCATTGCCGTTCCCGGTGACCCGCTGCGGGACATCAAAGAGCTCGGGAATGTGCAGTTCGTGATGAAGGATGGGAAGGTGTTCAAGGACGACGTGCATAAGAAATAGTCCTTAGCCTTCAGTCGTCAGTCCTCAGCAAAAGCGGTTGGAGGTGTCAGCCTTCCGGGAACGGCACACAAATTTTCCGCCTGCGGCACGGATTCTCTTGACACGCCGCTCGCGTGGGTCATAATGCCCAAATCTTTCCACGCCGGCTCGGTTATTGGGAGGTCCCTATGAATCTGTTGCAACTCTGCGATCCGGAGGTGGCCGCGGTTCCTGCTGAAGCGACGGTCGCGGCAGCCATTCACAAAATGCTCGACTATCATGTGGGCGCGGTCGGCGTGGTGGACAGCGAAGGCCGGGTTGCCGGCATCTTTACCGAGCGCGATGTGCTGCGGAAATTGTCCCTGACGAAACTCGATCCGGAAACCACTCCAGTGCGGACCCTGATGACCACGCCGGTCGAAATGGCGACTCAGGAGACCGGGCCGGGGGAAGCCATGGCGACCATGGTGGAGCGGCATTTCCGGCACCTGCCGGTTGTCGACAACAATGGCAAGCTGTTGGGGATTCTGTCGATCCGCAACCTGCTGGAGTGGCGAATCGACGGGCTTACGCAGGAACTGGACTCGCTGGAGCAGTACGTCAGCAATGACGGGCCGGGCGGCTAGCAATCCGAACCGGCGGGAAGCAGGTTCCGCGGGCTAGTCGGATGACTGCGGGCCCTTGTGGGGAGCGGTGGTCGAATGATCCGCCGTCGTATACTGCTTTCTAGACTGGATGGTTCCCTGGTCCGATCGTGATCTCTGAACAATCGCCACGCTTGGCAAAGACGATCGCCATCGTGCGCATGGCCACAGGATTTCTATTCCTGCTGTTTGGCGAGTACAAGGTCGCAAGTCCGGACTTTGCACATAGTGGCTTCCCAAAATACCTGCAGGGCTACATTCAAGGGGAGGCCGTTTCTTTTTACCGACTGTTTCTTGCGCACGTGGTCCAGCCTCACACGGTGTTTTTCGGTTATGCGGTCGGTGTGCTGGAATTGTGGATCGCGGTGTCCATGATTGCCGGATTGTGGGTGCGGGTGGCCTCGATCGTGGGCGCGCTGTTCATGTTGAACCTGACCCTTTCGACCTGGTGGGCGCCGGGTCATGGGGTGGCATTCTGGCGCTATTTTGGCGCAGAGCTGGACACGATTCCCCTGCTCTTCCTCTTTCTGATCTTCTTTTCCTCGGATGCGGGACAGACGTGGGGACTCGACGGTGTACTCCGGAAACGGACGTGAGGGAGTTATCAGCTTTCAGTCGTCAGTCTTCAGCAAAAACTGGCCTATGGCTGATGGCCACTGGTCGTTGGCACGGTCTGCTTGGTTAGTCGCCGTCCTTGCTCGCGGTTTGTCAGCGCAAAGAGAGCGTGCACTTCGGCCGCTCTCATCTGAGCTGGTTTTTTCCGACTCGCCCTTCCTCCTTGATTTCGCTATCCTGCTGCTCACGTTTTTCCATGAGGAAAAGAATGTTCTACAAGCAAGCTTCTCGTTTTTTGCCTGCTGTAATGTTGATGACGTGCTGGGCGTTCGGCCAATGCGCAAACACTCCAGCGTCTCGCCGCGTGGTGGTACGGGCTGGACATATTCTCGACGTCAAGACCGGCAACATGCTTAGCGGGCAGGCGATTGTCATTGAAGGCGACAAGATCGTGAGTGTGGGGCCGGCTGCGGACGCGAAGCTCAGCCCCGCAACCCAGACCATTGATCTTCCCAACGCCACGGTCCTCCCAGGCTTGATCGACGCGCATACGCACCTGACGTTCGATCCCGCCAATCTGGGGTATGAGGGTTTGGGGATTTCCTATCCGAGGGAAGCCCTGATTGGCGCGCGCAATGCACGGGTCACGCTGGAGGCAGGGTTCACCACCGTTCGTAACGTGGGCGCGGGCGGCTACAGCGATGTGGCGCTACGCGATGCAATCAATGCGGGCGACGTACCCGGCCCTCGCATGCTGGTAAGTGGACCGGCCATGGGAATCACCGGCGGGCACTGTGATGACAACCTGCTGGCGCCGCAATTTCACGCGACGGAACTCGGCGTTGCCGACGGCGTCGATGCGGTACGGCACAAGGTGCGCGAGAACATCAAGTACGGCGCGGATCTTATCAAGATTTGCGCTACTGGCGGCGTCATGTCGAAGGGCGACGATCCCAATGCTTCGCAATACACGCGCGAAGAAATGAAGGCGATCGTCGAAGAAGCACATCGCCTGGGGCGTAAAGTCGCGGCGCATGCACACGGCGCCGAGGGTGTGAGCTGGGCCTCGGATGCGGGCGTCGATTCTATCGAACACGGCCATCTCATGGATGACAGCTCTATCGCGACGCTGAAGAAGAACGGCACCTACATTGTTCCGACGCTTTATTTAATGGACTGGAACCGCGAAAACCTCGGCAAGCGAAATGCCCCGGACTACGTTGTCCGCAAGATGCAGACGGTTTCGGCAGTCGGACAAGACACCCTCAAGAAGGCGTTCGCGGCGGGAGTAAAGGTTGCCTTCGGAACCGATGCGGCGGTTTATCCGCATGGACTGAATGCGCACGAGTTCGCGGTCTATGTGCGGCTCGGGATGAGCCCGCTGCAGGCGATTCAGACAGCAACCATCCACGGGGCCGACTTGCTCGGTTGGTCGAGCAAGATCGGCACGCTCGAGGCGGGCAAGTGGGCCGACTTGATCGCGGTCGATGGCGATCCCCTCAAAGATGTAACGACTCTGCAGCAAGTAAAGTTCGTGATGAAAGGCGGAGAAGTCGTGAAGAACGAATACGGCAAATGATTGCGTGAACAGCGATCGGTGGTGAAGTGAAAAGGCCGGCGTTGCAGCCGGCCTTTTTCAATCCCGAAAAATCGAAGTTACTTCTTGGGGGCGATCGCGTCCTTGGCAGCCTTGGCGACGCGGAACTTCACGACGGTCTTGGCCTTGATCTGGATCGGCTCACCGGTCTGGGGATTGCGTCCCACACGGGCCTTGCGATGCGCTTTCACTAAGCGGCCGAGGCCGGGGACGACGAACACGCCATTCTTCTTGGTCTCTTTGATGGCCGTGTCAGCGAGATTCTCCAGAAATGCAGAAGCTGTCTTGTTGTTGGTCTCGAGCTTTTCAGCAAGGTGTCGCACCAGTTGGGTCTTGGTCATACCTGAAGCCATGAATCCTCCTCGATGGAACTTTCTTGATTTGCTGCGATGTGCGCCATCTTATACCAGTCTTCCTGTGGAAAAACAGCGTCTGAGCCGCATTTTATGCGGTTTTCTGCATCATGGGATCGGAAAAGGGCAAGAAAGACGCGGATTTTGGCGTCATACGGGCTTGCAAAGGCCCAACCCAGCAGCTTGCAGCGCCGGCAGGCGGTCCCGCCCTACCTCAGCCAGACGTCCCGAGATGCCATAATGGAAGCAGGAGACTTCGTTCGTGAGCTGCGCCATTTGTGAAACTCGCAAGGAAAAGCGCTTTTGCCCGGCTGTGCATGGGCGCATCTGCCCGCAATGCTGCGGGGAGCAGCGGGAGGTCACGCTGGATTGTCCCAGCGACTGTCCTTACCTGCAGCAGGCTCGGGAGCATGAAAAACCGCGCTCGACGACGGACCTGGATCCGGCGGCGTTGTTCCTGCAGGTCGAACTGGGAGACCAGTTTCTCTACGAACACGAGCACCTGATCATGGGGCTGACTTATGCCCTGGCCAAAAGCGCATACAAAGATCGTGCGCTCCACGACCGCGATCTGATTGCTGCCTTGACGGCGCTTGCTCGCGGCTATGAGCGGCTGGTGAATTCGGGCCTCCACTACGAAGAGCCGGCAGAGAACCTCGCCCAGCAGGCGGTGGTTTTCGAGCTGCAAACGATGGTGAAAGAGTATCGCGAGGCCGAACAGAAGCACACCGGCTACTCTCGTCTGCGCGACTCGGAAGTTCTGAAGACGCTTGTGTTTCTGGTGCGGATGGCATATGGCCGGTCTTCGGGACGTCCGAAGTCGCGTGCTTTCGTGGATTTTCTGTTCGCGCAGTTTCCTGAGAAAGAGTCCAATCTCGCGACTCCGGGCGAGCCCGCCAGCCGCATCATCATGCCTTAGCCGTCGCCCTCCGAATTACTTCCCCGAGACCCGCCGGACCGCTTGTCCAAGCGGCAGAGAATCGCGCAACTCCCGCGCCGTCTTGTTAAGTAACGGGTGCCGAGCATCGGGAGCGATCTCGGCGAGTGGTTCGAGTACAAACCGGCGCTCGTGCATGGCCGGATGTGGGATGGTCAGAGTGGCCGTGTTCACAGAGGAGTCGCCGAAAAGCAGGATGTCGATGTCGATCTTACGGGGTCCTTTCTGTTGGGTGCGCAGGCGGCCCATGGTTCGCTCGATCTCCAGGAGCGCTCTCAAGAGCTGGCCTGGCGTCTTTTCAGTATCCAGAGAGACCGCGCAATTCAGAAACAAGGGTTGCTTGGTGAATTCGACGGGTTCGGTCTCATAGAACGAGGAGACGGCAGCGACTTTCCCGAAGCGGCTCAGTTCTTCGATGGCGGACTGGAGGTTGGCGGCACGATCGCCGATGTTCGAGCCTAGTGATAGATAGACGCGTTTGCGCATGGGTGTTCGGGTTGAGCCCTTGGCAGTCAGGGCTGGAAAGAAAGAGCTTACCGCAGAGGTCGCAAAAGTGGTCGCGCCCACAAGCTTTTAACCGCAAAGAACGGGAAGTAATCGCAAAGTACACGAAGAAAAGCTTTGCCGCAGCGATCGCTCACCTTCTTTTCCGAGTTACTTGAGTGCAACAACAAAGATCAAAAGCTAACCACTAAGGGCACTTAGGGAGCACGAAGAGCACAAAGGTGGGAGCGAGCTAAGCGGTCTAGCCGAAGGGACATGTCGAGCGTGGAGTCCGGCCATGCTAGACCATTACCTTCGTGCCTTTAAGAGGTTGTGGTCCGATTTTAGAATACTAAGCTATGAATCTGGAGTCGCTGCTCGTTTGTCGCGATGCCGATGTTGTTCGGGTGCTTCGTCCGACGCTCGAGAAACTCGCCATTGAGGTAGAGGTATCGGCCGCAGCTCGTTCGGGTGCGGAAATTCTTACATCGGCTAAGTTTGACGCTGTGATTGTGGACTGTGACGATCTCCAGGGTGGCGTGGACGTACTGCGCAGCTTGCGCCAGAACGCCAGCAATAAGACTTCGGTCTCGTTTGCCATTCTGAACGGGAAAACCACCACCCAGCAGGCGTTCGAAATGGGCGCTAACTTTGTGCTGCAAAAGCCCATTACGGCCGCCGGCACGCTGCGTTGCTTCAATACTGCCCTGAGTTTCATGGTCCGCGAGAAACGGCGCTACTTCCGGTGTCCAGTCGAGATGCCCGTGAAGCTGCAGTTCAACCAGGGTGAGGAGATGAAGGCCATTGCCACTAATCTCAGCGAGGGCGGCATGGCAATTCATTTCGAAGGAACACTGGCAAAAAACATAATTAGCAAGGTGCACTTTACCTTGCCCGGAACCAAAGTAGCCATGGAGCCGAAAGGTGAAATTGCCTGGGCTGACGGGCTAGGGCGGGCCGGCATTCGTTTCCAGGATTTGCCCGAGAGTTCCCGCGCACAAATGGAGCAATGGATCCTGCAGCGGCTTGAAAAAGTCTCGTCCTCAATCCGCTGATCTGGTTGTTCCTCGCTGCAGTTTTCCCGCCTTACAGACCATCTGCGGTTTGCAACCTGGTTCCCTAGCTTCAAATATCCCGATAAAGAGATTCTCTTTAGTGTCCTTCGCGGTTAAAAGCTTTTCGCTGAGCGCGAAGAAGAGCGTCAAAATCTACTCGGCCTTTGGGGCGGCAGAGGGAAGTGCCTCGCCAGTCGCGCCGTGCTAGGGCAACCCAGCATCAAGCTAGCGACTTGTCCCAAGTCGAAGGGCTCGGCAAGCTCTTGCGAGTGGCGCTAGTAGTTATCCGCAAGCGCTTAGTGGATTCCCCCTATCGCGCGGAGCCGTTGAGGTGCGCTCGAAATTCAGAACGTCAGGAGTATCGTCTTGGCTACGTTTGCTTACGATGTGAAGATTGCGCGGGTGGAGCGTACGCTGCGTTGGCTCGAAGAAGATGCCACGCTGCTGGCCACCCGGGTCAAGGACCTATCGCCGGAGCGGCAAACCCAGGCGAAACGTTTTGCGGCCAATATGATTGATCAGGCTCGGGCGGAACTCGATCGTCTGGTGCAGGAACGGACCGTCGATCGCGAAGACTCGGCTTTCCCTTGCGAGCCTGCAGATTGAGGGGGAACAGCAAAGCTTACAGCCACCGAGCACGGAGGAGGGCAAATCTTAAACCGCGAAGGGCGCTAAGGAATCGCGAAGGACGCAAAGACAAGCGGGGAATCGCTTTCAAACAGCGGTATATTCGCAGAGTCTCACAATGATTCCGGAGTTCCTGCGGGTCTTGATCCAGTACGGAAGCGCTAGCAGCCAATCGAGACGCTAGCTCGACTGTCGCCCGGCCGCCAACACGAAGGCTTCGGGCCGGACACGATATTCCTCCAGAGTAGTTTCTTCCCAGAGGCTTTTGTCACGTAGTAATCGGGACACCAGGGCAGTGTGCATGGCGTGGCCGGCGCGATCGGCCACGATGTTGCCGAGAATCTGTTTCCCCACCAAGGCCAGGTCTCCAATCAGGTCGAGCACTTTGTGGCGCACGAACTCATCGGCATACCGCAGTGGAGGATTCATCAAGCCCTCCGGCGTCAATACGATCGCGTTCTCGGTCGAGGCGCCGCGGATGAGGCCCTGCTGGCGCATCGCATCGGCTTCGTGGAGAAAGCCGAAAGTCCGGGCGGGAGCAATCTCCCGCAGGAAGTTGCCGTCCGTCAGGTCAACCCGGAAGGTCTCGCGTCCGATCAGGCGGTGGGGAAAGTCAATGGTGTAGGAAACCGAATACGTGTCTGCCGGATAGACGGCAATAAACTTTTCGCCCTCGCGTAATTCGATCTCGCGCCGAATCCGCATATAGGAACGGAGCCGACGCTGTTTGCGGATGCCAGCCCTCTGAATCATGTCGACAAAGGGCCGGGCGCTGCCGTCGAGGATGGGCAATTCCAGGTTGTCGAGTTCCACGATCGCGTTGTCGATGCCGGTGCCAATGAATGCAGAAAGGAGGTGCTCGGTAGTCGAGATGAGCACACCTTTCTTCATCAGACTGGTAGCGTAGCTGACGCGTGCGACGTTCCGGCCGGTCGCTTCGATTTCAAAGTTGTCCAGATCGATACGACGGAAGGCGATTCCGGTGCCCGAAGGCGCAGGCAGGATCCTCAATTGGACGGGTGCTCCGCTGTGCAGACCGATACCTTTGCATTCAACCGAGGCCCGGATTGTCTGTTCCTGCTTCAAGAGGAGGGCTTAATGGGTATGACCCACATCAGCTTACAGGCGCCGCCCAATATCTGTCTGTGGCAAAAAAGCCACAGTGCGTGTCTCCAAAGTGGCGACGAATTCGGCATGCGCGAGCTATGTAGCTGATAACGGACTAGATAGCAGATGGATGAAAGAATGGCAGGGTGCCAACAGTCCAACTACCTTGGCGCCAGCCGTGCCAGCTATTTCTTCCTTGGGGGCAAGGTATTCGGGTCGTAGGTCGTCTTTGCGTCGAACATCGACTCATTCAGTCCCGAGTTGTATGTGACGCTGTTCAGGAAGCGCTGGTTCGACATCTCGCCGTTATAGAAGCGCGTAATCGAGTAGGGGGTCATGAATCCCTGAGTAGGACGGTAAGCGTCGTAGATCTCTTCCTCGGTGTTACGCAGGTTGTCGGTGGGATCGCGCCAGGTGAACACTTTCTTGATCGGTAGATGGGTGGTGGTATCGAGGTAGAGGGTGACGCTGTCGTTCTTGGTATTCAGAACGCTGACCTGGTCGGCGGGCTTGTCAGCAGCCACGGCAGGGCCGTCGTAAAAGAGGGCCACGCCGGGTTCGTTGATCCAGCGGCGCAAGACCCATTCGAGGGAGTGTTCGCGCCGACGGAGGTAGTCGTTCAGGAGTTTGTCTTCGATCGTGGCGGTGCCCTTGAAAGTGATCTCGAAGCCATGATCGCCGTTGTAGACGTAGGCGACGTCGCGCTGCTTGGTGACTTCCACGCGCTCCTTGTCAGGGAATTTCACGAAGCGCCAGAACAGCACGCCCGCACTGGTGGCTTCGTTGCGATGGAAACTGTAGGTTCGACCTTGCTGGGTCGTGTCCTGGATATTGAGCCAGGCTTGGCCGCCGAGGGCCTGGATCGCCTGATCAATCAGAGCACGCGCCTTGGCAGCATTCTCCTGCGCGACTGGAATGGATTGCGAGGGGGGCGACCCAGCCGGCGGTGCCGTGGCTTGGGCGGCGCAACAGACGTTCAAGATTAGAAGAAATAGGAATAGACGCATGTGTTCAAAAGATTAGACGCCGAGGGCCCGGCTTTCCACTGTATCGCGAAGGACCCGTGCGCCCCGATTTTAAGGCACAGACCTTAGCCTACCAGCACGGCGCCCCCATTTACGTTGAAGACCTCGCCGGTAATAAATCCCGCATGCTCCGTACATAAAAAGAGGATCGGTGCGGCGATCTCCTCGGGCTTACCCACACGCCCGATTGGGATCGTCGCAAAGATACTGTCCCGCGTCTTGGGATCGTTCAAGGCCGGGATCGACATATCGGTGTTGACCCATCCTGGTGCCACGCAGTTTACGTAGATACCATCCGGGGCCAGCTCCGTCGAGAGGCCTTTGACCATGCTGATCAATGCGCCCTTGGTAGCGGCATAGTCGACGTGGAAGGCTTCGCCCCGCTGGCCTGCGGTCGAACTCACGAGCACGATGTGGCCGCCACTTCCGGACTGCAAGGACTTTTGCTTCTTCATCTGCGCGACCGCATGACGGACCAGGGAGAAGACGCTGTCGAGATTCACGGCGACGGTTCCGCGCCACTGGGTATCTGTGAGTTCGTTGACCGGAGCATCTTTCGGCGGCCAGATGCCGTGATTGGCGATCAGGGTATCGAGCCGTCCGAAGCGTTTTACGGTCTCGTTTACCAAATCTTTGGCGGTTTCCAGGCCCGACAGGTCGCACGCGACGGCGGCGCAGTGTTCCTTGCCACACTCCTCGACGAGTGCGTCGGCGGCTGCTTTCGAGTTTTGATAATTGAAAAGGACTTTGGCCCCAGCCGCCACGAATGCGCGCACTGTGGCCGCGCCAATCCCGCGGGAGCCGCCGGTGATGAGAGCAATTTTGCCTTCGAGAGAGAGGGGAAATGGCATGGTTAGTAGTTTGTAGGTTTCAGTGGAGAATTTGCAAGTGAGCGAGGCAGGTGTCGGGTCTCAGGTCTCAGATGTCAGATGCCTGACCATCGGTTTCGGGCAACCAACACACAAAAAGCGTTTAACCGCGAAGGTCGCGAAGAACAGCCGCAAAGGACGCAAAGAAAATCAGAAATCGCTGCCAGCACAAACGGCGAGCATGAGATGTATTTCTTTGAGAACTGAGAACTGAGAACTGAGAACTGAGAACTGAGAACTGAGAACTGAGAACTGAGAACTGAGAACTGAGAACTGAGAACTGAGAACTGAGAACTGAGAACTGGGAACTGGGAACTGGCTTTCAGTCTCCCAGACTCGGTGCCTTGCCAGTTCTCAATTGGCGCAGGAGCACGCGGACCAGCATTCCGTCATAACGTGTGCCGCTTAGTTTCTCGATCTCGGCCAGGGCTTGCTCGGGTGTCTTGGCGGGGGCAAAGGACCGTTCGGTCGTCATGTTCACAAACGCATCGGCCAAGGCGAGAATGCGTCCCCACAGCGGGATCTCTTCTCCGCGCAGGCCGTTCGGATAGCCGCTACCGTCGAAAGCCTCGTGATGATGCTCGACTGCCTTCTGCAACATCACGCTGCCCGGGATGGTTCCCACGATTTCCGCGCCGATGCGGGCATGCATTTTCATCTGCGTATACTCTTCTTCGGTCAGCGTTCCTGTCTTGGAGACGATCCGCTCGGGCACGAAAATCTTTCCTACGTCGTGCACTCGTGCGGCGTAGGCTAACTCGACCAATTCGTCAGGCGGAAGGGCGAGGGCACGGCCAATCATTTCCGCGTAACGGCCCACCATATCGCCGTGTCCAGAAGCGTGAAATTCCCGCGGTTCCGAAGCGCGCGCCAGCGCCTCAATGGATTCCTTCAACACCTGGACGTTGCAGTCTTCCTCGCCTCCGCATAACCGGCGAAGGGTCGAGACCAGATCTTCGAGATCGTCGGGCCCATTCTGCTCGCGTTGCAGAAAACCTTCGATGTAGGTAGAGATCTGTTGCCGCTGACCTGCAAGGTGCTCGGTGTCCCCGAACTCCTCGGCCATGGATACGCGATTGCCGCCGGCATGTTTTGCGGAGTACATGCCAGCGTCGGCCACCCGAATAATGTCCTCCGCGGAAAATCCGTGAGCCGGGAAGCTGGCCACACCAAAGCTTCCGGTGATGGCGTGCTCCGCGAGCATGGCGTCCTGTGCCAGCCAAAGTCGAAGGCGTTCTGCAAGGGAGCGGGCCTGCTCCACCCCTGTTTCCGGCATCAGAATGATAAATTCGTCTCCGCCGTAACGAGCCACGACGTTCGATTGCCGGCAGCGTTGTTCCAGAAGTCTTCCTACACGAGCCAGCACCAAATCGCCTTCGAGGTGTCCGAAGGTGTCATTCACTTCCTTGAACTTGTCGAGATCAATCAAGACCACCGAGAACGGACGCCCGGAACGTGAAGCGCGTTTCCACTCTGAAGTGAGTGCCTCCCAGAAGAAGCGGCGGGTCTTGATGCCGGTGAGCCCATCCGTGATCGACTGCTGCTGCAGTTTCTGGAAGATGAATGCGTTATGGAGCGCGGTCGCCAACAAGTCCGCCAGCGTGCTCATGATCAGAACGTCTTGCTCAGAAAACGCGTTCTCCTCGCGGCTTTCGACGTTCAGCACACCCAGCAACGACTCGCCGTAAGTGATCGGGATACACAGCACCGCGCGCGACTCGGGAAGGATGCCGGGCAGGTGGCCCTCGTCCGCCTTTTGAACCAACGCCCGTTCATTGCTGCGCGCGACGCGCCCCACGACACCAGTTCCCAGGGGAATGCGCTTTCCCTTGGCCTGGGCGGTAGAACCCGCTTCCGCCTTGATCTCGATTTCCTTGGTGACGTAATCAAGAATGCCGATGCCGATGTGATCGAAGCGGAAGGCCTTCTGAATTTCGGCAACGATGTCAGCCAGCATCTGCTCTGCATCCTCGCTAGAGATGGCAGTTTTAGAGATGCTGTTGAGGAACGCCAACTGGTGCGAGCGACGTAATTCCTCGGCGAACAGGCGCGCGTTTTCCACGGCCACCGAAAGTTGGCCGGCCGCAGTCTGCATAACCTCGAGGTCGCGCTGCTGGAAGACATACTCGCGCTCGGTGCTCATCGCCACCATGGCGCCGGCGGGCTTTCCTCCCAACATGATGGGCGCGGCGCAAAAACATTTTGCCGGCTCCCCGCCTACCTGCACAGCGCCCAGGCGTTCCCGAATTTTCTCGAGGTCGGACCGGATCAACAGCGCCTTCCCTGTGCTGATAATCAGTTCGGTCAATCCGTTGGTAGTTTTGCGCGAACGCTTCGGCAATATCCTGTCCTTCTCGGTTTCCAACTCGAAGCGGATCTCGTCCCCTTCCTGAAAGGCTATATAGAACTCGCTGGTGTCAAAGATCTGTCCGAGTTCCTTCTGAATGGTGCGCAGCACCTCGTCTTGATCAAGGCGCGAACTGATCGCCTGGCCGATCTGGGTGAGGAGTTCGTACTCCTTGGTGCGGCGCTGGGCATCGTGCATGACGACGTAGTTCTCGAGCGTCAAGCCGATCTGCAGGGCGAGTCCGATCAACAGACGCAGGTTTGAAGAACCGAATACCCTCAGTTGGGCATGCGGGAACAGGATGACGCCGAAATTGTGTTCGCGGGTTTGCAGGCTGACGGCTGTCAGGTGACGAATGTTTTCCTCTGCCAGCACGCGCTTGAAATCCTCGAAGCGCCCGCCCGGAAGGGCCGGCAGCGGCTCAGTCATGTCGAAGATGTCGCGGAAGGTGAAGAACCCGCCGCGCCGGTAGGCAAGCTCGCAGACATATTCCCCGGCGCCGGTCTTCTCGAGCTTCTGAACGAACTCGGGGGAGAAGCCTCGCTGCACGGAAGGTAAAACGCCGCGCCACTGCTCCGCGATGCACATCACGGCGCGTCGCGTGGGCAGGGGATTCACCAGGCGATCGAGCACCGCCGTCATGCTGGGCACAAGATCTTCGGCCGACAACAGGCGCCGCGGATCGACTCCCAACGTGGAGAATGCGAGGGCATTTTCCTGGACGGCATTGCGCTCGTTCTCAAACAGAACCATCACCATCGCGATGCCGAGTAGCATCTGTGGCAGTGGGCCAAGCATGTGGCCGGCATTCCCAAGGACTTCCGAGTAAGGACTCACCAGCTGACCCACGGCCATGAGCCCGCCCCACAACGCGAGCGCCAGGGCTAGCATCCGGAATGCGAGCGAGCTGCGCTGGTGGGCATAAAGATAAAATCGCAAGGAGCAGTAGAGCAGAAGCGCTGCGGTGCCGAGTTCGAGGCGTACGTGGGGCAGCACCTTGATGTCATTTTGGAAAACGCCGCCCACCATGTGATGCCACAAGCTCCATACGGTGAGGGCAACACCCGCGACCGCGAGTGCGACGTCATACCAGCGCAAGCGAAAGCGCTCGCGCATGAGTCGCGTCGAAACGAAAAGGCAGAGCGCCATGAATACGATCAGCAGCGAACTAGCCAGATAGACCCAGGCGGATTGCTCGTGAAAGGCATTCCAGGCGTCCAAGCCGAAATGCAATGAGTATGCGCCCCACCCGAATTGCCAGGCGCGGAAGTACGGTTGTCGGCTTTGCTCGTAGAGGTAAGTGAAGACAAGGAACAACAGCAGGGCCACAATGCCCGGCAAGAGCACCATATTTGTGGCAAGGCTGTTCATGGCGCGCAAAACTGCTTCAAGGGCTCGTTCACCACGACCCACTGGGAAATAAGTAGGACCATCGTTTCACAGGCACGCCCGCAAACTCAATACGATTTCAGTACAGGGGGTGTGGAAAGAAGCGACCTTTGGGAATCGGCGGGTTTTGGAACGGGAATGGCGTGGATGCTTGACGCTGCTTTCGGCCAGCCCGTACCATGAATCTTCCATGTCGAATTCCTCTATTCCCATCAAAAAAGAAGACTTATCCAATTCTGGACCAAGGGTCCGCTTCGCGCCTTCGCCCACGGGCTTTTTGCACGTGGGGAGCGCCCGCACTTTCATCTTTAATTGGTTATACGCCCGACGAAACGCCGGGACCATGGTGCTTCGCCTGGACGACACCGACGTCGAGCGCAATACGGATGCCTCGGTGCAGTCGATCTTCGAGGGACTGAAGTGGCTCGACCTTCGGTGGGACGAGGAATACAAGCAATCGGAGAGGCTGACGCTCCACCAGAAAACGGCGTGGGAGATTTTTGAGAAGGGCATGGCGTACCGCGACTTCACGCCGGCTCATACAGGCGAAGTCGAGAAGTCGGGCACGCAGGGCACATGGCTCTTCAACCCCGGGGTCCGTGAGCTTTCGCGGGACGAGAGCGATCGGCGCGCCGCCGCGGGTGAGCCCTTCGCGCTGCGTTTTCGGGTCCCTCGCGATACCGGCGAGGAAGTGCGCTTCAGCGATGCTGTATACGGCGAGCAGCGCAAACTCGCCGAGGACATCGAAGATTTCGCCCTGCTCCGTTCCGACGGGATGCCGACCTATCACCTGGCCTCCTGCGCGGATGACATTGATCTGCGGATCACGCACGTCATTCGCGGGCAGGATCATCTCACCAACACGTTCAAGCACGTCCTCATCTTCGAGGCTGCCGGAGGGAAGACTCCGCAGTTCGCGCATTTGCCGTTGCTGGTCGCACCGGATGGCACCAAGCTCTCGAAGCGCCGCCACGGACCGATTGTCAGCGTGACTACCTACCGCGATGCCGGCTTTCTGCCCGAAGCTTTCATCAACTTTCTTTGCCTGCTGGGTTGGTCTCCGAAAAACGACCGCGAGCAGATGTCACTCGAGGAGCTGAAAGAACTGTTCAGCCTGGAGGGGATCAATCGCGCCAATGCGGTTATTAATTTCAAGGAACCTGCCTCTACGCCGGAAGAGATGTTCGATCCCAAGGCCGTGTGGCTCAATGCGGAGCACATCCGCGCACTGCCGATAGAAGAGCTCAGCGCGCGGCTGCTGCCGGTTGTTCAGCAAGCTGGGTATCCGATCGATGCCGCGCAGATGTTGAAGATCACGCCGCTGGTCCGCGAGCGCATCCAGTTGACGCGCGATGTTCTCACGGTGGCGGATTTCCTTCTTGTGAACCAGCTCCCGCCTTATGATCCGGCGGAACTGGTGCCGCAGAAAGGCGACGCGGCCATGGCAAAGAGAGTTCTGGAGAAGGCGCGAAGCGTGCTTGCGACGACCGAGTTCAAACACGATCCTCTGGATCAGGTGCTGCGCGCGGCCGCGCAGGAGCTCGGCATCAAAGCAGGGCAGATGTTTCAGCCCATTCGCGTAGCGGTGTGCGGACGCAAAAATGCGCCGCCGCTGTTTGAGACCTTGGAGGTGCTGGGGCGCGAGAAGACACTGGTGCGGATCGAGCAGGCGATCGGAAAGTTATGAGGACGCGCGAAGTCCCTATCGTACTGGAGGTTGATGGAACGTTTTTGCAGGGGTTCCGAGGGCAACTGCCTCTGAGGTCGCGTTTTCATTTGGAACAGTGGCCCATTGCCAGGCCTTCTTGCCGGATAGGGTGGTCGTGACCCGGGCTTCTCCGTAGTGGACAAGGCGGTTCAAGATCGTCGTTACGGATGCGACCGGCGACTTATGGTGGGCTAGCAGCTTGGGTTGGCGGCCCTGGATTTCTTCGAGAATACGCTGAGTGGTGAGGGGCAGATCTGACTCCATCAAGGTCGCCCGGCAAGTACGCGTGAGTCCCGAGCTGGGATCTCCGCGCCTGCGGTCAATCAGATCCAGCAGTTCATCCCCCAGCAGTGCTTCGCCAAAGACGTTGGCCAGACCGGCAATGGTCTGCTTGATCGCACCGATGCGTTCCATAATCCGGGCGCGCTCTTGTTCGAGGGAAATCAGTTCTTGATGAGCCCTGGCCAGAACTTGTTCGACAGATGAATTGGCGCTTTTATCCGGGTACATACTTTGCTCGATTCTGGACAACATGGAGTGTCGCTTAGAGAAAAATTCAAGCATCCCGAGTGGCCACATGCAAGAGCCACTTTGTCCAATGCGAATGGTGCCACTTTCCGGCAAGAAAGTAGCGCCGCCGTCTCGCCGGCTCTCGGGTTGCGGGAATTTCATCGGCGCTTTCGCGCAACAGATGCCGGCAGGATGCCGGCGCTGGCTGGAATTCGGAACAGGAGCCGAAGTTATAGAATAAGATGCCAATGACTTCGACTAAAGCTTCCACTTCAGCTATGTCCCATGAGCCCGCCGAGCCTCGCTCGTCAAATTTTATTCGGGACAGAATCATCGAGGACTTGAAGACAAACAAGTACCAGGGTCGCGTGCAAACGCGCTTTCCTCCCGAGCCCAACGGCTATCTGCATATTGGTCACGCCAAGGCCATCTGTCTCGACTTCGGCCTTGCCGACGAGTTCCATGGCCACACCAATCTGCGTTTCGACGACACGAATCCAGAAAAAGAAGACGTCGAATATGTGAACTCGATCATGCAGGACATCCAGTGGCTCGGTTTCCACTGGGATGGACTTTACTACGCCTCCGATTATTTCGACCAGCTTTACGAATGGGCGATCAAGCTGATCAGGGATGGCAAGGCTTATGTCGACGATCTGACGGCCGATGAGATCCGGCAGTATCGCGGGACGTTGACCGAGCCGGGGAAGAACAGCCCGTATCGAGCCCGTTCGGTGGAAGAGAATCTCGATCTGTTCCAGCGCATGAAGGCCGGGGAATTTCCCGACGGCTCGCGCGTGTTGCGCGCCAAGATCGACATGGCTTCACCCAATTTCAACATGCGCGACCCGGTGATGTACCGCATCTTGCACGCCGAACATCATCGCACCGGAAACAAGTGGTGCATCTACCCGATGTACGACTACGCGCATGGGCAATCGGATTCGATGGAGAAGGTGACGCACTCCATGTGTTCGCTGGAATTTGCCGATCACCAGCCTCTCTACAACTGGTTCATTCAGCAACTGGGGATCTTTCCGTCGCAGCAAATTGAATTCGACCGCCTGAGCCTGACCTACACCATCATGAGCAAGCGCAAGCTTCGCCGGCTGGTGGAAGAAGGTCGCGTGAAAGGATGGGACGATCCGCGGATGCCTACGCTGACCGGCATGCGCCGGCGCGGATATACGCCGGAAGCGATTCGCAATTTTGTGAACGCGGCAGGAGTATCGCGGACCAACGGGATCGTCGAGTTGGCAATGCTGGAGCACTACGTGCGTGATGACCTGAACAAGCGCTCCCCCCGCGTGATGGCGGTTCTGCGGCCGTTGAAGGTGGTCATCGACAATTATCCCGCGGGCCAAGTCGAGGAGATGGATGCGGTCAACAATCCGGAGGACGCGGGCGCTGGATCGCGGAAGGTCCCATTCACGAAGACCATCTACATTGAGCAGGACGATTTCCGCGAGAATCCGCCAAAAGGGTATTTTCGACTTTCCCCAGGGCGCGAAGTGCGCCTGCGGTATGCGTACCTGGTTACCTGCACGACTGTGGTTAAGAACGATCAGGGCGAGGTCGTCGAGGTGCATTGCACGTATGACCCTGCAACGCGCGGTGGCAACACTCCCGATGGACGCAAGGTGAAGTCGACCATCCACTGGGTTTCAGCAGGGCATGCTATCGATGCGGAAGTGCGGCTTTACGACAACTTGTTCAGCAAGGAAGATCCGGATCAAGTGGAACCCGGTCAGGATTTCACGGCAAATCTGAACCCGGCCTCGCTCGAGGTAGTGACAAGTGCCAAGCTTGAGCCGTCGCTGGCCAACCTCACCGCGGGATCACGCTATCAGTTTGAGCGTCTCGGCTACTTCTGCGTCGATCCGGAGACGACTCCGGGCAAGCCGGTTTTCAACCGTACGGTGGCGTTGAAGGATGCGTGGGCGAAAGTAGAGAAGAAACACGCGGGAAAGTGAGAAGATGGAAATTGGCCAGCAGGAAATCCCCACCCTAACCTCGCAAAGAACACGGGGTTAGGATGGAGCACCCACTTCTATCTGTGTGCGTGCGGGCTTTGGGCGGGATTCTTGCCGGCCGGAGTCGCGCCTTTCAGGACCT
>QIAH01000585.1 GCA_003225465.1 Acidobacteriota bacterium | reverse complement strand
GCCGCCGTCGGGGAGTGGGGCTCTCAACCTGGCAAACGCTTCGCGTATCTGAAGAACATCAAGCAGCCCACGCTCGTCGTGAGCGGCAACCACGACGTCATCGTTTACACGGTGAATTCACTCTATCTGGTTCAGAACATGCCGAACGCCAAGCTGATCCTGTATCCCGACGCCAATCATGGATCTTGGTACGAGTATCACGAGGATTTTGTTTTTGAAACAAATCGGTTTCTAAACCAAAGCGACAGGATTGCTACGGTCACGACTAGCGCCGCGGCCGATTGATGTTCAGATGTTGGCTCAGAAGAGGAGGTTTTATGAGAGCGGACATTGTAGCCGGCGCGGTATTTCCCGATTATGAGCTGACCGATCACACGGGCGAACGTCGCAAGCTTTCGGACCTACAGGGGCCAGATCCCATGATCCTGGTGCTTAGCCGGGGAGGATTCTGTCCGAGGGACCAGCGCCAGGCCGAGGGTCTGGTCCAGCTTTACCGCGAGATGGAGGTCGGTTACTCGCGCCTCGTAACCATCAGTACCGACAACCTGCTGGCGACGAATGACTGCCGCAGCGGCGCCGGCGCTCATTGGACCTTTTTATCCGATGCGGGACGCAAGGTTCAAAAGGATCTCGACATCGCCGAGTACACGGACCCCGAGCACGATCCGATGATCCCGTATGTCATCGTGCTCGAACTATTCAAGATCTACAACGGTTACTGGTTTTTTGGCCGACCGACCCTCGAAGAGCTTCGGCAAGACTTGCGTGCTGTGCTGAGGAAGTGCCGTCTTGACTGGGACATCACCAGGCCCGAACTGAAATCCGCTTGGGAGCAGGGTGAACATGACCGCTTTTATCCCTATGACAAGACCTTCGCGCAGGTGTTTCGGGACGGTAGAGGGTTTTGACAACCGCTTTGCGACAAACGTCCGAAGCGCGTTCTTTTATGGGAAGTTCATGTAACGGCTGGAGGTAAGAGTGGTTCACCGTAACAAAACTGCATTGGTGACGGGGGCTTCCCGTGGAATTGGACGAGCCACTGCGTTGGCGCTTGCTGAGACGGGTGCACATGTGTTGGTTCACTACGGCCGCTCTGCGCGGGAAGCGGAATCTGTCGTCTCCGAGATCCAAACGAAAGGCGGAAGCGCAAATGCAATCTCGGCGGATCTAGGAACTCCGAACGGCGCTGCGCTGCTAGCCAAACAAGCGCTCTCAATCGTCGGCGATCGATTGGATGTGCTTGTGCTCAACGCTGGGATCAGCAAGGGGGCACGCATCGCGGATTACACGATAGAGGATTTTGACAACCTCTTTGCGACAAACGTCCGAAGTCCGTTCTTCCTGGTGCAACAACTCCTGCCAGTTCTTGGTGAGGGCTCAAACATCGTTGTTATCTCTTCCGCTGCAGCCCGTACGGTGGCGGGCAAGCCCGCTTTGGAAAACCCTTCACTTCTTGCTTACGCCTCTACCAAAGGAGCAATTGAGACTCTGGTTAAACACTGGGCCGCCATTCTCGGGCCGCGCGGCATACGCGTAAATGCTGTCGCACCAGGAGTCATCGACACGGATATGTCGAATTTTACGAAGACAGAAGCGGGTCGCGAGGTCACGCTGGGAATGCAGGCATTGAAGCGAATAGGCAAGCCGGAAGACATCGCCGACGTAGTCGCTTTTGTAGCGTCCGATGGTGCGCGCTGGATCACTGGTGCCAGTATCCCCGTCGATGGTGGTTCGAAGCTTTAGCTGACAACGTGAGGATCGCGATGCTAACTGAGCCGAGCAACGGCTAGGAAACCAGAAATCCTAGTCCTGCAGGAGCGGTTAAGCCGAATACCAGAAAGGAATCAAAATGCCGAAGACTACACCGGAACAAAACAAGGCCCTCGTCTTGGAAGCGTTCGATACGTTGTTCAACAAGCGTGATTACGCGGCTGCCGAGAAGTTTTGGTCACCTCACTACATCCAACATAGCGCCCACATTCCTCCCGGTCGTGAGGGCGTGTTCGGTCTCATTAAGAGCCTTCCGCCGACCCTCAAATATGAGCACGGAACGATTGTGGCTGAAGGGAATTTCGTCATGGTGCACGGACGATTTTCGAACTTCGGCCTCCCTGCGAATTGGATTGCCGCAGACATTGTGCGCATTGAAAACGGAATGCTTGCCGAGCACTGGGATGTAATCGAGGACGAAGTTACCAAGCAAGGGTCACAGAGTGGACTGCCAATGTTTGGCGAAGAGTTTAGTAAATGATCCACCCTGCGACTGCCGGAGTTGGTCCAAAAGGTTGTCATGCTCGACAAGCGGAAAATTTCAAGGAATTCGGAAACGGACCGTCACATTCAACTCGCTAACGATTTTATC
>QIAH01000387.1 GCA_003225465.1 Acidobacteriota bacterium | reverse complement strand
TCGGGTATCGCGGTGAATTATCTGGATGCCAAGCGGAATTTGGAGGATGTGCAGCGCCTCGGCGGCGAGATCATTCGCGGATCGCTGGAGGAAATCGCAGCTCACGTGAACACGCAGGGCGAAGGCGTGCCCGTGCTGATCTTCAATTCGCTTTCCTGGCCGCGGGTGGAGATGATCGAAGTAGTGGTACAGCTACCGGCTCCCGCGCGCGATGTGCATGTGGTGGATGCGAAGGGAAAGGCAATACCGTCAGAGCTTTTGTCGATGGATGCGGCCACCCATCGCGCACGTGTGCTTTTGCTGGCCAGCACGCCCGCGATGGGCTACAGCACTTATTTTGTGCGCGTGGGCGCAGCGGCTGTCCCCGATCAGAGTGGAGTGAAGTCGGCTGCGGACTCCCTGGAGAACGAACTCGTGCGTGTCAAGCTCGATACTGCGTCAGGGTGTGTCACGAGCCTCGTGGATAAGGGCAGCGGCGACGAGGCGCTGGCTCCAGCTGAAACCGACAGCGGCGGGCCCAAGAATTCGGTTTGCGGAAATCTGCTGCAGACCTTCGTGGACAAGCCCAAGCAGTGGGATGCCTGGAACATTGATGCCGATTTCGAGAAGCAGCATTGGGATCTGGACAAGGCCGATGAAGTAAGGCTCCTTGAGCACAGCCCGCTGCGCGCAGTGATCCGCGTGAAGAAGCATTTCCAGAATTCCACGTTTACGCAGGACATCGCGATGTATGCCGGCGTTCCGCGCGTTGATGTAAAAATGCATGTGAGCTGGCATGAGAAGCACATCCTGCTGAAGGTTGCGTTTCCGCTCAGCGCGCACAACACCAAAGCGACGTATGAAATCCCCTACGGCTCCGTCGAGCGGCCCACGACTCGCAACACGCCGGCAGAGCAGGCGCAATTCGAGGTGGCCGCGCTCCGCTGGGCGGATATTTCTGACGCCCGGCACGGCTTCAGCCTCTTGAATGACAGCAAGTATGGGTACGACGCGAAAGGAAATGTCCTGCGGCTTTCCTTGCTGCGTTCGCCGGAGTGGCCCGATCCCCACGCCGATGAGGGCGAGCACGAATTCACGTACTCGATGTATCCGCATGTCGGGACGTGGCGTGACGCAGAGACAGTGCGCCGAGGGTTGGAACTGAACTACCGCTTGCTGCCGGTGGCCGTCGAGAAGCACGAGGGTGCGCTGCCTGCGACGTATTCCTTCGTTCAGCTTGAGCCCAATAATGTTGTTCTCACCGCGATGAAGAAGGCCGAGGACGATGACGCGCTGGTGTTGCGCTTTTATGAATGGGCAGGCAAGGAGGGGGATGTCACGGTGCAGCTTCCTGCCCGGGCGCATTCTGCTACCGAGACGGACCTGATGGAGAAGGCGCTTGGCGAACTTCCTCTGACAGACGGTAGGGTGAGCGTCCACACCAAGCCATATGAGATCAAGACCGTGAAGGTGAGCTTTGGGAGAGAGTGAGTAAATTGAGAAATCGCGGAATTGAGGGAGTTTTGTAATCCAGTAATTGAAACGGAAATGTGGGGGCAATTTTGAGCAGCATCGCTAGCAGCCGTGGAATCCCACCCTTGCGCACAAATCGCGCAAGGGTGGGGGACCCACAGCCGTGCTACGTTCCGTAAAATTCTAGGCGGAAATGGCTGCGTGGGCATGCGCAGCCGTTCTCGTTGCTTGAGCGGGCTTGGCCTCAGGCTTCTGAGGTGGTTGGATCGATCATAGTGCGAATCTGCGAGACGCGGTTGGCGGGGAAGCCTCCCTGGCGCGCATGTTCGCGGATGAGTTCTTCGTTCGGCGCGATGTAGACGCAGTAAATCTTGTCGTCTGTGACGTAGCTGTGCAGCCACTGGATTTCAGGGCCGAGCTTGCGCAGGACCCCGCAGGAGGTTTGCGAGATGGCGTTGAGTTGTTGAGGTGTCATCTTGCCGGCACCCGGAACTTCGCGTTCGATTACGTATTTCGGCATTGGATTCTCCGCTAAATTGTTAGGCAACGGCGGGGAAACGCGTTGAGTAAGATTCTCTGAATCCTAGACACCTGTCAAGTTTGGCGATGACGCGATGCGGCTGACGATTTCACCAGCAGTGCGCAAGAGGCTGAAGAAGACGCGTGTGGCGCGCCTGGCCACCACCAACCTGAAGGGGCAGCCGCACGTCGTGCCAATTTGCTACGTGTTCGATGGCGCGCTTTTCTATACCGCGATCGATCGCAAGCCCAAGCGGGTTCGCGCGGAGAGATTAACGCGCGTACGGAATATCACCACGACCGGCCAGGCGGCTCTGCTGATTGATGAGTATTCCGAAGACTGGAGCCGCTTGTGGTATGTGCTGGTGCGCGGCCGGGCCCGGGTAGTGACCGCCTCGTCCCAGAGCGCGCGCGCCATTCGCCTGCTGCGGCGGAAATATCGACAGTATGCCGAGAGCATGCTCGAAGATGACGCAGTTGTGATTCGGATCGTCGCGCAGCAGGTGAGAGAGTGGGCCGGGTTGGAAAGCGAACATGAAACGACCGGGTTGCCCCGGCACAGGGCCTCTCGGTCGCTCTACAACAATGCTCAGGGCACTTCGGACGCGCGGTCGAGTTCGAGCCTCGTGTAGAGCTGGGTCCGCCCGGGTGCAATCGGAGCTTCGTCCTTTGGACGTAATTGTTTACAATGGTTATCTTTGGCGACACGGGCGCTTCGTCTGAGACCCGACAGTTCCGGTTTACAACGAATTTGGACTCATCTAGACACAATTCCGGCGAGGCCGGTTCCTTCGGCCGTGCGTACTGGCGCGTCGAGGGCAGTCTGCTCGACCTGACCACCGTGCAGCCAGTGGCATTCTTCACCTGGAATGCGCAGACCTTCGGTGCGCGAATGGTGCGCCGCGGTCTGGTTTTCCTGATGGCGGCGCTGCGCCCGTTTCTATACGCGAGCAACCGGGTGTTTGCGACGCGGGTCGTCTATGGCGTGCTGCGCGGGGTGAGCCGAGATCGACTCGAGCTGCTGGGCGAAGAATATTTCCAGTACAAAATGAAGCCCTATCTCAAGCCGGACGGGCTGGCTCGCCTGAAGCAATTGCAGCAAGAGGGCGCGGAGATTGTCCTGGTGAGCCAGGGACTCGACCATGTGATGCGTCCGCTGGCGCTACATTTGGGTGTGCAGTGGCTGGTCTCGAACCGGCTGGATTTTCGGGACCGAGTGGCCACCGGGCGGCTGCTTGCACCCGTGATTCGGCCGCGGGGACTGTTTGCTCGCATTACGGGCGCGGGCCCTGACGGACGTCGGGAGCCGAAGCGACTCGTGCGCGAGTTGAACCTCTCGGGGGACATCAATGCGCTCGCCGCGGCTACGATTCCGGCGGAAAGACCGGTACATCGCGCCGAGCGTCCGGTCGTCTATTTCGATAACCACCACCAGGTCAAACCTCTTTCTGTACGCGCTGCCATGGCTGGCAAGCACGTGATGTTGGTCGGGGTTACCGGCTTCATCGGCAAGGTTTGGCTGGCGAATACGCTGCTGGATCTGCCCGAGATCGGGCGTATTTACCTGCTCATCCGGCGCCAGAAGTCGAATCCTGCGGGCAAACGATTCGAGAGGATGATTGAGGAGTCGCCGGTCTTCGATTCCTTATATGAGCGCTATGGATCGGGCTTGCCGCGCTTTCTGCGAAACAAGATCGAGGTGGTCGAAGGGGACTTGACGCAGGCCGAGTTGGGTCTTGCTCCTGAGATCGCGGGGCGGCTGCGGCACGATCTCGATCTCATCATTAACAGCTCGGGCCTGACAGATTTCAATCCCGATCTGCGCGACGCGCTACTCACCAACGTAGACGCCGCGGTGAATGTGCTGGAATTTGTTCGCCAGTCGGATCACTGCGGTCTGGTCCATTTGTCGACTTGCTACGTGGCGGGAGCGCGGGATGGGCGTGTAAGTGAAAAACTTCGACCAAACTATACGCCAGCAGGCATGGGAGACTTCGATGCCGACCGTGAGTGGCAATCCCTTCATGAAGTCGTGCGGGAGGCAGAAACGAAGTCGGAAAGCAGTGAGATCACGAGCGAACTGCAGCAGCAGGCCCAAGGCAAGGAACACGCTGCCAAGCACCTGCAGGGCGCCGCACTCGAAAACCAGGTTCGCAAGGGACGGATCCGCTGGCTGCGGAGTTATCTCACCGAAGCGGGCACGAAGCGAGCACTGGAACTCGGCTGGCCCAATACGTACACGCTGACCAAGAGCCTGGCCGAGTCTCTGATTGCGAAGAGAGGAAATGGGTTGCCGGTCGCCGTGGTGCGTCCGGCCATCGTCGAGACTTCGGTCGCAAAGCCCTTTACGGGCTGGAACGAAGGGATCAACACTTCAGCTTCGCTCTCCTACCTGCTGGGCACGAATTTCCGGCAGTTGCCTTCGAACGAGCGCAAACGGCTCGACATTATTCCCGTTGACGCAGTGTGCCAAGGGATGACCCTGATTGCGGCGGCCGTGATCGAGCGGCGTCATGATGCGGTCTACCAACTTGCAACCTCGGTAACGAATCCATGCGACATGGGTCGCTCGATCGAGCTGACCTCCCTGGCGCACCGCAAGCACTACCGCGCGCAGGAAGGGCTGGAATCCTGGCTGCGCTTGCGGATGGATGCGATCCCGGTTTCGAAAACACGTTACATACGGATGTCGGCGCCCGCGCAAATGGCCATCGTAAAGTCGATTCAGCGGATCATGGCTCCGCTCTCCCTGAAAAAGACGCCCCTCGCGCGCGCCGAACGCAACCTGGAAAAAGTGGGGAAGCTGATCGAACTGTTCGAGCCTTTTATCCTGCACAATGAACACGACTTTGTCGCGGATAACATCGAGAAGCTGTCCTATGCGCTGGTGCCGCAAGAGCGGGAGCAGTTTGGTTACGACACCCGCTCGCTTGACTGGCGGGAGTATTGGATCGACATTCATATTCCGGCGCTGCGCCGCTGGACCTATCCGCTGATCGAAGGCAGGCCGCTCGAGGTGCGCCCGCCGCGGCCTTTCCAGTTGAGCGAGGAGGAACCGGCCAACGGCGAGACCATGAAAACGGGTACAAACGGGGCAACGTGGCGATATTCCTGACCGGATCGACAGGCTACATTGGCGCGCATGTCGCCGCCAACCTGCTGGAGACACATGGCGCCAGCTTGAATCTTCTGGTTCGCGGCAAGGATGCGCAGGAAGCGGCGGTGCGACTCTGGAGCGCGGCGCAGCTGCACATGGAGTTTCCCAAGTTCTACGAGTACCTGCAGACGCGGATACGTATTTTCCCCGGCGACCTCACGGCTCCGCAGTTCGGTTTGAACCGCGATGATTACGACCGGTTAATCCATACTACGGACTCCGTAATCCACTGTGCGGCTTCGCTGAACCGTAAGTCGGAAAAAAACTGTCTGAATGTCAACCTGCGCGGCACGCTGGAAGTCTTGCAGCTCGCGCGCCGGTCGCATTACTACCACGGGCTGCGAAGATTCAGCAACGTGAGCACTGTGGCCGTCGCCGGGAAACGCAGTAACGAGATCGTGAGTGAGGATCGTTCCATTGACTGGGAGCGCTCCGACTACGACCCCTACGCGCGCACCAAGAAATTCTGCGAGCACATGGTTCGCGAACTGCTGCCCGATGTGCAGATCACAATCTTTCGGCCGAGCATAGTTCTGGGCGATAGCCGTTACCCCGAGACGACACAGTTCGATATGGTGAAGGCGTTCGTATTTCTCGCTGGACTAAAGGCGCTGCCGTTTCGTCCCAACGATCGGATCGACATCGTCAATGTGGACTTTGTGGCGGACGCGATCGCCACGCTGCACCAGAAGTCCGATCCGCGATACGACACGTATCACCTGTCGTCGGGTCGGGATTCGCAGACCTTTCGCGAAGTTACGAGTGCGCTCGCGGCCGCGCAGCAAACGCGCAAGCCGATCTTCCTGCCATTTCTCGAAAAACCGTTTTCAGGGGCTGTGAATGGGCTTGCAAGTCGCAAAGGATCAATGGCTTACGGGGCTTCGTTGATGAAAGTGTTCATGCCCTATCTGGTCTGGAATACGGTATTCGATAACACCCGGGTAACTTCGGAGTTGGGTCGCAAGCCAACGCCGTTTTCGAAGTACAGCTATGGTCTGCTGAAGTTCAGCCGCGAACAGAACTTCACCTATCCCTACAAGCCTTGGCCTGCAGCCACCGCGGGAGGATCGGCCGCATGATGGACTTTGTCCTCGAGTCCTGGGTCAGCAGCATCATCGAATCGAAGCGCGTTGCCTGGATGATGGGCAGCGGCAATAGCTGGCAGCCCGGCGAGAAACTCAAGCTCCTGTTTGCCGGATATAACGGCACGCGCAACATGGGCTCGGATGTGCGCGTGGAGGAGATGCTGCGTCAGTTGCGTCACATTCTGGGGGCCCACAGGGTCGACTTCAGTGTCATGACGCAAAGCTTCGAAAGGTCCGAGGGGTACTTTCAAAATACAAAACAGGTTCTGCTGCCGCAGATTTTCCCGCCGTTTTTAGCAAGCGAAGTGCCGTTGCATCATGGTGTGGTGGCGTGCGAAGGCTCGATGTTCAAGAGCAAGTTCGCCAACGCGCTAACCACCATGATGATAGGTTCTTTGGGCATCGCAGCCGCGCAGAACAAGCTGTCGGTCGGCTATGGTGCTGAAGCTGGATACATGGATCCACTAGTCGCGAAGATGTGTGCGCGTTATTGCAAGGAATCACTGATCATTACCCGGAATGATGAGTCACGCACGATCCTGCGGGAACTGGGTGTGCCGACTGAGCTGGGGACTGACACGGCGTGGACGTTTGAGCCTTTGCCGGCCGAATACGGAGAGAGCGTGCTGCGCGAGGCCGGCTGGGATGGAAGAACTCGCGTGTTGGTGGTATGCCCGATTAATCCTTTCGAGTGGCCGGTGAAGGCTTCAGTCGGAAAACTGGCGGCCCGCAAGGTGACTGGAGCTTACAAGGACAGTCATTACCGGTCCGTTTACTTCCATAATTCGGGGCCGGAAGCCGATCGTGCGTACGAGCAGTATCTCACTGGAATTGCGAACGCGGTGGCGGCGTTTCGCCAACGACGGAACGTGTTTGTGGTTCTGGTTGCGACCGAGCGGCTGGATGCGCGGCCGGCGCGCAGGATTTCGGAAAAACTGGGCGGAGTGCCCGTACTCAGCTCCGACGACTACAACATGTACCAAGTGGTCAGCATTCTGCGCGCCTGTCACATGATGGCCTCGTCACGCTATCACGGAATCGTGACGTCGATGCCGGGGCTTGTTCCGTCTGCCGGAATCACGATGGATGAACGCATCCGCAACCTGATGCGCGAACGCGGACACCATGATCTGTTAATGAATGTGGACGACGCGGATCTTGAGGAGCGCCTGTTGGCCGCCTTGGAGCAACTCTACACCGACGGTGAGTCCATAGCCGCGGCGATTGCGAAAACCGTAGTCAGGAACCTGAAACTGATGGCGAGGATGGGCGTGCATTTCGAGGAAGAAGTGCAACGCCGCTATCCCGATTTCCCCACGCGCACCGGGCAATGGAGCTGGGAAGATTACTTGCCGCCCATGCATGCAGGCTTGCGCGAGTTGGTGGAGGAGTTTGAGTCGTCAGAGACTCGCAAGTCATCGGTGACGAGCTGATTGCTGCGGCCTCGGAAGCACCCAGAATGAGTTTTCTAGACAACATTTTCGCGAGACTGGAAGCGCACGCGGATCAGGCGGTGCTCGAGGAGATCCGTGATGGCCGGATCACCGCGGTCTCGGGCAGAGAACTGCTGGAACAGATCCGGCGGGCGCGCGGGTTTCTCAGCAGGCAAAGGCTGAGCAAGGGGGAGCGATGCGCTCTCTACGCAAACAACGGCGTGCGCTGGGTCGCGATGGACCTGGCCGTGATGGCTGAAGGCCTGATCGTTGTGCCTTTGTATGCGCGGCAGGCTCCGGCAGAACTCGCCGCCATGATGAAGGACTGCTCTCCGGCTTTGGTGTGCTGTGGGGACGCGGCGTTGCGCGATGCGCTTGTTCACGAGTGGCCGAGTGCGCCGCCGCAACATTTGTTCGAGGAAATCTTTGCAGCTTCGCCGGGCGCGGAGCAAAAGCCGTCGCTCGGGGATGCCGATCCGGTCACGATCATCTACACTTCGGGAACTTCAGGCGAAGCCAAGGGTGTCGTTCTGAACGCAGGAAACATTGCGCACATGCTGAACTGCATCAATGGGCGGCTTGATCTCTTGATGCAGGGCAGCCAGCAACAAGACCGCGTGTTTCACTATCTCCCCTTCGTGTTTGCCGGGTCCTGGATGCTTTTGCTGACTTCATTGTTGCGCGGAAGCCAGCTTACCCTGAATACCGATCTGAGCAAGATCGCCCAAGATATGCGGACGGTGGCGCCGGATTATTTTCTCAACGTGCCCGCCCTGCTCGAGCGCATGCGCCGCGCGGTCGATGAACAACTCTGGCAGGCGGGCGGTTTTGTGCAAGGCATTTACAGTCGAGCGAAGGCGGCCTGGATCCGGCAGCAGGAAGGGAAGTTCAGTGTGCTCGACCGCATCTGGTTGTCGCTCGCCAACACGGCAATCTTCCCGACCATCCGTAAGAAGATGATTGGACGGAATCTGCGGGCGCTAATTTGCGGGTCTGCGCCGCTGGCGATCGAGACGCAACTGTTCTTTATGATGCTGGGCATCCCGGTGCTGCAGAGTTACGGATTGACCGAGACCACCGCGATCTGCACGCTCGATGATCCGAATCACTACGAGGCGGGCCGCGTCGGTCCGGCGATTCCCGGGACTGAGATGAAGCTGGGAGAGAATGAAGAAATCATTGTGCGTAGGCCAAACATCTTCCCCGGCTACTGGAACCGTTTGGAAGAAACCGCCAAGGCATTGCGCGACGGTTGGTTTCACACTGGCGACCAGGGTGAAGTGGATGCCAGCGGCAACTGGCGTATCGTGGGGCGCATCAAGAATCTCATCATTCTAGGTTCCGGACACAACATCGCCCCGGAACCGATCGAAGAGAAAATTCTCCAGCAATTAGCGGGCGCGGCGCAGGTGGTGCTGGTTGGAAATGGCAAGGGCTATTTGTCCGCGATCATCACGGGCAATGTCACCCGTGAAAAAGCGCAGGCTGCCATCGATGTGGTGAACCCGCAGTTTCCGCACTACAAACAGGTGCGCGCGTTTCACATCCGGCCCGAAGCATTCACCATCGACAACGGGCTGTTGACGGCGAACGGGAAGCTCAGGCGCGACCTGATTGCGCGGGAAATGCATTACGAGATCGACGAACTGTATCGCGTGAAGGTCGCGGTGTAGGAGCGGGCAAATTCTCCATGGATCAATTCCGCGGCAAAGCGCTCTCGTGGGAGGTTTCGGCAGGCGTCATTGAGCTGGCTCTGCACCGCGAGCCTTGCAATGAGATTGGCTCGCTGGCGCTCCACGAGCTAGAAAAATTCGCGGATGCGCTTAGCGGCATGGCGCGGCAGGCCCATGCGCTTATCGTTCACAGCACCTTGAAAGCGGGCTTCTGTGCGGGTGCGGATCTTCGGGAACTCTATCAGCGCTCGCATGAGATGGAGAAAGCGCAGGCGGTGGCCGGGGTGCGCGACTTTCTGGAACGCATTCACCGCGTGCTGAACACGATCGACGGCGCGCCTTTGACCACGATTGCAGCTGTGCATGGAGTGACCTTCGGGGGAGGTTTCGAGCTGGCGCTGGTGTGCGATCTCATCATCGCCGACAAGATGGCGCGATTCTGTTTTCCGGAACTGCGCTTGGGACTGATCCCCGGATTCGGCGGAATCCCGCGCCTGAAGCGCGATCTGGGCAATGGTGTCGTTCGCGACCTGCTGCTCACGGGGCGGAGCTTCAACGCCACCCGGGCACATGCAGTTGGGCTGGTGAGTCAGTTGGTCGCCGAAGGTGAGGCGCTGCGAGCGGCGCGTGCCACGGCAGTACAACTGGGGAAGTTCGACCGGAGAACCGCCATCGCCGCGAAAAAGTTCATCAAGCCGATACCGCACCATGAGTTGAAACAGGAAATCGATCTGTTCTGCCAGTTGTTCGTGGAACCCGCGGTGGAGGCTGGGCTTCGGAAATTTGTGGAGAGCACGGAATTGCAACCGTACTTGCCTTGAATCAGGCTGAAGCCAGGTTACATCCAAAGAGCAAAAATGATGACGACGGAAGAACAAACGCTGAACGAAATTCTGACTCTCGCAGCGCAGCACTTCAAAGTGTCGCGCGACAAGCTGAGGCCCGACGAGGACTTCTTCAAGACCCTGAACATCGACAGCCTGCAGGCGCTCGATCTGCTTACGCGGCTGGAGAATCACTTTCACGTCGAGATGCCCGACTACGAACTGCAGGGCGTTACGGATTTCCGCACGCTCGCCAGCCGGATTCAGGCGAGGTTGTAAGATGCTGGCCGGAAGGTAATGACTTGAGCAATAGCCGTTTTCTTCTTGCGCTTCCTTCCTGTGTGATGAAATAGCCTGTTCATGTTGGACCTGCGCCAATATCCGTCTTTAGGGGCCGCTCTGCGCGATGCGCTGGAGCATTGGCCCAACGAGACATGCCTCATTGAGGCCGACCGCGACAAGGAGAAGACGCGTCTTACCTACTCCGATTTCAAGGAGCTGGCGCGCCCGCTCACACGCGCGCTGCAGGACGCCGATTTTCGGGAAGGCGATCGCGCGGCCATCATCATGAGCAACCAGTCCAAGTGGCTGGTGTCGGCGTATGCCGTCTTTTTCTGCGGCGGGGTGCTGGTTCCGCTGGACTTCAAGTTGACGGCCGCCGAGCACCTCCAGTTGCTGGCGCACAGCAAAGCGAAGTTTCTTATTGTCGAGTACTACCTCTGGCGAGCGATCATGCAATCGCCTGAGTTCAAGAAGCATGGCGTAAAGACGGTGCTGGTGACGGAGGCTCCGCTGCGCGCGGATCTCGGCGGGGCTTACCGCTGGGAGGATTTTCACCGCAAGGGCGATCCTATTTTCATCGATCGCCAGCGGGAAGATGTGGCCTGCATTGTGTATTCGTCCGGCACCGGGGGAAGCCCGAAGGGATGTGTGCTCACGCATGAGAATTATCTGGAGCAATGCACGTCGCTGACGGCCTGGTATCCGTTCTGGCCGGGCGTGCGCTACCTGAGCATCCTGCCCACGAATCACGCAATTGATTTCATGGTGGGCTTTATCGGGCCGTTCGTTTGTGGAGCTTGCGTGGTACATCTGCGCACACTGAGGCCGGAGTATGTGCGCGACGCCTTCGTCCGCTACCGCATCAGCTACATGAGCCTGGTGCCGATGGTTTTGAAGAATCTGGAGCGCGGACTCCGAGCCAAATTTGATGAGTTGCCGAGCCGCAAACGGTTCATGCTGAATCGCCTGATCGCACTGAACAAAATGCTTACCCGCCGGCGTCCGAACGTGAAGCTGAGCCGCCGGTTGCTGGGGCAAGTGCATAAGGCGTTCGGGGGACAACTGCTCGCGCTCTTTACCGGAGGAGCTTTCATGGAGCCTTCGACATTGCAGTTTTTCTACGATCTTGGAATTCCGGTCGCCAATGGATATGGGCTTACGGAAGCGGGAACGGCGCTCACGCTGAACGATTTCAAGCCGTTTCGCGCGGATACGGTGGGCCGTCCATTGCCCGGCGTAGAGCTGCGCGTGCTGAGTCCCGACTCGGAAGGTGTCGGGGAAGTGGCCGTCCACAGCAAGACCGTGATGTCGCACTATCTGGATGATCCCGAACTGACCGCAGAAACAATCGTGGATGGATGGCTGCTCACGGGAGACCTGGGCCGCTTCGATTCCACCGGTCATCTGCAGCTGTTTGGGCGCAAGAAGAACATGATTGTGACCGAGGGCGGCAAGAACATTTATCCCGAGGATATTGAGACGGTTTTCGATGGCGTATCGGTGAAGGAGTACTGCGTGTTCGCAGCGAACTACGTGTGGCCGCTCAAGCAACTGGGAAACGAATTGCTGTTCATCGTGCTGCGACTTGAAACGAACCAGCAGTTTGATGCGGCACTGCTCGAGGATTTGACGACACGCAACCGGCGGCTGCCCGACTTCAAACGCGTGGGCGGATATCTGGTCTGGCCAAAGGATTTTCCTCGGACGGCTTCTTTGAAAATCAAGCGCGCGACCCTGGCCGAGGAAATCGGCAAAACTACGGATCGCGCGGCCATCATCCAATTGTGAACGACACGTTTGTGGTGGTGGTCAATCCTGCGGCCGGAGGCGGGCGCTCCCGCAAATTGGTGGGCCCAGCGCTCGAGCGCTTGCGAGCCGGCGGCCTGAAGCTGGAGGTCGTGGAGACAGCGCGGCCGGGCGATGCGACGCAGCTTGCCGGCAAGTATTACGAGCGCGGGTACCGCCGGTTTATTGCCGTCGGTGGAGACGGCACTTCCTACGAAATTGTGAACGGGCTTTTTCCGCAGGCGGAGAGTGCGGATCCTCCGCAATTGGGATTTCTTCCACTTGGGACGGGCAATTCCTTTCTGCGGGATTTCACAAAGCAGGGAGTGGAAGGCGCGATGGAAGCGCTGCTCGGGCGTCGCGAGCAGGCGTGCGACGTGATGCGCATGCGTCACAGGACGGGTGTGATTCACTACATCAATCTGCTCAGCGTGGGCTTTGCTGCCGACGTCAACGCAACGCGATCACGAAGCTTTGCAGGTTGGGGCGAGCCTGGGTATTTTCTTTCGATTTTTCTGCGCTTGGCGCAGCTTCGGCGCAGGCCCTTTCCCTTGCGGGTGGACGGGGAACCGAACGCCGATATGCGGCGCTGCTTGTTTCTCACCTTCAACAACAGCAAGTACACGGGCGGCACGATGATGATCGGGCCCAATGCGGAGGTCGATGACGGTCTGATTGAATATGTACGCTGGGGACCGATCGGGCGCATCGGACTGATTCGCAATCTGCCTACTCTTTATGACGGCACCCACGTGAAGCATCCACTGGCCGAACGGCGACCTGCGCGGCGCATTGAATTTGAACTCGATGGTCCGGTCGATGTGATGGTGGATGGGGAGGCTCTAACATTGCACCTGGAAGCGCTCGATGTGCTGCCGTCGGCTCTGCGGGTCGTGGTATAAGAACTTTTATGTCTGATTTAAGGAAAGAGCGTCAGCAAGCGCGCGTACAACAGCCGGAACGGGATCCGGCATTTCTGCGCAAGGTGATCATTGCGGCGGTGATCGTGGCGGCCCTGGGGGTCACCTACTACGTCGGGTATCGCCATCGCATGCACCGTTATGACAATTTCGCCCGCTGTCTCTCGCAGCGGAATGTGAAGATGTATGGGGCGTGGTGGTGTCCGCATTGCATCGAACAGAAAAAATGGTTCGGCGACTCTTTCGAGTATGCGCCTTATATCGAGTGCGGCGTGCCCGGCGATACTACGCAGGTACTGCAGGTCTGCAGGGATGCCGGTATCAAGCACTTTCCTACCTGGCAATTTCCACCGACCGGTGAACGCGTGGAGGGAGAGATGCCGCTTGGGGATCTGAGTATGCGCACGGGATGTCCGCTGAATGAGTAACACCGCTCGCCGACTATCGTTGGCCATTGCGCTGCTTGCGGTCCTCGGTGTTGGGGTGTCCTCGGTGTCGCTCGACCACCATTTCCGGAAATCGAAAACCTCCTATTGCGACTTTGGTGAGTCTTTCAATTGTGACCTCGTGAACCGCAGCGAATACTCGACGGTTGCCGGTGTGCCGGTGGCGTTGATTGGAATTGTGGGATACGCCGGGCTGCTGGCGTTCGCCACGTTTTATCGTGCGAAGGCGGAGACGCCGGCAATCCTGGTATTGGCCTCCGTCGGTGGTTTGGGATTTGCACTTTACCTGACATACGTGGAGAAATTCATTCTGTCGGTTTGGTGCATACTCTGCCTGAGTTCGCTGGTAGTTATCTTCTCGATCACGATTCTGTCCGTGTTCCTGCTCGTCCACTCCATGCGGCCCAGCGCCGGCTGAGCGGAGCGCATCAACTTGCCTATGGAAGAACCTTCCCAACTGAATTTGTCGAATGCGACTGTTGACACCGCTTCCGTAGTAGGCGATTTGCGTTTGCATGAATTTTCCAGCCGCGTATTTCACAACAAACGACTTCTGCGGGTGTGGCTGCCGCCCGGCTACGACCTGCCGGAAAATTCGGGACAACACTATCCGGTTTTTTATCTCAACGACGGGCAAAACCTGTTTGAGCGGGCGGCTTCCTTCGCGGGAATCGAATGGCAAGTGGATGAGACCGCCGATCGCCTGATTCGCGAGGGCGTGATTCCTCCAACGATCTTTGTCGGCATCGACCATGCGAGGCAGGAGCGCTTGAAAGAGTACTTTCCGTATCGCTCGGTGAATCCGGTAGTGTTGCGTCCGCAGGGAAGCAGGTATCCGAAATTCCTGGTGGAAGAAGTCCAGCCGTTCGTAAGTCAGAATTACCGGGTGGCAAAGGGAGCGCAACATACGTCGCTGGGTGGGTCGTCGCTGGGTGGATTGATTTCTCTGTATGCCGTCATGGCGGCTCCGGGAGTGTTTGGTCGCGTGTTGCTGGAAAGCCCTTCGCTGTGGGTGGCGAACTGCCGGATTCTGCGAGATGCGCGCCAGTTCCGGCAATGGCCGGAGAAGATTTTCCTGGCGGTTGGTACCCGCGAGGCCGGCCGGGAAGACAAGGATCAGCAGACGGTAGGAAACGTTCGCGAGCTGGAACGAATTTTCAGACGGGCGGGGCTGGATGATCGACGGCTACGCGTAGAAGTCGCTGAAGGCGGCACGCACAGTGAGGCGGCATGGGCAGCGCGCTTTCCGGATGCTCTGAGATTCTTATTCGCCCGGTAGCGGGTCTTGCGAATATTGGGCCGCCTTTTTAGGCGCGGTGCACGGCACGCCTAATTGCAAAGACCGCCGCTAAAGCGGTTTCTTAATAGATTGCTCTACGGCACGCCTGAAGGCGTGCCCTGATACGGGCAAAAGCGAAAGCCCGAGCTCGAACTGTGACCTCCAATCGCCGATCAAAAGCCGTGATTGATCGGCAATTGACGGGCACGGCTCGAACCCACGCTCTTTCAAACGCGATCGCAAAGAGTGTCTCAACAGGCAGCTAAACCTTGGCAGCTATTGCGTCCGATACTGCTTCAGTTTGGGACTCAGTAGCTCGAAAGATCATCCACAGAATCGCTGCCATCGCGGGCACAGAGAGCTGCAGGTGCGTCCAGATGGACAAGGGGCCGAAGAGCGGAAGCGCGTAGCCGAGATAGAGCAACATTCCGAGATTCCGGGCCGAAGCTCTTCCATCGGCCACAATCCAATCCGCCAACAACAAGTATGCGGGCGCCAGGATCACCAGGTCGTAAACGGTCAGATGCGGCGACACGAGCACGGTGGCAATCAGGAGGGCTGCAAATCTCAAATTCAGCGAGGCGCGTGTTCTCCAGCAGTAGAGGGTCATCGCGAGTACCGCGACAGCGGTAATGACATACAGGGCGGATGCCAGATGCGGCCAAGGAACGAGCATCGCCCAGAAGGATCGCAGGGAATGCATCTGGTACGGTCGCGGTTCCAGTTGAGAAAACAGGCTGCGCACATGGACGAGGTGTTGGAAGTAATCCCGCATTACGGACGTTCCGTAATAGAGCCATCCCACCGATAGCTGTGCGAGTGCGGCGAGCAGCGCGCCCAACACGATCATCCATTCGCCTGTCCCAAGGATTACAAAGGCGGTTGCAAGCCCGAGTTGAGGCTTGAAAATCAGGCAGCCCAGAGCGAGTCCTGCCAGGAAATAGCGCTGCGAGCGCAATGCCAGGTAGGCGGCTGTGAAGCAAGCCAGCGCGAGCCCAGAGGTCTGCCCCCAAGCGATGACGTGGAAGAACCCCGGATAGGCCAGGGCCAAAATAAATATCAGCATGCTCTCGGACTGCAGGTTCGGGCACTTTTTCCAGAGCACATAACAGCAGAGGGCATAACTCGCGGCATTCAGAAGCAACCAGACGAGAAGCGCCTGCGAATACGGAAGCATTGACAGGGGCGCGAAGAACAACGAGACCTGTGGTCCATAGAGGGGAACAAACCGAACACGGCCGACTTGGGGCACGCGCTCCTGGGTCAGAGTCGACTGCACCTCCATGTCATAGAGTTGGGCGCTGCGGTGTTCGCGGACCAGGGATCCGAGCGTGTAGAAGTGAAGAAAATCCGCGCCTTTGACGATCCGATTGCGATCCAGCAGTCCCGGAGAACTCAGAATCCACGCGTAGGTGGACCAAAGGCAGATCGCGAGAATCAGTCCGTGGACGCGGAGGCGGCGAGACGTCAGCCATGCGGGATGCGCTGTGTTGCGACTGTCCATCATTCAGGACATGATGTGTCCCGCCTATAGTATTTCCAACAGCCAGCGTCTATTGCTTTCGACTGTCCGAGGGCGGAACCCGGCTGTCCGCGGGTGGAACGTGGCTGTCGGACGGCAGAATGCCCCGATATTTGAGCATGGGCTCGATCGATGGTTCGCGCCCTGCCCAGGCCGCGTACATCTTGGCAAGGTCTTCGGTGTTACCGCGCGAGAGCACCATCTTGCGGAAGCGATCGCCGTTGGAGCGTGTCAATCCACCGTGCTCTTCGAACCACGCAAATGCGTCGTGATCCACCATCTCGCTCCACAGGTAGGCATAGTATCCCGCAGAGTATCCGCCTCCCCAGATATGCGCGAAGTAGCTCGAGCGATAACGCGGCGGCACATAGCTGAGGGCGAGATGCGTTTCCTGGAGCGCCTTAGTCTCGAACTGATCCGGCTTCTGCAGGGGCGTGCCCGGAGGAAGGGTGTGCCACTTCATATCAAGTTCAGCGGCGGCTACCACCTCGGTGAGCGCGTAACCCTGGTTGAAGACTCGTGTTTCCTTGATTTTGGAAGCGAGATCCGCGGGCATCGGGGCTCCCGTCTGATAGTGCCTTGCATAGTGGTTGAAGATGGCGGGATAAAGCGCCCAATGCTCGTTGAACTGCGAAGGGAACTCCACGAAATCGCGCGGCACTGCGGTACCGGAGAGCGTGGGGTACATGCTATCGGCGAACATGCCATGCAGTGCGTGGCCGAACTCGTGGAACATCGTGGTCACGTCAGTGAAGCTGATGAGCGCAGGCTGCCCGGGCGCGGGTTTCGGGAAGTTGGCGACATTGAATACGACAGGCAGCGTGCCGAGAAGCTTTGATTGCCCGACGAGGCTGTCCATCCAGGCGCCACCGTTCTTATTGTCGCGCTTGAAGTAGTCGCCGTAAAACAAGGCCATCGGCTTGCCGTTGGAATCGCTGACTTCAAAAACGCGGACGTCAGGTTGGTAGACGGGAATGTCCGTTCGCTCTTTAAAGGTGATGCCGTAGAGCTGGGTGGTGGCGAAAAACACACCATTCTCAAGGACGTTGTTCAGCTCGAAATAGGGCTTAATCTGCGACTCTTCCAGGTTGTACTTAGCCTTGCGCACCTGGTCGCTGTAGAAATTCCAATCCCAGGGTTGCAATTGGAAGCCGCCCTTCTGAGCGTCGATGAGCGCTTGAATCTCGCCTGCCTCTTCGCGAGCCTTCCCGGTGGTGCCGGGCACGAGCGCGTCCATGAACTTGATGGCTGCCTCGGGCGTCTTCGCCATCTGGTCCTCGAGTTTCCAGGCGGCGTAGTTGGGAAAACCAAGCAGCTTGGCTTTTTCGGTGCGTAATTCTGCGAGACGGGCCACGATCTCGCGCGTGTCGTTGGCGCCACCACGTTCGGCGCGGTTCCAGGAATTCTCGAAGATCGCCTGGCGGGTCGCGCGCTGTTTAAGGACCGCTAGATCGGGCTGTTGCGTGGTGTTCTGCAGCGGGATGACGTAGCCCTCCAGCTTGCGTCCTTTGGCAGCCTGAGCGGCAGCGGCAATCTGGGCATCTGTCAATCCGGCGAGCGCGTTTTTATCGCTGGTGACGAGGGCGCCGTCTTTTGTGGCGGCCAGCAACTTCGTCGTGAAGGCCTGGCTGAGCGAGGACTCCTCTTCGTTCAGCTTCTTGAGCGCGACCTTATCGGCGTCCGAAAGATTAGCTCCGGAGTGCACGAACTTCTTGTAGTAGTAGTCAACCAAGCGATAGGACTCGGGATCAAGCTTCAGGGAGTCGCGCTGCTCGTAGATGGTTTTGACGCGCTGGAACAGTTTGGGATCGAGAAAGATCGCATCGGCGTGGGCGGCCAGCTTGGGAGCTTCGATCTGCTGGACTTTTTGCAGCTCCGGATTGAGGTTGGCACCAGTAACGGCGCCGAACGCGGACATGGCGCGATCAAACAACCGGCCAGTCTTCTCCATGGCGGCGATGGTGTTTTCGAAGGTTGGCGCCGCGGGATTTTCCGCGATGCCCTTCATTTCGTCGCGCTGCTGCGCCATGCCGGCTTCAATGGCCGGCTGGTAGTCGGAGTCTTTGATCTTGTCGAAGGGCGGCGCGTGGAAAGGCAACGTGCTTTCGGCGTAGAACGGGTTACTCGGGCCGAATTCGCTTTGTGCGGCGTATGCGGGAACTCCAGTGGATGCGATAGCCATAGCTAAGATCAGTGTACCAATTCGCGAAAATTTGTTTTTTGTGTGGCACGGCGGTTTCTTGCTCATAAGGGCTGGTGTTACCTCGCAACAGGATTGTAAAGGAGCGTGGCGGAGATAGGCGACCTGGAGGTCCACTTTTGAGAGCAGGCAGCTACCGTTTTGGGAGAGCGGCAAGATGGAAATAACGCCGGGATTTCTTGACATCTCGGGCAATCTGGTCGCGCAAGGCTTCGACGGCGGGGAACTTGATTTCGTCGCGTAGACGCTGCAGAAAGAAAATCTCCACTTCAGTGTCCGCTTTTAGAGTGATGGGATGAAAGTTCAGCAGGTGGGACTCGATCGCGAAGGAGTCGGCGCCGAAGGTGGGGCGATTGCCGATATTGGTCACGGAGTCGAAGCATTCCTCGCCGATTCGGGTTCGCGTGATGTAGACGCCGTCTTCAGGAACGAGTTCGTCGTAGCGGTTCAGGTTGATGGTGGGCACGGTGTATTTGCTGCCATATCCGCGGCCGCGCCCGGGAGTTGAGAGGATCGCGAAGGGACGGCCCAGCAGGTGGCGTGCCCGGCTCACGTGTCCCGTCTGCAGGAGCCTGCGGATTTGACTACTGGAGACGGCCTCTCCGCGCAGCGTCATCTGATCGAAGATCTTGACGGTGAACCCCATGTCACGGCCGAAATCGGCAAGCATCTTCACATCGCCGGAAGCTTTGTGTCCGAAGTGGAAGTTGTAGCCTTCATGGACTTCACACACGTGCAAATTCTTTTTCAGGATTTCTTCCGCAAATTGGCGTGGGGTCAGCAGGGAAAGATCGCGCCCGAAGGGTAAGAGAAGCACGGCATCGATTCCAGTGGCCGCAAGCAAGTGCAGTTTTTCGGGCGTGGGTGTGAGTAGCTTGAGACCGGAGTCAGGGCGCAGAATACGAATGGGATGCGGCTCAAAGGTAACCGCAACCGACTTGGCGCCGCTTTGACGGGCACGCTCCGCGATGTCGCGCAGCACGGTTTGATGCGCGCGGTGAACGCCATCGAAGTTGCCGACACTCACGATGGTGGGACCGAAGTCGGCGGGTACATCTGCGAGTTTGCGGAAGATCTGCATGGGTCAGGGCACGAAGAAAACCGACCACTGCTGAGGGTTCGTAAACGAAACCAACACTTGTCATTCCGAGCATAGCGAGGAATCTAGTACGCTCGGTCCGGTGAAAAGAGATTCCTCGCTTCGCTTGATTGCATAACGACGTTGGCTCGATCGCGGCGAGTACGATGGGGCTCTCAGAGAAGGAGCCAACGTCATGCTGATTATAGGCTGTGATTTTCATCCTGGATTTCAGCAGATCGCGATCTTTGACAATCAGACGGGAGCTTATGAAGAAAGACGGCTGAGCCACCGCGCCGAGGCCGAGCAGTTTTATCGTTCGCTGGCCGGGCAAGAGGTGCGCGTGGGGATGGAGGCCTGCGGGCACTATCCCTGGTTCGAGCACTTGTTGGCCGAGTTGGGGTTCGAGCTGTGGCTGGGGGATGCGGCCAAAATCCGGGCCAGCGTGGTGCGGCAGCAGAAGACGGATCGGCGGGATGCGGAACATCTGCAGATGCTGATGCGGGAGGATCGTTTTCCGCGGATCTGGGTGCCGAGCCTGGAGGAGCGGGATGTGCGGCAGTTGCTGGTGCATCGTCACAAGCAAGTGCAGGCGCGGACCCGGACCAAGAACCAGCTGCATGCGCTGGCCATGAGCCAGGGAGTGCAGAAGAAGTGGAAGTTGTGGACGGCGGCGGGACGGGCGGAGTTGGAGAGCTTGGAGTTGTTGCCCTACGCGGCCCAGCGCCGGAGACAACTGCTGCACCGGCTGGACGCTCTGGAAGCGGAGATCGCTGCGCTGAACCGGCAAGTGGAAGAAGAAGTGAAAGGCCGGCCGGCGGCCGTGAAGTTGATGACGCATCCGGGAGTGGGTCCGGTGACCGCGTTGGCGATGGTGCTGACGCTGGGACCGGCGGAGCGCTTCCGGGATGGGCGCAAGGTGGGCAGCTACTTTGGGCTGATCCCGAGCGAGTATTCCAGCGGCGGACGGCAGCGACTGGGACACATCAGCAAGCAGGGCAGTTCGTTTGTGCGTTTTCTGCTGGTGGAAGCGGGTCAGAGCGCGGCCCGGAAAGATGCCGAGTTGGGCCGCTTCTATCGCCGGCTGGGGGCGCGCAAACATCGCGCCCTGGCCAAGGTGGCAGTGGCCCGCAAGTTGGCGGTGAGGTTGTACCTGATGTTGCGCGAGGACTGGACGTACGCGCAACTGTGCAGGGCCGTGGTGCAGGCAAGCCCGAGTCATTCTGTGGCGGCAAGCAAGAGCCGACCGCTTGAGTAGGCAGCCTGCCTCCCCGAACGAGCGGGGAGTTCGAAG
>QIAH01000510.1 GCA_003225465.1 Acidobacteriota bacterium | reverse complement strand
ATGACTCGCACGCTAGCGTCGACAGATCTAGGCCGAACTGCAAGCGCAGTGGCGCTCTCCGTGCTCAGATCCGAATGCACGCCAGTCATCATCGAGGCTGAGGAGCTATCCTGCATTCTTCCGCCTACCAGGCCGGCGCCTAACGCACGCCCCCTGTTCGCATCCCATCTTGAATCTCAAACAGCCAGTTGCGTCGCCTGCGCACCTTCATTGATTTCTCGAAGACGGGCCTGCAATCTTTCACCGATACGCTGGACGTAAGGCGGTCGTAGGAAATCGAAATGTCCGCAATCGACTTCGCAGACCTCGACCCCACTCTTCGAGCGCGTGCCCCATCCCAACTCCGGGTCGCGAACGTAGAAGAAGGGCTGTCGTGGTCGCTTGAACAGAAGAACAGGCGCTCGAAATCGGGGCGGCTGGAAATCTTCACCGGGCCAGTAGGCTCGATTCCAAGCCGTTTGGGTAGCACGGTGCCGTCTTACCCCTCGCATAAGCGCTCGTGTCACGGTGGCAAGTTGCTGCTTAAGCGGCAAGCGGTGGAAGGAGCGTAACCGGTTCAGATAATAATCGACCGCCCAGAGTCGACGGTCTTGAGAATTTTCCAGCACCCAAGTGTCGAAAATTGCGAACAGGGAAACTTTTTCGCTTTGGGACTCGAGTTCGATGATCATCTCTTGTGCAATCTGTACGCCGTCACACATTCCGCCCAGACAGAAGGGTCCGTGGGGCTGCACGCTGCGCATGGCAGTGATGTACTCCTGGGCCAGTTTACGGAGCTCTTCCTTCTGGAAGGGCCGACCCGCGACCAAGGCGCCCGGTCCTTGAAGCTTGTAGACAGGCTGCTCCTCAGCGAGGGTGCGCGCTAGGAAACCAAATCCAATCGCATCTACTCCTGGAGCTGCGATGGCGAAGAATGGGATCCGGTTTGCGCCTTCACGGAGCTTCATGGACACCGGTTCTGCGGTAAAGCAGCTACCGTCCTTGATCAGCCTCGCGAGGGTCGCGACAGTGGGGGCCTTGAAAATCGCAGATACAGGAATCTTGCGTCCGGTGGCATTCTGAACTTCCCGCACGAGGCGTGCCGCCAGCAGCGAGTGCCCACCCAAGTCGAAGAAATTGTCGTGGCGACCAATCTTGGGAACTCCGAGGACATCCTTCCAAATGTCGACCAGCAATGCTTCCTCAAGCTCATAAATGCCAGGACTCTGTCGACGATTTCGCCCGAAACTCGCCCAACTCGAGGCATTGAGCTTCTTCTCCTCGGCACGATTCGTCATTTTCGATGGTGGCTGCGCAGTCACCGTTGATTGAGGAAGGCTGACAACTGGGAGCGTATCGATGCGCGCCTCGGGATCGCTTGCTATGCCGCGCAGAAGGCCAATGTAATCCTCACACATGGCTGCGATGCGTTCTTCCCGAAACAGGTCGGTATTGAAGTCAAACTGAAGCCACCAATTCCCATCACTGTCCTCAACGAATGCGGCGGAGAGATCAAAAATAGAGGTACTGGGATACACGACGTAGGGATACGCGGAAATATTTCCGAAGGTATGTGAGCGAATCGCCGACTTGATAACGGAGAACATGACCTGGAATATCGGGTTGTAACGTAGATCGCGTTGTGGCTGTAGCGTCTCTACGATCTTGTCGAAAGGCACGTCTCCATTCGCGAATGCCCCCAACGTAGTCTCGCGTACTTCCGCCAGAAGGTCTCGGAAAGATGGGTTTCCGGAAAGATCATCGCGCAGGACCAACGTGTCCACGAAGAAACCGATAAGTCCTTCCGTCTCCAGTTGATTGCGCCCAGCAACCGGAACTCCCACGAGCACATCGGGTTGTCCACTGTAGCGATACAACAAGACCTTGAAAGCAGCGAGCAACAGCATGAAAACCGTAGCCTGTTGACTCGTGGCCAATGATTTAATAGTGCTCATGAGTTCGCCGGGCACGGGAAACGTTCGGGTCGCGCCTGCGAGCGTCTGTTCGCTAGGACGCGGCGCGGCTTGGGGCAAATCCAGGACCGGAGCCGCACCCTCCAACCTGTCCCTCCAATACGCAACTTGGTTCTGAACGAGTTCCGTCTCGAGAACTTGAAATTGCCACTTCGAGTAGTCCCCATACTGAACCGGCAGTTCCGGCAGGCTTGGAGCGATTCCCCTAATGAGGCTGTCATACAGAATTGAAAGCTCTTTTACAAAGACCTGCATAGACCAGGCATCGGTAATCGTGTGATGCATCGTACAGAGGAACACGTGTTCCTCTGCGGCAATACGTAGTACCCGTGCGCGGAATAACGGTTCCTGGCTGAGATCGAAAGGTAGCGCAACTTCTTGCTTCGCCAAGTCGTAGACCTGCGGGTAAGGGTCAGGTGCTGCGCTGAAATCCGTAAACGGCAGCACGACCGTCGAACTCGGAAGCGCTAATTGAATCAATTCATTACGCGTCAATGCAAAACAAGTACGCAGGCTCTCGTGGCGATCCACGATCATCTGAAGGCTGGCCTGAAGAGCTTTGAGATCAAGAGCTCCATATAGCCATAAGCCGACGTGCACGTTATAAGCAGAGGTGGGACCTTGGAGTTGATCGAGGAACCACAGTCTTCGCTGCGCTAGAGCGGCAGGATATATGCCAACCGGCAAAGTCTGAGGATCTTGGGAGAAGCCTGTTTCCGCTGAGGCGCGAGACTTCATGGCGTCAACTGCCGCGAGAAGAGTGACCCTCTGGAGCCCAGACCGCAATACAGGAAAGATTGTACTCGACCGTGAGACCTCAGTGCAGGAAAGCTCTCTATGCCGATGTACAGGGTTCACCGGATTCTCTAAACAAGGGCTTTTCAGCACAATGGGCGCGGTGTTCCAGGCCTCTGGATGAATCCATCTGCGTTTCCGGCTTCGTTTGCCCAACAGAGACTTTGGTTCCTCGACCAATTGGAGCCGGGAACTGCTGCCTATAACCTCGTCCGCGTATTTCGGGTTGTGGGCCCTTTGAACCTTGGGGCCCTGACCCGTGCCTTCGAGACCGTATTACTCCGGCATGCCTCCCTCCGAACCGTATTCGAATCGGTCGATGGGAATCCGCGACAGGTTGTCTTACCGGACGCGAACGTCCATATTGCCGTGCTCGACTTATCGGGTTTACCGTCCGACCGGGCGGAAGCTGAAGGTCTGCAAATTGCCAGGGAGGAGGGCAAAAAGCCCCTTCACTTGGGCAAAGGACCGCTCATCCGCGCGGTTCTGATCCGCACCGGGGAGGAGACCCATATCCTGGTGCTGGTGATGCACCACATCATTACAGATGGCTGGTCGATCTCGATTTTGTTTCGTGAACTAACTCAGTCCTACGCCGACCTGAGTAACAGCCGCGTTCCCAACCTGCCGCCGCTGTCGATTCAATACGGGGAGTACTCTGAGTGGCAACGCCAGAACATGAGCGGAGAGGTGCTTGCGAATGAACTTCGGCACTGGCGGAAGAAGCTGGAAGGAGCGCAGACTGTTCTCGATCTCCCGACCGACTATCCGCGTCCGTTGACCCACAGCTGGCGCGGAGCTACTGAGAAGATCGTTCTCACGCGCAGCACGCTGGCGAAGATGAAGTCCATTGGACAGGCGGAGAGTTCCACATTGTTCATGGTTTCACTCGCCGCTTTCCAAACTTTGCTTTGGCGCTATACCAGGCAGGAAAGCATCCTGGTTGGAACCCCAATCGCCGCCCGAAACGATCTCGAAATCGAAAACATGATCGGTTTGTTTGTGAATACCCTCGTCTTCCGGGCAGACTTTGGGCAGCGCGATTTGACCTTCCGCGACCGGATCCGACAGGTCCGCGCATTCGCTCTCGAAGCGTACGCGCACCAGGATGTTCCATTCGAACGTCTGGTTGAGGCGCTAGTTCCGCAGCGCTCGCTGGATACGCATCCTTTATTCCAGGTGATGTTTACGTTTCAGAACATCCCGAAACAAATCTTTGAGATTCCTGGTCTCAGGATCACTGAATTGCCCTTTGATGCCGGAATCGCAAAATTCGATCTGTCGGTCGATGTGTGGGAGGACGGAGAATTCCACTGTCAGTTCGAGTACAACACGGACCTGTTTGAGCGCTCGACGATCGAGAGGATGCTGGGACATTTCCAGCAATTGATGGAGAGCGCGGTGGAGAGTCCGGACGCACCCATTGCGGAGTTGTCGATCATGAGTGCGGAGGAGCGGCGGCAGGTTGTGGGGGAGTGGAATCAGACCGGCGAAGACTATCCCCGAGCCCTGACCATCCAGGAAGCATTTGAGCAACAGGTAGAACGGACACCGCAAGCCAGCGCTTTGATTCATGCAGGCAAGCGCTGGAGTTATGAACAACTCAATGGGGATGCGAATCGGCTGGGCGGTTGGCTCATCCAGCAAGGAATTGGACAGGACTGCCGGGTAGGCATCTGCCTGGAGAGAAGCGCAGATACCGTGGTTGCGCTGCTGGCCACGCTCAAGACGGGAGCCACGTACGTTCCGCTGGATCCGGCGTTTCCGGTGGAGCGCCTGCGGTTCATGATGGAGGATGCTGCCCTGGGCTGTGTCATCACGCATGCATCGCTGCGGGATAAGCTTCCACGGAACACCCAGAAGATATTGGTGATGGATGGGGAGGGAGGCTGGCGCCGGGAAGGGAGCGGCAACCTGGGGGTGTCGACGTCGAGCAGTGAGGTGGCGTACGTCATCTACACCTCAGGTTCAACCGGCCATCCCAAGGGAGTGCAGGGCACACACCGTGCTGCGATCAACCGCTTCGCCTGGATGTGGAAGAAGTACCCGTTCCAGCCCGGAGAGGTGTGCTGCCAGAAGACCAACCTGGGGTTCGTGGATTCGATCTGGGAGATTTTCGGACCGCTGCTGGCGGGAGTGCCCAGCGTGATCATTCCGGAAGAAGCGGTGCGCGATCCGGAACTGCTGGTGCAGGAACTGGGCCGGGAGCATGTCACGCGGATGGTGCTGGTGCCCTCGTTGTTGCGAGCCCTGTTGGAGAATGTCCCGAATCTGCAGGAGAGAGTGCCGGAGCTGAGGCTTTGGTCCTGCAGCGGGGAGATTTTGGCGGTGGAGTTGGCGGCGAAGTTTCGACAAGTGTTGCCCAAGGCGAGGCTGCTGAACATTTACGGTTCGTCGGAAGTAGCGGCGGACGTGACCTGCCACGAAGTGGGGGAGAGCGACTGGATGGCATGCTCGGTCGCGATCGGGCGGCCCATCAGCAATGCGCAAATTTATCTGCTGGATGAGCATGGCCATCCGGTTCCGGCGGGAGTGCGTGGGGAGATCTATGTGGGAGGAGAAGGGCTGGCGCGGGGATATCTAAACCGTGCGGAACTAACGGCGGAGCGCTTCGTGGCCAACCAGCTGGCACCGGAGCAGTCGGCGCGACTGTACCGGACTGGGGATGTGGGGCGCTACCGGGGCAACGGGGATCTGGAATATGTGGGGCGGGTGGACCAGCAGGTGAAGCTGCGCGGGCAGCGGATCGAGTTGGGAGAGATCGAGACGGTGCTGGCACGGCATGGGGCGGTGGGGCAGGCGGTGGTGGCGGTGACGGGAACCGGGGAGCAGCAGAAACTTTCGGCCTACTTGGTGATGAAAGAGGGAGTGGAGGTACCGAAAGCGGGAGAACTGCGGCAGCAGTTGCGGGCAAAGCTGCCCGAGGCAATGGTGCCGACGAGCTACTGGCAGATCGAGCGCATGCCGTTGCTGCCGAGCGGGAAGGTGAATCGGGGGGAACTGGCGGGCGCGGGCGGCGTGCTGCTGGGAGATGAGCAAGAGCAGGTAGGGGCGAGGAACGAAGTGGAAGCCAAGCTGGCGGAGATCTGGCGAGAGCTGTTGAAAGTGGAGCAGGTGGGGATGGAGCAGAACTTTTTTGAGCTGGGCGGGCACTCGTTGCTGGTGCTGCAGCTGACGGCGCGCATCCGGCGATCGTTGGAAGTGGAGTTGCCGGTGCGTAGCGTGTTTGAAGCGCCCACCATCGCGGGCTTAGCGATGGAAGTAGACAAGGCCCGAGCCCTCGGACTCAAACCCCGTACCCCCATCGTTCAACCTCGTCTGCGCACTCCGGGCGGCATCAGCCGCGAAGCCCTGATGGCCCAATTGGACAATTTGTCATCTTCGGAACTGCAGGGTTTGCTTCAACGCGTTCTTGATGGCAAATCAACCGCGTAGAGGGGGTAGATTCGAGCCAGGCAAATGAACCTATATGTTTCGATTTCAACTGGATGAGGCACGGCTTAGACAAAGCGCTAGAAACGGGTGCGCTCATAGCCACTAGATGTCAGTTGCAAGATGAAGGAAGTGATGTTCCATGGTCCGTATCTGCGTACATGAGTTGATCGAGGCTCAGGCGAAGGTCAGGCCGGATGCGGTTGCAGTCTATGAGGGAGACAAGCGAATCACCTACCGCGAACTTGACCAGCGTGCCAACGAGTTGGCGCTCCGGTTGCAAGCGTCGGGGGTCCACGAAGACGTTCCAGTTGGGCTATGTATGCGGCGCTCCGCGGACTTTGTCATCGGCGCGCTCGGCGTGCTGAAAGCTGGTGCAACCTATGTACCACTTGATCCGAGCTACCCCAAAAACCGGCTGGCTATGCTCCTGGAAGACTCCGGCGTTCGGTTGGTCGTGACCCATCCATGTGTCGCTAAGCAACTGCCACAAGGGAGTTGGCAAGCGATTGTCATGGAGGCTTGCGCTCTGAATCTGGATGCCGGCAGTCAGGTTCGCAACGCTGATCGCGCGAACCTGGCGTATATCATCTTCACTTCTGGATCGACCGGCCGGCCAAAGGGTGTACAGATTACGCATGCGAACCTGTTGAATCTCATTAGTTGGCATCAGCGAGCTTTCGCGGTAACTCCGAAAGACAAAGCCACAATGCACGCGAGTCCCGGATTTGATGCGGCTGTCTGGGAAATCTGGCCGTATCTTGCAGCGGGCGCAAGCGTGGCTGTCGTCGATGAGAACATCCGCACGTCCCCTGAGGGACTTCGCGACTGGATAGTCGCGCACCAGATCACGATCAGCTTTCTTCCCACCGCGCTCGCGGAAGCGATAGTCGATTTACCATGGCCGGCCCAAACTGCGCTGCGCTTCTTACTGACTGGCGCGGACACGCTTCGGCGCTATCCTCCTGTTGGATTGCCTTTTGATCTGGTCAATAACTACGGGCCAACCGAATGTACCGTGGTTGCTACATCTGGAATTGTTTCTTCTGAAGCACAACCTGCCGCAATGCCTTCCATTGGGCGCCCCATAGACGATGTTCAGATCTATTTGGTCGACGAACAACTTCAGAGCGTTCCAGACGGCACTCCGGGAGAAATCCTGATCGGAGGCGCCAGCGTCGGGCGCGGATACCTGAATGGTCCGGATTTGACAGATCAGAAATTCATCCCCAATCGGTTCGGAAACAACGAAGATGGGCGTCTATATCGCACGGGTGATCTGGCGCGCAGGCTGCCCGATGGCCAACTTGCGTTCCTGGGTCGCATCGATGAACAGGTGAAAGTCAGGGGATACCGCATCGAGCCTGGGGAGATCACAGCGGTGCTGGAACAGCATTCAGTGATTCATTCGAGTTTCGTCACGGCTTGCTCAGATAATTCTGGGGAGACCCGCTTGATCGCCTACATCGTACCGGCTGCGAACGCACACTTAAGTGCTGACGAACTACGAAGGTTTCTTGGTGAGCATCTTCCCGAGTACATGGTTCCCTCAGTATTTGTACCCATTGCCAGCTTACCTTTGACAGCGCATGGAAAGGTCGATCGGACCGCACTGCCGCCGCCTACTTCAGAGAACATCCTGCACGAGGAGGTGTTCGAGACTCCGCAATCGGAAATCGAACAATGGCTGGCCCGCTTCCTCGCCACATTGTTGGGAACCGCTCGCGTTAGCCGGGACGACAATTTTTTCAATCTCGGTGGCCACTCTCTCATGGGTGCCCAACTCATCGCGACAGTCAAGCAGACCTTCGACGTGGAGCTGCCGCTGAGGAGCTTGTTCGATCATCCGACGATACGAGAGATTTCGTCCGAGATTGGCAGCTTGATTCAGGCGAAGCTGAACGCGATCAGCGACGAAGAAGCTCGTCGTATTTTGCAGACTTCACCGGCCGAAAGTTCCTTATGAGTTCCCCTGTTGCTCCGCCGTCGATCCCCTCGCGTAAACAAGATCGTGCGCTCAGCCTTTACCAGTTGCTCGATCCGGACGTGCTCGCGAACCCGTATGCACTTTACCGCCAGCTGCGGAGCGAAGATCCCGTGCACTGGGATCCTTTCCTGCACGCTTGGATTGTTACTCGTTACTCAGATGTCGTGCACGTGTTGCACCATTTTTCTGCCAACCGTACGCCCACCCCAGAGCAACTGAGTGACCTCAATTTGTCGGCGCTGAATCCGATTGCAAAAGTCATGGTCCGGCAGATGTTGTTTCTGGACCCCCCGGATCACACTCGTCTGCGGACACTCGCTTCGGCTGCATTTACGCCGCGACGGGTGGAACAACTCCGCTCACACATCCAGGATGTCATGGACACGCTGCTGGATGCAGTGGTCGCCAAAGGCCGCATGGATGTGATCGAGGATTTTGCGGCTCCGGCCCCGGCGATCGTGACTGCCGAAATGCTGGGCGTGGCTGCCCGGGACCACGTGCAGCTGAAAACCTGGTCGCAGGATTTTGCCGAGATGCTCGGCAATTTCCAGCACAATCCCGATCGCTATTCCCGGGTGCTGCGGAGCGTCGAAAACCTCTGCTCCTACTTTCGGACCGAAATGCGTGAGCAGCGAACCTGTCCACGCGATGGGCTGATCCGAGCCATGATGGAAGCTGAGGTCGATGGAACGAGTCTCACGGAAGAGGAAATTGTCGCGAACCTGATCGTGACAATGGTAGGCGGACAGGAGACGACGACGAACCTCATTGGCAACGGCTTGCTTACGCTGCTTCGCCATCCAGAAGAAATGGAACGACTGCGTAACGACTCGTCTTTAATTCCTTCGGCCGTGGAGGAACTGCTGCGTTATGAGAGTCCCAGCCAGCACACTGCCAGGCTAGCCCCGGCTGATGTCCAACTGGGCAACAGGCAAATTCGCAAGCGGCAGGCCGTCATCGCAGTGATGGGTGCTGGCAATCGCGATCCGGAACGCTTTGAAGAACCGGATCGGCTAGACTTAGCGCGCAAAGACAATCGACATCTTGCCTTTGGCTGGGCTGCGCATTTCTGCTTTGGCGCTGCACTGGCGCGCCTGGAGGGTCAGATTGCTTTCGAAACTCTTCTACGAAGGCTCCCTGATCTCAAACTCGACACAAAAGCTACCCTTCAGTGGCGTCACAACCTCGGACTTCGCGGATTGACCGCTCTTCCGGTGACTTTTGACGTTAAGGGATCAAGGTAGTCTCAGCCCTAAGAGTTGGCGATAGGACAATGGAATCCGGATACTCCGAAGCGAAACGCAAACTGCTGCAGAAATGTCTCCGCGGGGAAATGGAACTCCACCCGAGAGCTAAGATTCCACGACTTCCGCCAGGAGAACTCGCCCCGATTTCGCATGCTCAAGAGCAGATCTGGATGCACGCTCAACTTGCTCCCGAACTGCCTTTGTACAATGAGCCGTTTACAATTCAACACTCGGGCCCGCTGGACGTGGTCGCGCTGGAGCGAAGTTTCAACGAGATCTTGCGACGCCACGAAGCCTGGCGCACCACTTTCAAAGTCGTCGAAGGCCACGCCCTTCAGCAAGTCCACGACAGACTTGTCATTTCGCTTCCAGTCACTGATCTGCGCAGTCTAACGCCCAATCGCCGAGAGGCTGCTGCCATTGCGATTGCGACCGCCGAGACAAGCGTACCGCTGGATCTGAGCGAGCTTCCGTTGTTTCGGGTCAGATTGATTCGTCTAGATGATGAAGATTATCGGCTATATTTGACGCTCAGCCACATCATTTTCGATGGCGTCGCGATTTACGGTGTCTTCCTGCCCGAATTGGTCGCCCTCTATAAAGACTTTTCCGCGGGTAAGCCGTCTTCCTTGCCAGAGCTTCCTTTTCAATATTCCGATTATGCGTCGTGGGAGCGGCGAACATTCACGCCCGAAGCGCTTTTGAAAAACGTTCAATACTGGCGTGAACAGCTCAACGGACCCTTCCCGGAAATTTATTTGCCAACGGACCGTCCTATCGCACGATCTAAAACATTTCTTGGATCCAGATATCCCTTCAAACTGAATAGAAGTCTAACCGCTAGCCTGAGGCACTACTGTCGAAATAACGGACTTTCCCTGTTCCATGCTCTTTTGGCTGGGTTCGCGGCGCTGCTATATCGCTATTCAGGAGAAGAGCGTATTCCCATTGGGGGGGTTACTGTTGGCCGAAATCTTCCCGGAACAGAATTACTGCTCGGGTATTTTATGAATACCGTTATTTTTCCGGCGGACCTCAGCGGGAACCCGAATTTCAGGATCTTAGCGTCTCGCGCCCGGGACTGGACCATCGACGCGCTCGATCACGATCGCATTCCCATTGAGCATTTGCTCCGGGAATTGAGAGTACAGCGTGATCCCGGACGCTATGCCGGGTTGCAAGCATTATTTTCACTCGAAGCACCCATGCCCGAAATCGATCCCGCGTGGGCAATCACTCAAATGGATGTGGACACCGGAGCCACCAAGTATGACCTTTACCTCGAACTGGATGAGCGCTCGGACGAGGTACTGGCCCGTTTCCATTACAACACGGACCTGTTTGAGCGCTCGACGATCGAGAGGATGCTGGGACATTTCCAGCAATTGATGGAGAGCGCAGTGGAGAGTCCGGACGCGCGCATTGCGGAGTTGTCGATCATGAGTGCGGAGGAGCGGCGGCAGGTTGTGGGGGAGTGGAATCAGACCGGCGAAGACTATCCCCGAGCCCTGACCATCCAGGAAGCATTTGAGCAACAGGTAGAACGGACACCGCAAGCCAGCGCTTTGATTCATGCAGGCAAGCGCTGGAGTTATGAACAACTCAATGGGGA
>QIAH01000509.1 GCA_003225465.1 Acidobacteriota bacterium | reverse complement strand
AGAACCTGTGGTGGCCGCGGTCGCCCACGCTCCCGCCAAACACCACCGGGCCGATAAACGATTGCACCAGCACGGCGGCGTTGAAATCGTTGGGTAGGCGGCTATCGAGGGTGTTGAGTGCCCCATAAGCTTTGCCGATTTCGTAGTTGGTCACAAGATAGACGTTCTCGCCCAACAGCGGCGTCAGTTCCCTAAGACGGCGGATATAGCCGGGCTGGAACAGGAAGTACTGGTTAGTGAGGAGTTCGTTGGTGCCGTATGCCGCGAGGCGCTGCGGTCCGCCGAGCCCGAACATGGGGATCCCTGTGTTGCGGTAGCCCATGGTCGAACCGCCGGAGGCGATCATGAAAATGGAATTAGTTTTAAGAATCGGATGGAAGATTCCGGTGCGCAATTCGGCCAGCGGAAAGTGCTCGCTGGCGGAGGGATTTCCATCGTAGAACTCCAGCCGCGATTGCACAAAGTAACCCTTCCGAGGCAACGTCGGGTCGTTCGTGTGATCAATGATATAGCGAAGGCGCGTGAATCCCTGGCGGCCACTCACGTCATGCAGAACTTCCGAAGGGATGCCAATCGACCGCGTCAGTGACAGGTGCTCGAGCTGGTACCCGAAACGCAATTCTGAGAAGCGGTTAATAGCGACGCCGAAATCCAGCCCCCCTCCAGCATCGTGCTGCCGAAAAGTGGCAATGCGATTGTCGTCGAAATACAAGTCAAAGGGCTTGGAGTCGGCGAAAAGGCGTGGGGCAACAAAGAAGTGACTGAACCAGTTGAGCGGATGGTAGTACTCGGAAGCAGCGCCGTAGGCCGAACCTACCACGAAATCATTGCGCACCTCGGAGCCGAATCCCCCGATGTCATGGAACGTAACGCGGGCTCCCAACGAGAATCGCACGTCGGTGTAGTCGGAGCCGTCGATCACGAACAGCGGGTTGACCGTGGGAGGAGCATAGTCCCGTGCGTGAGAATCGGCCCAGTCCAGTCACATCCGTGAGATCGTCGTCCAGACGCTTATAATCAACGGGCTTTCCAATATTGTCAGCAAGGTTTTTCTGGATGCCTTGCGCGATTACGCGCTCGGTGCCGGTAACCTCGATGAATTGTGGGATCGGCACGGTCCGGCGGCGCGCCTGCCGCTGGTCCACATACTGCTTCCAATCAGAATCGTTCAAGGCGAAACGCTCCAGCACTCGCCGGCGTTCCTCCGCTCCTTGATAGCCGACCTGAACGATATCCTGCGCGGCCTGATAGTCGATCATGCTGAAGCGTCCGGTATGCGCCGGGATCAGCACATCCGCCTTCTGCATGCTGGCGTATTCGTTGGCCGAAATGATCACGCCCACGGAGCGTTGCAGGACGCTAAACACGGAAAGACCTTGGTCAGGATTTAGCGGGGGAACTTCGAGGTGTACCGCGATCACGATGTCAGCCCCCATGACGCGAGCGACGTCCACAGGAAGATTGTTGACGATGCCGCCATCCACATAAACGTGATCGTCGCGACGCACCGGGCTGAAGATCGCCGGCAGCGACATGGTCGCGCGCAGGGCTTCCGAGAGAGGACCATCCTTGAAAACCACGGCTTTGCCGCTGACGAGATCAGTCGCGACACAGCGGAATGGAGTGGGTAGATCATCGAAGCTCTTCAGATCGGAATATGGCAGGGCGATGCGGTCGAGGATCAGGCCAACCTGTTGTCCCGAGTTGAAGCCGCTGGGAAAATTGATGCCATGCTTGAGTCCGAATTCGAGATCGTTGGGGTAGTCGCGCTTGTCTTCCTTGCGGCGAAATGACCGAGCCTGGTAGGGAAGTTCGTTGCGCAGCGAGCGATTCCAGTTAACAGTCTTCAGGAACTCATTAATTTCCTCCCCCGACATGCCGGTCGCGTACAAGCCACCTACCAGGCCGCCCATGCTGGTACCGGCAACGTAATCGATTGGAATGTGGTTCTCGTCCAGCCAGCGCAGGACTCCAACGTGGGCCAGGCCGAGAGCGCCGCCTCCTTCGAGCACCAGGCCGATGGTCGCGCGATGAACAGCCGCAGTACTGCCGGTCGGCGGCATCGTTGATGTAGGTTGCGTTTCCTGACTCCAGGCCGCCAGTTGACATAGCAGAACAATGAAAACAGCTTGCAGGAAGGGACAGGGCTCCATACGGTCTCCAGAACGCAGGAAACTGAGTATATTCGCGAACATCGGATGAACGATGCCATGCATTCGCAGCAGATGCGAATGAAAACAGGCACTCGTACGATCACTTTTTGGATTCGACGTGTTTCGGCGAAGCCTTGGTGAGAATCGCCAGCAGACGACGGGAAGCTGGCGGAGGAGAAACTTTGCCTTCACGAACAATTTCCTTTGCGCTCAGTTCCCTCCCGTAGAGCGCCTTGTTGCCGCCTTCGTCGGCACGCAATGTCGACCCCGCCAGAGAGATGCCCGCGAACAGACCCTTCGCCCGCGAATAGGAAAGAATTTCAGCTTTGAGAACGACATCTGTCTCGGCAGAGGCATTGCGTCCCACGGGACCGGCTACGGCGGAGGCGTCGGCGCCGAGTTTGACCTTGCTGGACATCACGGAGTTTGCGCCGCTTTCGTTCATGATGAGCAGAACGAAATCGGTGGCTTGCGCGCCGATCTGGAAACCAAAACTGCCGCCCTCGAGTGCGAACATGGCGGGCGCGCTCCAGCCGCCGGTAAATTCTTTTCCCTTGCGGCAGGTGATCACCCCGCGCCCATAGCTGCCTCCAACGATGAACGCGGCCTTTTTCACCGATGGATAGACCACCACGCACAAGGCCTTGTCGAGCAGATCTCTTGGAATGTCATCCGGAATATCGAGAATTTCTTTGAGCACCACCGCCGACTCTTCCAGGCGGTCAGTTTCCTTCTTTTCCTTTTCTTCCGCAAAGACGGGTATGGCAAGCAAGAATGCCAGAGCAGAGAGGAACCACTTTGTTCTCATGAATCCTCCTTGGGGATAGTCGGGTTGCTTCAGCGTGGAAATTTTATGCTTCCGAGCTACGAAGAACAACCGCGGGAATAAAACAGCAAAGAGTTGCATCTTCACGGCAGACGAGAATGTCTCTTTTAATGGTCTTCGCGGGCTTTCTGTGCGCTCTTTTTCAAGAAAATTCCGGTTACGTGCATGACAGGGCCGCTTTTCTCCGCGATCTCTGCGAATATTCTCCGCGTCCTCTGCGGTTTAAGATTTTGATTTCTTTGCGCTTATTGCATCACTTTTGCGATCTTTGCGGTTAAAAGCTTTTTCGCCGCGCCTCAGAAGCTGAACGTCGCTTGCAGTTCCAGCTTACGAATCGCTGCTTGGCTGGAGAACGGGCCTCCCGCAAGCGCGACCGATCGGCCGAAGTTAGGCGAGGCCACAACACCAATCGGCGCAGCCAGATTCTCGCGGTTGAGCACGTTGCGCGCATTCACACTGAAGGTCAGGTTGTAACGCCGATTAGTCGCGCCAGGACCGAAGATGGTCGCCACGCCGGCACCCGGGCCGCGTCCGAAGCCACCACCACCTCCTCCTCCACCGCGTCCGTGCCCACCACCTCCTCCGCCGCCAGCGCCTGGTCCGCCTCCCTGCGACCCCGCGCCGGGAGCGTTTGCCGACGAAGCTTCCCTGCCAAACCCGAACGTCTTACTGAGACGCAGATTCAATGTGAACTGTGGAGGGCCCGTCAGATAGTTGATCGGCACACGAGCATCCCCGGGCGCTGGAGTGCGATTGTAGAAACATGGGTCAGTAGGGAGCGAGCACGCACCAGAAAAGGATGGACGATCGTTGTAGAGCGAATCGCCATTCAGATCCTGTCCCACGGTGACGTTATAAGGTACGCCCGAGGTCGCGATCATAAACGGGCTGAGCCGGAACCCATAAGGGGCCGTAATGGAGCCGCCCACAAATGCTCGATGACGGATGCCATACATGGTGCGGCCATAATCCTGATCAAGGTTGTACTGGTTCGAGGGGAATCCGCCGGACGTGTTGGCATTCACGGAGTTCAGCGTGTAGTAGCCGAAGAGCGTCACCTTGCCGGCGCGTACATTCGAACTCAGGATTATCTGGTTCTGCCGAAAAATTCCTTCCGATGTGTACTGGTAAATATTCTTCAGCGTACCAAACGGCCGCACGGTGGGATCATTCGGATCGATGGCCGGCGGGACGGGAGCATTGATGTTCCGGGTCAGTTGTTGGTCGTATCCGCGGGAATTCAGATACGACACGGAAACGTTGGCGACCTTGGTAATCTGCCGCTCTAGACTGACCGCACTCTGCACAATATAGGGAGCCCGGAACTTGGGATCGACCTGATACAACGTGGGCGTAGTCTGCTGCAATTGCTCCGGTGTGGGGAGGTTGGGATAGTTGACGCCGGGAATGGGCGTATTCGGCGACGGCGCCTGCGCGATGTACTGGAGCTGGGTCACTCCATCCAGGCGTTCGGCCTGCAGGACATCGGTTGCAAGAAAACGCGTGTAAAACATGCCGAACCCCGCGCGCAACACGGTCTTGGGCGAGCTCTTTTGTCCTCTGCCGATGCCCCATGCGATTGCCACCCGCGGAGCAAAATCACCGTGATCGTGAATAGAATTCTGGGTCTCGAAACGCAGACCGTAGCTCAGAGTCAGGTTCGAACGCACGCGCCAGTCATCCTGCACATACAGACCCGCGTCCACGACATCGATCGTAACCGTAGGTATCGTGCTTACGGTTGCGCCCGGGACAGCGTTGATCGAGAACTGGAAGGGCTGCGGCTGGAAGGTCTGTGGATTACCTTCACCGGTGGATTGGATGGGCTGGCCGCGATACGCGGCCAGGTCCTGGAATGTCCACGCGCCATTAAAACCATCCGTGGCGAGATTCTGATCGTGGACGAGCCGGAGCCGTCCGCCGAATCTCAGGAAATGATTGCCGAAGGCCATCGAAGTGTAGTTCTGCAATTCGTAGTGATCCTGATAATCCGTCGAGATGCCGCCGGTTGCGCCCCCGCCGATGAAGGCGCCGGGAACCGAAATCGTAGGTGCCGTGCTCACTGGTACGGAGTTACTGTTTTCGCGCAGATACTGGAAGCGCGTCTCGTTGATGACCTTGGTGGAAAGCACCTGGCTATCGCTGAGCTGAACCGTGTGCTCGGTGGTGGTGCTGTTGAGCCCTTGGTCCTGCAGGAATAGACCTCCCACGCCATCATTTACCAGGGTATTGCGATAGTACTGATAACGGCCGGTCAGGGTGTTGTTCTTTGAAATCTGATAATCGATTCGCGTGCCGAGATTGGTGCGAGTATGCGGATTGGGCACCGCCGCCGTAAAGGGCAATCCGAGGCAACTCGGATCGTTACAGGCAGGATCCGGGTTCTGATTCAGAACGGTCGCATTGATGATCGCAACTTCGTCGATGTTGCGTCGCTGCCCGTCAAAGAAGAAAGAAGCTTTCTTGCTGATCGGGCCTCCGATACTCCCCATGTACTGCAACGAGTGATACGACGGCTCGGTGCCCACCAGAAACGGATTCTGCGAATTGAACGCCGAAGAGTTCCCCATAATCGACACCTGCCCGTGATACTTGTCGGTGCCGGGCTTGGTGAAGATTTCAATCCGGCCGTAACCCAGTTTGTCGTATTCGGCGGAGAATGGATTCTGGTTGATGCGAATCTCGCGAATCGACGATTTGGGCGGAAGCTGTCCGGCGGTAAATCCGTCAATGTAAATCTGTCCACCATTCGGCCCGGCGGACGGTCCTGCGAGGGCTTCGAGATCGGTCTGCAATTCGTCGGGATCGTCGGGCAACGCATCCAGATCCTTGCCCGTGAGAATGATCGCGCCCGCATTGTTCGAGGGACTGGTATCGACGGCGGCGCTGGGTTGTTCGTTCACGTTGACTTTTTCTTTTTCAACGGCGATGGAGAGTGCGACATTGAGCGGTTCAGTCTGGCCCGCGGCGAGATCGATGACGTGCTCATCAAGATCGGCGAAACCAGGCGCGGTCACGGTCACCGAGTATCTTCCTGGAGGCAGTTCCTTGAATTCGTAGTATCCGCTGCGGCTGGTAGCGGCAGTGTTTGTTTGCCCATTCGGCGCAACCAAAATAACGTTGGCCTTCATAACGGCAGCGCCACTGGGATCCGTAACCGTCCCGTGTATAACGCCCGTGTTGCTTTGAGCCCAGGCGCCGCCCGCGACTGCCAACCACAAGCACAACGCAAGAACGCGGATCAATGGTGGGTAGTACTTCATTCCGACTCCTGCCAAGTATGACGAACTCAAGAATGCGCGCTACTGATTGGCGGCCGCTTCGGCGTTGCCCGGGCTAAGGCTCCAGGGCGAAAGCATCATGGCCTGACTTGCATTGGGGGCTGCCGTAAGAATTGCTTCGACTCCTGCCAACAAAGTAATCGCGGTGACGGCTCCCGCACCGTCACCTTCGGTAGAGACGATCATTACCACGTCTCCTTTTTGAAGATCGGTGAGCGATGCGGGGGGCATGCGGTTCAGAATTTGCTGAATGTCAGGTGGGCCACCACCCCGTCCGCCCATTCCTCCGCCCCCTGCGCTGGGAAACTGTCCGGCGCCTTGTCCACGCGGCCGATCTCCACCACCAACCGCCGCTCCTGCGCCCGGAATACCAGCAGCCATCCCGCCTTTCAGGCGCATGGCAATTCTCTGCGCAAACTCCGGTGGGAGTTTCCGGAGCTGCGCGTCTCCCGTGACCCTGACCACCACGGTTTGCTTGCTGAGTGCGTCCTTGAGCGTCAAAGTATTTGCAGCCGGGTCGACTGCCGTGATCTGGCCGGCCAGGTTACGGAAGCTGCCCGAGACAACTTCTTCGGCCGCCAGCTCGGTAGCGTCGGCATTTTTGGTTCCGCGCGCCCGCAACTGGTCGCCGACCTTGATCTGATCGAGAGGAGCCACCTTGGCCTCGTCAAATTTCACAGAGTTCGGCGCGTAGCGGCGAAGCACAGTGTCCTTGGTGGTGTGAATCGCGATGCTTTTGCTTCCCGAGAATGACATCATTGAGATGGTAATCGTCGCGCTAGAGGCGTCCACCGCGGTCACCAGCCCGCCCAGACCGCGCTTCTGCCAATCTTCCCGCTCCTGTTGCCGTTTGCCGGCAACATCAGCCTGTTTCATCACGATAACGGCGGCTGCGGAGATGGAGTGAGTGTCGGCCCCTGCCTTGCCGCGTACTAAGATGCGATCGCCGACTTGCAGGTCTTGTTTCTGGACCGGCGTGGCGTTTTTGAGGTCTTTCTCTCCGGGCGCGACGCGCAAAATACGGGCAGAGTCTTGCAGAGTCACCTTGATCTCTTCGCCGCTGTCGGAGGCCAGCGTGATGCCGTTGTCGGTGATCGCTTTAATAGACCCGACCGCGCGCTGCGTGGAGGGATCGGTCTGGGCGGTCGGCGTCTGGCCCAGCGCACTGCACAGGCCAGCCATAGCCATGACCACCAATGCTGTCGCGCAAACCGTCAGCCCGCATTTTATCGAACGGAAAGACAGCCACCCCATCCTCACAATGTAGCATCGCCGTGGCCGCCAATGGCCTGCCTTTACAAAGTTTTACCGGCTTGTAGCGAGATAACTTCGAGGAGCTATTGCAAACACCATTTGCCCTTGGAGTGCGCCGCGACTCGGAGCGGACGCCAGGGCTGCTTTTGCCAGAGATTTCAGATTTGAAATTTCAATTGTTCAGAAGTGATCGGATGATTTCGAATACTTGGGACCGTAACAATGGAGCGGGAGACCGGGATCGAACCGGCGACATCCAGCTTGGGAAGCTGGCGTTCTACCGCTGAACTACTCCCGCTCACGACGGTAGCTGAGCCGAGACTACCACCGATCT